>JAEUHP010000007.1 GCA_016795295.1 Planctomycetota bacterium | reverse complement strand
CGCACCAGCCAAGACCGCCGAAAAGCTGGCCAAGCAGCACGGCGTCAACCCTTCGACCATCAAGCGCGACGGCCAGTTCGCCAAGGCTGTCGAAAAGGTCAAGGCTGCTGCGGCTCCACCTGCCGGCGCTTCGCCCGGCGGCGCTTTGGCTGCCCGCCGGTGTCCGATTCCGATTCGCGGCAATTCCCGGCAATTCCCGGCAGGTGCCGGGAATCCAACGACGGGGTGCCGCGAACCCAATTCGCGGCACCCGCGTTGGGGGGTACGGGGGGGGTGCCGCTAATCGGACGCTGCCGCGAATCGTCGTCGCCTTCCTCGCCGCGCTCGATTCGCGGCAAGGCACCTTGCCGCGACTCGCCGGCCGCGAACCACCTGTCCCTGGTGGTCCCGCCAGCCACCAGCAGCCCGCGGTGCAGCGCTTCCTTCAGCGCCTTGCGCGCGCGCTTGTCGCCGATGCCCACCAGGTTGCCCGCCGTCTCGGCGCTGCCCCGGTATCGGCCATCCTGCCCGGCACGCTCGGCGACGGACGCGACCAGGGCCGCGATATCGCGTTCCAGCGACTCGGCCAGCAGCGGGTTCGCGTCGGCCGCGGTGGGCGCCCCCGGCCGGTAGTCGGCCAGCACGCTCAGCACGCCGTGTTCGCCGACTTCCACCGGGATGCCCTTGCCGGCCAGCATGCTCCCGTAGTTGGTCTTGGAGGTGGCCAACCGCACCTGTTCGCCATCTCGGCTCAGAGTCATTTCCAAGCGCACCCCGTCGGTCAGAGCCGATGCGCCGCGCACCACCGCGGTCTGGCCCTGCTGCCGGCTGGCCTTGCTGCTGTGGATACCGGCCACCACCGACGGGTTGCCGGGCGCGGTGGTCAAGCGCTCCAGCACCTGCACGACGGCCGTTCCGTTCGCGTTGCTCAGGTCCGTGTCGATGCCGGCGAACCGGCTCAGCGGGTCGATCAGGACGGCGGCCCAGCCGTGTTCGCCCGCGCGCTTGTGCAGGACCTGTTCGAGCGTGTTGAAGTAGATCGTCGGGCAGGTCCGGCCGGGCTTCGGCTGTTCGAGCAACGGGAACTGCCCACCCCGCAGCCCGACCACCACAACCTGCTGTTCGACCGCGCGGCGGTCTGCCGGCGACAGGTTGCGCGTGGCCCAGTACAGCCGGCGGTGCGCTTCCTCCGCGTCCTCCTCGCCCAACATGATCAGCACGCGGCCGCGCTGCAGCGGCGCGGGGAAGTAGCCGAGCCACCGGTCGCCGATCGCGATCGCGATGGCGAGCTGCAGCATGGCCATCGTTTTGCCCACCCCGCCTTGCCCCACCAGGGACGCGACGACCCCGCGCCGCAAGAAGCCGTCGCCCAGCGAGCCAGGCGGCACCGGTTCGCCGTGCTTCGTCGGCAGCCGCAGTAGGTAGTCGACCGGTGGGGGCGCTTCGTCGAGCGAGCGCAGGGGGCGCCACGCCGCGTAAAACGGCTGCAGTGCCGGATCGTCCTGGTTTGGCGCGTCGTCGGCTGCGGCAGGGTGCGACTTGGCAGACTGTCGCGCTTGCGTTTCCGCCGATTCGCGCAGGAACGGCGGCAGGTCCGCCGGATCGACTGGCGGCGCCGTCCAGCCGTTGCGCCGAGCCTGGGCGAACAGGGTTCCCGCATCGACCTTGGGGCGCCGATCGCCCGGTCCAGGTGCGCGCGTGCCCCGGTAGATGGTGTTTGCCTCGCCCTGCACGTACTGGCCGGCGTGCGTCGTGGTGGCACTCCACTGCTCGACCAGCTCGGCGCCCGCCGGATCGCCGTCGAGCGCGGCGTGCACGGCGAAGATGGTGGCGAGCCAATGGGTGCGGTCCTCGCTCGGGTCCACGCACTGCAGGGCCGACGCGACTTCCGCGAGCCGGGCCGCGGTCGCCGTGCCGGCGCGGCGTGGCGTGCTCGGCGTGCAGTTCGGCGCGGTCTGGTGCTCGCGTTCGACCAGGTGCTCGGCCAGCCACGCCGGCATCGGCTGCAGGTCGGCTTCGTCCAGCGGGTCGCCTACCTGCCACTCGCGGCCAGGAGCCGGGGGCGCCACGACGTAGCCGCCGTGTTCGCCACCGGCCGCCCTGATGTCGATGCCGGGCCAGCGTGCCGTGGCGGTGCACACCATGCCCGCGCCTGGTTCGGCGTAGAACAGGTGCCGGCCCCCGCGCGGCGTCGACGCGACCAGCGCGCAGCCGTCGGGTTCGGGCCCCGTCACTGCGGCCCACGCGTCGGGCACGTCGATGTCGACGACCACCAAGCCACTCGGCTTGGTGGCGATGGCCACGCCAGCATGCGGCCAGCGGCGCCACCAGCCGCGAATGGTCTCGGCGTCGGTGGTCCGTTCCGCGCCCCACGCGACCAGGGGACGCTTGGCAGCGTCAACCGGCAGCACGTGCCAGCCGCGCGCGGCGTAGGCAAGCGCGGCTTCCAGCGTGGCGTTGTCGTCGTCGCCGGTGCGTGCTACGCTGCTGCCGTCCTGTTGGTTCTGCTGCGCCTCGCTGGTTGCCGCCAGCGGGGCGCGTTCGTTTTGGGCCATGGGTCACTCCCCCCGGCCCAGGCCGAAAGACTCGAGCACGGCGTCGGCCGCGTGGTCGCGGGTCGGTGGGGGCGCGGTCGGCGTGGCATGCGCCACGGCAGCCAACCAAGCGCGCATGGCGCTTGGCGTGGTCATGCGTTGCCGCTGCCAGCCATGGACCGTGGCCAGCGCTTTCCCTCGCCGGCCGGCGACGGCCCACCGCCGCGCGGTGTCTGGACCCACGGGGCGACCGAGCACCTGCTCGGCGACGATCGGAACAGGCGCGAGCGACCCATCGGCCAGCAGCTCGCTACCTACGACTTGCGGCGATGGCGCCGCGGACGAACGGGCCATGCGGCCCTCCCTTCACTACTCAGGCGTTCTGCGGGCTTTCGTCAAAGTGACCAGCGTCGATCCATGGTGGGGGTGTCCAGCACGTTCCTACAGGTTGCCGCACCGTGCCGCAAATCTGCCACGCACGATTTCTTCGCCACCGGCCGGTTCTGTACAGCAGCCGTACAGCAGAGCCGACGTAAACCTAGTGTTTGGTGCGGCAAGATGCCGGCACTTGACGGAACTTGCGGCACTTGGTAGGTTGTCGAGAACGGCCTCCAAAGTGCCGTTTCCCCCACGTTCTCTGCATTCTACGACTTGCCCTTAGGACCGATTCGGGACGCAAAGGTCGGAGGTTCAAATCCTCTCGCCCCGACCAGTTCTTACTTTGGTCCCGAGTGGCACCTCGGGCACTTCGCCCCTTCGAGGCGAACGCGGTCGAAACCTCGAGTGCTGCAGTGCGCGCGCTGGGGATGTTGCAGTGGCACACCGGCATGCGTCCGTCTGAGACGCTCTCGATGGCCTGCGGGCAGCTCACAGTTCGCAGCGATGAAGCGGGCGGACCGGCAGACGCCCAGGGCGAAGCAGATGGGCCGGCTTGATGCCAAGGCGGCCGACATTGCGCGCAGGCCGATCATGGACGTGGACGCCTACTGGCGCCACATAGAGAGGGCCTGCGACAAGGCTGGCGTGCCCCGGTGGTCACCAGTCGCCCACGCGCACTGCAGCGCGGAACGACCTCGCCGACCTCGGGGTGACGTTCTTCCAGCAGGGCGTCAGCATCGACACCGGCGCCGCCGGCGCCGCGTTCCGCAACGGCACCCGCCTGGTGGTCGGCCCCTGACGGCAACGGCCGGGTGACGGATGCGGTAAGGTGACGGGGCCCGCGGCCGCTGCCCCGCACCCGGGCGCTCCTCCCATGCTCCTTCGCCACCTGCTCGTCGGCGCTGCGTTGGCAGCCGCCGTCACCGCCCAGGCTCCCGTCGTCTCGACGCCGCGGCACCTCGCCCTGGTGCGAACCACCGGGCCGGCTCAGTTGCACCAGCTGCTGCAGCTCGATCTCGATCTCGCCGGCTGCCAACCGCCGCTGCCGGCGCAACGGCGGGTCGAAGTGATCGTCGACGACCGCGAGTTCCAACGTTTGCAACAGCTCGGCTTCGACGTGCGGATCCTGCAGCGCGATCTGTCGGCGTGGTATGCGGCGCAAGCCGCCCGCTACCCTGGCATCGACCTGCCCAACCCACCACTCGGCCAGGGCGCCATGGGCGGCCACTGGACGCTGGCGCAGATGGAGGCGATCCTCGATGGCCTGTTCGCCACCAACCCGGCGATCTGCAGTGCCAAGGTGGCGATCGGCAACTCCTGGGAGAACCGGCCGATCTGGATGGTCAAGATCAGCGACCATGTCGGCGTCGACGAACCCGAGCCGGAAGTGCTCTACGACGCCCTGCACCACTCCCGCGAGCCGCTGTCGATGGAGGCCACGCTGGTGTTCATGGAGTGGCTGGTGAACAACTACGGCACCGATCCCGAAGCGACGCTGATCGTCGACGAGCGCGAGCTGTATTTCGTGCCGTGCGTCAACCCCGACGGATACGAGTACAACCGTACGACCAGCCCGGGCGGCGGTGGGATGTGGCGCAAGAACCGTCGCAACAACGGCGATGGCACGTTCGGCGTCGACCTGAACCGCAACTACGCCACGGCCTGGAATGCGCCGAACGGCGGCAGTTCCACGGCGACCAACAGCGACACCTACCGCGGGCCGGGTGCCTTCAGTGAACCCGAGACGCAGGCCCTGGAGGCGTTCGCGGCGAGCCGGCAGTTCGTCACGGTGTTCACCACCCACACCTACACCGACGTGCTGCTGCGGCCGTGGGGCTGGCAGAACGGCAATCCCGCCAACGCCTCTGACTACGACCTGCAGGGCGCCTACCTGGTGCAGGAGAACGGTGTGCAGCACGGCAGCATCAGCGCCCTGCTCTACATCGCTTCGGGCAGCTCCGTCGACCATCACCACACGGTGCGGGGGTCGATGGCGTGGACCGCCGAACTCGGCCGCAGCGACGAAGGTGGTTTCTGGCCGAGCGGACCGACCATCAACGCCATCGCCAACCGCCATCAGCCGATGTTCCGCAAGGTCGCATTGACCGCCGGACCGCGCCTCTTGGTGGCGGCCACGGCCGTGGCGGAGGGGCCCGGCGCGAACGGCAACGGGGTGGTCGAAGCCGGTGAAGCTGGCACGCTGGTGGTGACGGTCGGCAACCGCGGGCAGTCGGCGGCGAACGCAACCGTGGCATGGTCTTCGCTGACCCCTGGCATCAGCCTCGGCAGCAGCGGCACCATGGTGGCGGTCGGCCGTTTGGCGGATGCGGTCGCCACGCCGCTGCCGTTCACGGTGGCGCCGGGCACCACCGCCGCACAGGGCCGGCTGCTGATCACCATCACCGGCGACGGACTTGTCACCACGCACACCGCGACCTTCGACCTGCTCGCGCGGCGCCTGCTCCTGGCCGACGACTTCGAACGCCACCGCGGCTTCGAACGGGCGCCGCTCGGCACCGCGACCACCGGGCTGTGGGAACGGGCCGCGCCGATCGCCACCACGAACGGGGGCACGACGATCCAGCCAGGCACCCAAACCACTCCGGGTGGGAGCCAGTGCTGGGTCACCGACGGCCGCGGTGGTTCCGCCGGCACCTACGACGTCGACGGTGGCTACACCGACCTGTGGTCCCCCGTGCTCGACCTCGCCCATCTGCAGTCCGCCGAACTGCGGCTGCAATACTGGTATGCCGAGAGCGTCGGCAACGATCCCATGGAGCTCGCCATCAGCCGCGACGGTGGCAGTTCGTGGACGCCGGCCTTCACCCGCAGCACCGCCTCCGGCGCGTGGACGGCCCTGGTGGTCGACCTCGGCGCCCCGCTGACCGCGCAGATGCGGGTCCGGGTGCGGGCCCAGGATCTGGCCGCGTCCCTGGTCGAGTGCCTGATCGACGACTTCGCTGTCCACGGCGTCGCCGTCGACGGTTCCCTCTCGCTGCTCGCCTCCGGTGCACCAAGCAGCTGGGTACAGGTGAACGTCGCCGCCGCACCGGGCACGCTGTGCTTCCCGCTGGCATCGTTCGGCACCTCGCCGGGCACCACCTTGCCCGGCGTCGCCGGCACCCTGCTGGTCGACCCGGTGACGGTGATGGTGCAGCCACTGGCAATCGCCGACGCCAGCGGCCGCGCCGTCACCGAGCTGGCCCTGCCGGCAGGCCCCGGCTTCACCGGCCTCGTCTTCTGGTGGCAGGTGGCGACCTTCGGGCCTGGTGGAGTGGCCTTCGGCCCGAACCGCACGGCGCTCACGCTGCAATAGCCGCCCCTGCCGGCGGCCTCAGAGGTCGCGGGCGTCGACGAGCCTCTGCACGCTGGAGTGGGCGGGGTGGCCGCGGCGGTTGGTGCTGGCGCGGCGCGTCGAACGGCTCATGGGTCTTCTACGCGCTGGCGGCCCCGGATGTCTGCAGACAGCGGCGAGCCCGTCTCAGCCCGGCGGCACCGGCCGCGGCCGCCGTTCTTCGTCGAGCGCCACGAACGTGAACACTGCCTCGGTCACCCGCTCGCGCGCCGTCTCGGCGCGGGCGCGGCGCCACGCCTCCACGTGCACCTTCATCGACGTGCGGCCGATGTGCTCTACAAGCGCGTAGAGGCTCACCTCGTCACCCACCAGAACCGGCCGGTGGAACACGATGGCCTCCACCGCGACCGTCGCGCACCTCCCCCGTGCACGGGCCGTAGCGACGTTGCCGGCCGCCAGATCCATCTGCGCCATCAGCCATCCACCGAAGATGTCCCCTGCCGGATTGGTGTCGGCCGGCATGGCGATGGTGCGGATCGCGGGTTCGTGCGGCGGTGGGGTCGTCGTCATCGGGTTCGGGTCGTCGGTTCCGGTCCGCAGCTGGTCTTCGCAGGTCGAGGCCTGCGCCGCGGTGCGACGGCCGACACCGCCGCCTGGTACGCTCGGGAGGACTTCAACCTCCAACCCTCAGATTCGAAGGGCGATCGGCACCTCAGCGAAGATTGCGTCGAAAAGACCAAGAGAACGCCGCCTCGCCATTCTATGGAGGTCATGGCACTTGGTCAACGCCGGACAACCGGAGACATGATCAGCCCACTTGGGTGCTGTACGCGTGAGTTCTGCTGGAGTCGCGCTGGAGTCGCGGTGCTTTCGCCGCCGGGAACACTCCGCTCTGAAGGGCATGGGCTGAACGCGGTGCCGAAGCTGAGCCACTGGGTCTCCACCTGGGCGCTGGCGGCGCGCGCTCAGCGCAGCAACTCGCAGGCCGCCGCAGCCATCGCCGGGATGCCGGCGCGCAGGCTCTCGCGGGCGTCGGGGTGGTAGCGCGACGAGTGCAATGGCGGCAGTGGCGTGCCGGCCTGCAGGAGCTGAGCCATGCGCGCTGGTGCGATCGTACCGAGCCGGAACATCAAGATCGGCACGCCGGCGAGGCCATAGCGCGAGAAGTCCTCGCCGACCATCTGCGGCCCGATCTCGACGACGTTGTGGTCGCCAAGCTGGCGGCGCAGGATCGGCCTGATGCGCGCGAGCAACTCGTCGTCGTTGCGCAGCGCCGGCGTTCCGTCCTTGAACGTCAGCTCCGGCTCGGGGGCGCGGTGCGCCGCGGCCAGCGCCTTGGCCTTGCGCTGGATCGCGGCGTGCATGTAGGCGCGCGTCTCCTCGTTGTAGCTGCGCACCGTCAGCATGAGTTCGCAGCGGTCGGGGATGATGTTGTTCTTGCTGCCACCGTGGATCGCGCCCACGCTCAGCACCGCCGGCTCGGTCGCCGGCAGCTCGCGCGAGACGATCGTCTGCAGGTCGGCCACCAAGTAGCAGGCGAGCGTGATCGGGTCGATGGTGAGGTGCGGTGCCGAGCCGTGCCCGCCGCGGCCCCGCACCACGATGTCGACGCTGTCGACATTGGCCATCGCCCAACCCGGGCGCACGCCGACCACGCCGGTGGCGAGATCGTGCGCGGTGTGCAGCGCCAGCGCGAAGTCGGGCTTGCCGAAGCGCTCGAACAACTTGTCGTCGAGCATCGCCTTGGCGCCGATGCCGCCCTCCTCGGCCGGTTGGAACAGCACCATGAGTGACCCGCGCCAGCGATCCTGGTTGGCGGCGAGCCATCGCGCCACGCCGACCTGATTGGTCATGTGCAGGTCGTGCCCGCAGGCGTGCATGATGCCCACCGGGCGCCCGTCGTCCGCCTCGCCGCGGATCCGCGACGCGTAGGGCAGGCCGGTCTCTTCGCCGATCGGCAGCGCGTCCATGTCAGCGCGCAGCATCAGGGTCTTGCCAGCGCCGTTGCGCAGCATGCCGACCACGCCATAGCCGCCGATCTTGTCGGTGACCTCGAACCCAGCCTTGCGCAGCTCCTCGGCCATCCTCGCGCTGGTGGCCTTTTCGCGCGTCGAGAGTTCCGGGTTGCGGTGCAAGTGTTCGTACAGCGCCACCAGGTCGTCGAGCTGGGCGGCGAGGAACGCGGTGGCGTCGAGTTGGGCCGGTGCTGGGGACGCGGCCAGAGCGACGAGCCAAGGCGCAACGCGCCACGGTGAGCGGGGCAGGTTCATCACGTCGGCTATCGAACCGCGCCGGCGCTTGCGAACAACCTGGGTGTGGCACGATCGATCCAGGCGTGCTGGCTCATGCCCGGGTGCTGGGGCGTTGGCGGGCCCCGATCGGCAACGGGTCAGCTGGGATGCCGTGCACCGATCGCATGGCGAAGGAGTGGTCCAGTCGGAGAGTCTCACTGGCCGGGGCGACCGCAAGGCGCGGTGGCACTAGTTCGTGCCCCGCACTTGCCACCACTTCCCGCCCCCCTTCCACTCCCTCCATGCCAACCCCACCCAACCCCACACCCCAGGACCCCACCCCGCGCCTCAGCCACCTCGACGCCGCCGGCCGGGCCCAGATGGTCGACGTCTCCGCCAAACCCCCGACCACCCGCATCGCCATCGCCGAGGCCCGCTTCACCCTCGACCCCGCCGTCCTCACCCAACTGTTCGCCGGCGCCCTCCCCAAAGGCGAAGCCCTCGCCGTAGCCCGCATCGCCGGTGTCCAGGCCGCCAAGGACACCGCGCGCCTGATTCCCCTCTGCCATCCCCTGCCCCTCAGTTCCGTCACCGTCGACTTTGCCGCGGCCGGGCCGGGCGAAGTGCGCATCACCGCCGAGTGCCGCACCGTCGGCCCGACCGGCGTCGAGATGGAGGCCATGACCGCGGCCAGCGTCGCGGCGCTGACCCTCTACGACATGGTGAAGGGCCTTTGCCGCGATGCCGTGATCTCCAGTGTGTCCCTCGTGCACAAATCGGGCGGCAAGACTGGCACCTGGGACCGCCAACCCGCCTAGTCGAACCCATGTTCGGCGGCCTCGCCCTGCACCGCAACCTGCTCGCCGCCACCGGCCCGTTGTGCCATGGCGAGGTGCACCTGTTCGACCTCGCGGCGCGCCGCCGCGTCGCGGCGTTCGCGCTGCCGCCGGGGGACCATGGCGTTGCCGATGCGGCGGGGATCGCGTTCGGCGCGCACGGCGAACTGCTCGTCGCCGACCCGCAGAATCACCGCGTGTGCCGCACCAGCGTGTTCGGTCGCCTCGCGGCGAGCCACGGCGAGGCCCCGCCGGCGCGCGGCGACCGGGGCCGCGACCGGCCGGGCGTGCTCGAGTTTCCGGTCGCCGTCGCCGTGGATCCGATCCACCACACCTGGTTCGTGGCCGGCGGCGAACTGCCGCGGCGCTGCGCGGTGCAGTGCGCCACGCCCGAGGGCGCGGGGCTGCGCGTGGTGCCGAGCCTAGGCCAACCAGGGGCCGAGTACGGGGCGCCGCGCGGCCTGTGGTGCGACCGCCATGGCTTGTTGGTCGCCGACACCCTGCACCGCCGCCTGCAGCGGTTTCGCCTCGACGGCACGTTCGTCGCGACCGTGCCGTGCCGCGGCCAGCCGGTGGCGGTGGCCAGCGCCCTCGGCCACTGCTTCTACCTGACCTCGGCGCCGCGGGCCGAACTGCACGGCGTGCACCTGGACGGCGCGCCGCTGCCGGTGCCGGCCGCGTGCCGCGCGGCCCTCGACCAGCCGATCGCACTCACCGCCGACGCGGCGGGCAGTTTGTACGTGCTCGACCGCTGCGGCGAACGCGTGCTGCGCCTGCAGCCGGATCTCGGCACCGCCGAAGTGCTGTTCGACGTCCACGCGGCCGAGGCGCGGTGGGGGCCAAGATGACCGACCGCGCCACCCGGCTCTCCGCGTTCGACATCGGCTGCGTGGTGGTCGGTGGCATCCTGGGCGTGGGCATCTTCTTCACCCCCAAGCAGGTGGCCGCGGCCGTCGACACCAAGGGCCAGGCGCTCGCGGCCTGGGCGCTCGGCGGTCTGCTGGCCGCGCTGGGTGCCCTGGTGTTCGCCGAGCTGAGCCTGCGCGTGCCCGGCCATGGCGGCGTGTTTCGCTACCTCGAAGCGGCGTTCGGCCGCGGTGTGGCGTTCGTCTACGGCTGGGCCAACTGGCTGGTGATCCAGGCCGGCGCGTTCGGCGTGGTGGCGCTGGTGCTGGTCGACCACCTGCAGATCGCCCTGGGGGCCGCGGCGCCGTGGTCGCCGAACGCGCGCACGGCGTTGGCCGCCCTGCTGATGCTGGGGTTCACCGCCACCAACGTCTTCGGTCTGCGCACCGGCAAGTGGCTGCAGAACACCCTGATCGTGCTGAAGGTGCTGGCCTTGCTGGCGCTGGTGGGGGTGGCGTCGTGCGCGGTGGCGGAGGTGCCGGCGGTGGCGTCGCCGCCGCCGAGTGGGCGGTCCATGCCGGCGATGCTGGCGGCGGCGCTGCTGCCGGTGCTGTTCGCCACCGGTGGGTGGCAGCAGGGCTCGTTCGTCGCCGGCGCGGCGCTGCAGAAGCGCAGCGTGCCGCTCGGCATCCTGGGCGGCGTGCTGGTGGTGGTGGTGGTCTACCTGCTGATCAACCACGCGTTCCTCAGCCTGCTCGGGTTCGAACGCGCGCGGCAGAGTCCTGCGATCGGCGCGGCGGCGGCCGAAGTGGCGCTCGGTGCCGGTGGCGCGCGCGTTCTGGCCGGGCTCGTGGTGCTGTCTGCCGCGGGCATCCTCAACACCATCTGCATGGCGCCGCCCTACGTGCTCTACGCGATGGCGCAGCAGGGCTGCTTTCCAGCGGCGTTCGGCCGCTTGCATCCGCGCTTTGGCACCCCGGTGCTCGGCGTGCTCGGGCAGGGCCTGTGGGCGGTTTTGCTGCTGCTCGCCGTGCACGGGCTGGTGGTGGTCGGTTGGCTCGGCAGCACCGTCGACAGCCTCGACTTCGTCTGCAACGGCGTCGTGTTCGTCGACTGGATCGGCTACGGGGCGGTCGGTGTGGCGCTGTTGGTGTTGCGCCGGCGCGGCGGCGGTCCGGAGGTGCGGCTCTGGGGTTCGGGGCTGGCGGCGCTGCTGTTCGTGCTGGGCGCCGTTGCGGTGGCGGTCGGCGCGTGCTGGACGCGGCCCTTGGCGTCCGCGGTCGGCGGTCTCCTGGTGGCGACGGGACTGGTGGCGCGGCGGTGGTGGCGCTGAACGGGCGGCCACCTTGTGGAGTTTGTGGAATGCTGTGGAATGTGGTGCGCAAGATCTCGCACGAGATCCTTGCGCTGGGCCGCACGATCGCTAAAGAGGAACGCGACCTCGGCGCTGTCTCCCGGCCGGTCAGCTGCGTGCAAAAGCTGTGGACAATTTTCCACGGCTCGCCGCAGGGTCGGGTGCCGCAGCGGCTTGTGTCACTCGTCTTCGTTCCATGTGGCGGTTCGGACGGCCCTCGCGCCGTCCGGCAATGCGCGGCAGCCTGCCCAGCGGTCGCGTTCGTGGAGGGGCTCGATGGATCGCATCCGTATTCGTGGTGGCCGCGGCCTGGGCGGCTCCGTTCGTGTTTCCGGTAGCAAGAACGGCGCCCTGCCGATCCTCGCTGCTTCGCTGTTGGTCGACGGACCGATCGTGCTGCGCAACATGCCGCGGCTGACCGACGTCGACAACCTGCTGCGCATCCTGAACAAGCTCGGGGTGGTGCATCGTTGGCGCGAAGAGGGCGTGCTCGAACTCGAGGCCAAGGACAAAACCGTCTACACGGCGCCCTACGATCTGGTGCGTACCATGCGCGCCAGCTTCGTGGTGCTGGGGCCCCTGTGGGCGCGGCGCCACGTGGCCCGGGTCAGCTATCCCGGCGGGTGTGTGTTCGGCCACCGTCCGGTCGACCTGCACTTGAAGGGCCTCAGTGACCTCGGCGGCAAGCTGGAGATGGTCGACGGCTATGTGACGCTGTCCGGCCGGCCCCAGGGTGGTGCGGTGTTCCTCGGCGGCAACATGGGGTCGACCGTGCTCGGCACCGCGAACGTGGTGATGGCCGCGACCCTGGCCAAGGGCACCACCTACCTCGAATCGGCGGCCATGGAGCCCGAGATCGAGGACCTCTGCCACTTCCTGAATGCGTGCGGCGCGCGCATCTCGGGCATCGGCGGGCACCTCTTGGTGATCGAAGGCGTCGACACGCTGCACGGCTGCGAGTGGTCGATGATCCCCGACCGCATCGAGGCCGGCACGTTCCTGTGCGGCGCGATCATGATGAACAGCGACGTGTATGTGCGGGACTGCAACCCGATGCACCTGCTCGCCGTGGTCGACCGTTTGCGCGCCGCCGGTGCGGTGCTCGAACTGGGCAAGGACTACATCCGCAACGTGCCGACCACCGCCGGGCGCCTGCGTGCGGTCGACGTCACCACCATGGCCTATCCGGGCTTCCCGACCGACCTGCAGGCGCAGTTCATGGCCCTGATGGCCCGCGCCGACGGGGTGTCGGTGATCACCGAGAAGATCTACCCCGAACGCTTCATCCACGCGTCCGAACTGCAGCGCCTGGGGGCCCGCATCCGCCGCGAGGGGCCGAGTGCGATCATCGAGGGCACCGAGGAGCTGCGCGGCGCGCCGGTGATGGCCAGCGACTTGCGCGCTTCGGCCAGTCTGGTGCTCGCGGGCTTGGTGGCGCGTGGTTCGACCGACGTGCGCCGGGTCTACCACATCGACCGCGGCTACGAACGCATCGAGCAGAAGCTGCAGCGGATCGGGGCGGACATCGAGCGGATCAGTGATACTTAGGCGGCGGCAACGCGGGGGGCGGCTGCGGGCGAGGTAGGGCAGCCGGCCCGCTGCCGCCGCGGGTTGGAGGTTAGAGGTTGGAGGTTGGAGGTTGGAGGTTGGAGGTTGGAGGGTGGAGGGTGGTGGTGGTGGGCTGGTTGCGATTCTGGGGGCCGGGGTGTGGCTGGGCGTTGCCGTGGCGGGGGGTGGGGCGGATGATGGGGGGATGCGCGTGCTGCCTCGAATCGTGGCGTGGTTGGCGATGGCTGGCTTGGTGGCCCAGGAGCCGGTGGTGGTGCCGGTCGATTTTGCGAAGCAGGTGGCGCCGATCTTGGTCGAGCGCTGCCTCGAGTGCCATGGCGCGAAGGAGCACAAGGGGGACCTGCGCCTGCATCTGCGCGCCGAGCTGTTCCCGGAGGGGCGCGAGAGCGAGTGGTTGGTGGTGCCGGGCAAGCCAGAGGCCAGCGAGCTGGTGCGGCGCATCGGCTTGCCTGCCAGCGACGAAGAAGTGATGCCCAACAAGGGCCAGCCCTTGACCAAGGCCCAGCAGGACGTGCTGGTGCAGTGGGTTGCGGCGGGGGCGGTCTGGCCCGGCGATGGCGATGCGGCGGTGGCGGCTCTGGTCGCGGCACAAGCGCTGCCGGTGGTGACCTTCGAGTTGCCGGCGGTCGATGCGGCAGCGCAGGCGGCGATCGACGCGGCGGTGGTGGCGCTGCGGCAGAAGGGGGCGGTGGTGCAGCCGGTTGCGGCTGGCAGCCAGGCGCTCGAGGCCAACCTGTCGCTGCTGCGGTCGGCGTTCGGCGACGGCGATGCGGCGTTGCTGGTGCCGTTGGCTCCGGTCCTGGTGTGGTTGAACGCCTCGCGCACCGCGCTCACCGAGGCCGCGGCCGGCCAGGTGGCGCAGTTGCGTCAGTTGCGGCGCCTGCAGCTGGCGAACACCGCGTGGGGCGATGCCGGATGCGCGGCGTTGGCGGCGTTGCCGCACCTGGAGACGCTGAATGTCTACGGAACGAAACTCACCGACCAGGGGCTCACGGCGCTGGCCGCGGCGCCGGCACTGCGGCGTGTCTACGCTTGGCAGACTGGAGCTGGCCCGGCCGGGGCTGCGGCGCTGCAGCAGGGGCGGCCCGGCTGCGAAGTCGACCTCGGCGACTATGCCGAGGCGCGGCTCGCCGCGGCGCAGCGTGAGATCACCGAGCGCGAGGCGAGGAACCGTCCGGCCAACAGCCAGTGCCCGGTGCTCGACAAGCCGGTCGATGCGGCGATCGTGGTCGAGTTCGAAGGGCGGCGCATCGCGTTCTGCTGCAACAAGTGCAAAGCCGCGTTCGAGAAGGAGCCGAAGCAGTACCTGGCCAAGCTGCCGCCGGTCGAGGCGGGCGGCCCGCCGAAGGCCGAGCCGGCTGGCAAGGTGGAGGAAGGCAAGCAGGGCGACGGCAAGCAGGGCGCCGGCAAGTGACGGCTGGCCTGCCTCTCGGCAGGGTTTGCGGCGACCGGCTGGCTGTCGGGCGTGCGTCGCGCGACGCGGCGCCGCGTCAGCGGCGGCGTGGGCTGCGCACTTCGAGCAGCCCGGTGAGTTCTTCGTCGCCACGCAGCACCGAGATGCGCACGGCGCGGCCTTGGAACTGCTGCAGCACCTGCAGCAGATCGCGCGCCGACAGCAGCGGATGTTCGCGTTCGCGGAAGCCGGCGACCAAGGTCACCGCGAACACCACGTCGCCTGGCTGCAGGCCGAGGGCCTCGGCGGGTGAGTTCTGCTGCACGGCGGCGAGGCGCAGGGTGGACGGCAGCATCGGTTCGCCGCGCAGGCCGCGGGTCCCGTAGAAGGCCCGGGTGGCGCGGCGCAGCACCGCTTCGGCGCTCTTGGTGTCGATCTCCTCGAACTCGGCGCCGACCAGGGACAGCAACAGGCTGTGCGTCGCAGTGGTGGGCACCACCTCGACCTGCAGCTCACGGCTGCCGCGGCGCAGCT
Organism: Planctomycetota bacterium; assembly: GCA_016795295.1. GTDB lineage: Bacteria > Planctomycetota > UBA1135 > UBA1135 > UBA2386 > JAEUHP01. Next base: position 69,365 of record JAEUHP010000007.1, on the reverse strand, counting down.
GCAGCGGCAACGGACGCTGCAGCCGTGCGTCGACCAGCCGGCGCTGGTAGTCGAGCCCGGAGCGCAGCGGTTGTTCGTCGATGCGCAGCAGCACGTCGCCGCGTTCGACGCCGGCTTTGGCCGCTGGGCTGCCGGACTGCACTGCGGCGACCACCACCTGCCCCTCCTGGTCGGTGACGTCGATGCCGAGCCAGGGCGAATCCGCCGCCATGGCGAAGTTCTCGCCCTGCACCAATTCCTTGGTGAACACTTCGCGCACCAAATCGATCGGGATGGCGAAACCGATGTTCTCGGCGCCGACCGCCATCGCGTTGTTGATGCCGACCAGTCGGCCCGTGATGTCCAGCAAAGCACCGCCGCTGTTGCCCTGGTTGATCGCGGCGTCGGTCTGCAGCAGTTGTTTGTATTCGCGCAGTTGGCCGTCCGGGGAGCGCACGGCGATCTCGCGCCCGGTCGCGGACAGCACGCCGACGGTGACGGTGTTGGCGTGGCCCTGCGGGTTGCCGATCGCCACCAGCGTCTCGCCGATCATCAGTTCGGCGGAACGCGCGATCTCGATCGGCTTGACCTTCTCGTCGGCTTCGAGCCGCATCTGCAACAGCGCCAAGTCGTGGTTGGCCGACGAACTCAGCACCACGGCAGGCCGCGAACGGCCGTCGCGCAGCTTGACTTCGATGCCGATCGGCAGGGTGCGGTCGTCGGCCTGCAGGGCCGCGGCCACCACGTGCCAGTTGGTGATGCACAGGCCGGTTTCGTCGAGGATCACGCCCGAGCCCTGCCCTTGGGTGATCGGCCGTCGGCCGCGCGCCTGGGGCGTCTGCAGGTAGATGCTGACCACGCTGTCGGCGGCGCGCTGCACCGCGCGCACCACCGGGGTGGTGCGCAGCTCGCGTTCGGCGCTGTCGATTTCGGTGGCCTGCAGGACCGCGGGGCGTTGGCGCAGCCCTTCCTGGGCGGGCAGCCAAGCCAACGCGGCCAGCGCGGCCAACCAGGAGGCGAGGCGGGGGGCTTGGGGGAGCTGCGGGGTGTTCATGGTGGCGGAACGACGAACGAATCGGCGGTTCGCTCCAGCCGTCCTGAGGATCGGGCCGGGCCTTGCGGGTGGGCTGATGGCGGGTCGCCCATGGGGCCGGGCGCTGGGGCTGAGGGGACTCATGCGGTGTTGGGCAATTCGTGCACCGAAAGCAGGCCCCGGCGGCGCCAGCCGAGGGTGAGCAGCCAGGTGCGTGGGGGCGCCACCGGCGGGGGCAAGGCCGCGACGCCGCGCACGGTGATGGACTCGACGAAGCCGTCGAACCACGGCGCCGAGGTGTAGACGTCGAGCGCCTGCGGCACGGTGACGGCGCGCCCTGCGGCGGCGTGTTTCTTGCCGTTCGCGAGCACGTAACGCAGGGCAGAGCGCACCGCGCGCGGTGTGGTCAGCGCGCGGTCGTGGTAACGGTCGGCGAACAGGCTGCCGCGGCGCTGCCAGACCTTGTTGAGCGCGCGGGCAATGCGGATCAAGAGCCCTTGTACGGCGCGCGCCAGCGCTTCCCGGTCCTCGGCTTCGGCGATCAGGTGCAGGTGGTCGTTGAGGATCGCGAAGTGGGTGAGGCGGAACGCTCTGCCGGTGCGGCCGGCGCGCTGCTTGGCTTGGGCGAACGCCGCCAGCAGCACGGCGCGCTCGCGGGGCTGGCGCAACTTGGGCAGCCCTTGCCGCAACTTCACGGTCACGTGCACCGGATGCCGCGCGGGCAATGCGGCGCGCTTCGTGTGCGCGACGCCGGGCTGCAGACCCTTTGGCTTCCTGCCGGCCCCGCGGCGCGCCCCACCATGCTGGCGGAACGGCAGTTCGGCTTGCTCGAGACGGCGGCGTGGCATTGTGGCTCGGCGCGGCATGGCTCTGGACGCAGTTGATTTAGCAGAAATATACCTTCAGCGCAAGGACCACGCGCAAATCGCCCCATCTCCCCCCATGCGAACGCAACGTCCGCCGCCGCCGCCGGCGACTCGGTCGCCGGGGCGTCGGTGGCCGGGCGTCGGCCTGCGGGTCCGGGCAGCGCCGGCCTGTGGCCGGAGCGCCCGGAGCCGACCGGGCCAACGCAACGTCCGCCGCCGCGGCCGGCGACTCGGTCGCCGGGGCGGCGGTGGCCGGTCAGCGGCCGCCGCGGCCGCCGCCCGCACCCCCGCCGAAGATGCCGCCGAGTCCGCCCGCGCCGCCGCCGCCGCGCAGGATCTCGCCGAGGCCCGGCGGCAAGCCGCCCCCGGGGATCTGGCCGGGAATGCGGGGTGCGTTCGGCATGCCGGTGCCGCGTTCGCCGCCGGGCATGCCCGGCCCGTTCCTGGTGGCGGTGGTGGTCGTCGCGCTGCCCTTGGTGACGATGCTGCCGGGCCCCGCTGGGCCGGCCGGGCCACCGGGGCCGGCTGGGCCGGCTGGGCCGCTGCCCTGTTGCACCTCGGGCTCGACCGGCAGCAAGGGAATCACTGCTTCGCTGGAGCGCAGGGCATCCACGGCGTCGGCGTCCAGCACGAAGTGGCGCACGTACTTCTTCTCTGCGTCTTCGAAGTCGTCGATCTCGACGGCGTTCACGGTGTTGCCGCTGCCACGGCGGCGCTCGATCTGGAACTCGATGCGGATGCGCCGCGGCAACTGGTCGTCGGCGGAGCTGTCCCACTCGTGCAGCTCCTCGGCTTTGTTGCCGAGCGTCTTGAAGTAGGAGATCTTGAAGTACTTGATCCGGTCGTGCACCAGCTGGAACGAACCTTGGGTGATCAGGTCGCGATCGACCATCGGGTCTTCGCGGCGCCACAGTTCCATCAGGTCGCGGTAGCGCGGGTTCGGCTTCAGCCAGTCGCCGACTTCGCAGACGGCGGGCCGGCGCGGCTGGCTCTGGGCGTTCAGCACGTACCCGACCGCCTGCGTCGTGCAGAGGAAGTCGATGCGGTCGGCTTCGAAGCTGCCGATGTCGAGGCTGCGGCCGCGCAGCACGGCGTTGTTGCCGATGTTGTAGGTCCACAGGCTCCGCAGGTCGCGCTCGATCAGGTTCAGGATCCGCGGGCCCGCTTCGGTCGATTCGGTCAACTCGTCGACGACGTCGCGCGCATCGACCATCACGCGGAACGTGGTGCCCACGGTGAGCATCACGGTTGCGGTGATGGAGATGGCGACCAACACTTCGATCAGCGTGAAGCCGGCAGCGTGGGTGCGGGAGGAACGGGTCATTTGGGGCCTTTGGCGCCGCCTGTGGCGCTGGAACCGGAATTCGCAGAACCGGTGCCGCCGGCACCGCCCGGCGTTGCGCCGCCGGGGGTGGCTGCGGCGCCTTCGCCTTTGGCCGCAGCGACCACGGCGGCCTCGTCGGGGGTCATGCCCGAGAGGGCCAGGGTCGGCACGCGGGTTTTGATCAGCAGCGCGTCGCGCTGGCCTTCGTAGTCCGGATCCAGCTTGGGGAAGTAGACGACCACGGCCAGCTGCTCGAGGTCGGTTTCGCTGGGTGCCTTGCTCTCGAGCAGGCGCTGGTTCTCTTCCTCGACCAACTTGTCGTGGTAGTCGATGGCGGACAGGCCGCGGGCGCTGGCCTTGCGGAACTGCTCGCGGTTGCGCTGCCAGTCGATCCGGTCGTTGGCGACCTCGTCTTCGCCGGCTGCGGACGAGGCCAGCTCCGATTCGAGTCGGGTCACGGCATTCTCGCCGACCACCAACCGGTAGCTGAAGCCCGGGAACTTCTCCAGCCGGCGTTCCTCGCCGGACTGCACGGCGTTCTCGAGGGCGCCGGCTTGCACTTCGGACAACTTCTCTTCGGCGATCTCCCGCGCGAGGCGCCAGTTGCGCGCGCGGGTGGCGTCGGTCAGTGCCGTGGTGCGGATGCCGAGGAAGCTCAGCACGATCATGGCCACGATCGACAGCGCGACCAGGGCTTCGAGCAAGGTGAAGCCCCGCTGCGTGTAGTCCGGCTGCGTGTAGTCCGGCTGCGTGCAGTCCGGCCGCGGGCCGGCCTGTGGCGCGAGCCGTTGCGATGCCACCCCCTGCGCCGAGCGCGGCACAACCATCAGAAGGCGCCCTCCTCGACGTACTGGAGTTCGGGTTCGTTGCCGTCCTCGGCTTCGATCACGGTCACGGCGCCGGTCAGCCCACGCAGGGTCAGCGCCCACACCAGCTTCGGCTCACTGGGCATGCGCAGAACCACGATCTGGTCGCTGCTGAAGCCGTGGGCGTCGAATTCGAGGCGGTAGACGCCCTTCTTGGCTGGACCGTGCTTGGCATCGCCCACGGTGCCGAACACCACGCCGGTCTCCAGTTCGTTCCAGTCCAGCGCCCACTCCATGAGCTCCTCTTCGTCCTGGTCGCGGGTGAGGCGCAGTTCGGGCGGCAGCACGACGCGCCAGCGGGCGTGGTCGAGGTCGAGCTCGAGCGTCATCGGCCGGGCCTGGATCCGCGCTTCCGACCGTGCCCAATCGATGGTGCGCAGCAGCTGCTTGCCGCTGCCCTGCAGCCGGGCGGTGGGTACGAACGCACCCAGGTTGGGCAGCACCAACGCGAACAGCATGGCCATCACGGTCAGTGTGACCAGCAGCTCCATCAGCGTGAAACCCGCGGCGTGGCGGGTCTCAACGCGAGGCGGGGGGCGAAGGCGGCTGCCGCGCGGCATCGCTCATTCCTTCTTCTTGCGCGAGGACAGGTCGTCTTCGGTGTTCTCGATGCCGTCGGGACCGTTGCTGGTGACCTCGAAGTCGCGCTTGTTGTCACCGCGCAGCTGGAACGGATTGTCCCAGGCGTCGACCGGCACTTCCGCCAGATACCAAGTCTTGGACTGGGCCTCGTCGCTGGTCAGCTCCTCCAGGGAGGACGGCAGCTTGCCCTTCTCGGTGGCGTAGCTGGTCACGCAGTCGTGGACCTGCTTCAGATTGGACAGGGTGGTTTTGATGCGGGCTTCGTCGCTGGCGCCGATCACGTTCTTCGCCACCAGGGTGGCGAGCAGGCCCAGGATCACGATCACGACCATGATCTCGACCAGCGTGAAGCCGGCTTCGGCGGGGTGGCGGCGGGGAGTGGGTTGCGGGCGGTTCATGTCCAGGGCAGTGTAGCGGATCGGTGCTTGGGAACACGTGTTGGACGAACGGGCGGCGCAATCCTTCCCGGTCCGGGGACGCCGCCATGGCATCGGCGTGGGCTCGTGGCGATGATGAGGCCCATGCGCCCTTCCCCGCGATGCCAAGCGATCCTGGCCTCGGCGTTGGCCGTCGTGTCCGTACCCGCCCAGGCGCCACCGTCGGTGCCGCCCCAGACCCTGCTGAGTCCCGAGTCCCTCTGGGGGCTGCTTCGCGTGGGCGAACTCGCCCTGGCACCGGATGGCCGCCACCTCGCCTACGTGGTGCGGCGCACGGACTTGGCGCAGAATCGCAGTGCCGCCACGGTGTGGCTGCTCGACCTCGGCACTGCGGGTGCCGAACCCCGCGAACTCGGCCCCGGCAGTGCCCCGGCCTGGCTGCCGACCGGGGACCAAGTGGCGGTGGTGACCCCGGACGGGCTCACCGTCTGGCCGGTGGGGGATGGCCCGAAGGTGTCGATTCCCGTGGCGGGCGGGGCGGCGAACGTGCGGTGGTCGCCGCGGGGCACCCATTTCAGTTACACCCAGGACGTGGCCGTCGAGCCGGGGCTGGCGGCGCGCCACCCCGACCTGCCGCTGGCCAAGGCCCGAGCCTACGACGCCTTGATGGTGCGGCACTGGGACCACTGGCGCGATGGCAGCTACAGCCACCTGTTCGTGCAGCCGTTCACCGGTGGCGGCGGGCCGCGCGACTTGCTGGCGGGGGAAGCGGTCGACACACCGCTGCCGCCGTTCGGCGGTGTGGAGCAGATGGCTTGGTCGCCCGACGGCCAGGAGCTCTGCTACACGGCGGCGCGGGTGCCGAACCGCGCGGTCAGCACCGACAGCAGTTTGTGGGCCGTGCCGGTCGGCGGTGGCACGGCGCGCAACCTGACCCCCGAGCTGCCCGGCTACGACCAGGATCCCGTCTATTCGCCCGACGGCCAGTGGATCGCGTTCGTCAGCATGGCGCGGGCCGGCTTCGAAGCCGACCGGCTGCGGCTGATGTTGCACGAGCGCCGTTCGGGCGTGAATCGCGAGCTGCTGCCGGACTTCGACGCTTCGGTGCACGAACTGCGCTGGACCGCCGACAGCCAGAGTCTGTTCTTCACCGTCGAGACCGAAGGCACCACCCAGCTCTACCGCACGCCGCTGACCAAACCGCGGGCGCACGCGGTCACCCAAGGCCGGCACGCCTTGTCGGGCCTGCAGGTCGCCCCGGACGGGGCGACCGTCTACGCGCTGCGCACCAGCATGGAGCGTCCGGCCGAGGTGGTGCGCATCGACGTGGCCACCGGGGCCATCGCACCGCTCACCGACCACAACGGCCGCGCGTTCGCCGAGCTGGCCCTGCCGAGCGTCGAAGCCGAGTGGTTTCCGGCCAGCGACGGCCAGCGCATCCACGCCTTCGTGGTGAAGCCGCCCGGCTTCGATCCTGCGCGCCGCTACCCGATGATCCTCTTCTGCCAGGGCGGTCCGCAGTCGATGGTGGGGCAGGGCTTCTCGCTGCGCTGGAACTTCCACTTGATGGCGGCGCGCGGTTACGTGGTCGCGGCGGTGAACCGGCGCGGCCTGCCCGGCTTCGGCCAGGCCTGGAACGACCAGATCTCGCGCGACTGGGGTGGCCAGGCGATGCGCGATCTGCTCGCGGTCACCGATGCCATGCAGGCGCGGCCGTACATCGACCGCCAGCACTGTGCTGCGGTCGGGGCGTCGTTCGGCGGCTATTCCGTGTATTGGCTGATGGGCAACGCCGGCGACCGCTTCGCCGCGATGATCGCGCACTGTGGGGTGTTCAACCTCGAGAGCATGTATCTCGCGACCGAAGAACTCTGGTTCGTCGATTGGGATCTCGGTGGGCCGTTCTGGAAGTCGCCCGAGGTCGGCGAGCTCTACCGGCGCTTCTCGCCACATCGGTACGTGGCGAACTGGCGCACGCCGCTGCTGGTGATCCACGGCGAACGCGACTACCGCGTGCCGTACGACCAGGGCCTGCAAGCGTTCACGGCGGCCCAGTTGCAGGGTGTGCCGAGTCGCCTGCTCACCTTCCCCGACGAGGGCCACTGGGTGCTGCAGCCGCAGAACGGCGTGCTGTGGCAACGCGAGTACTTCGCTTGGCTCGATCGATTCTGCCGGCCCGCCGCCGACCCCAGCTCCCGAGGATCCGACAAATGAACCTGAAGAACTTCCCGCCGCGCACTGCTGCGAGCCTGTACTGCCTCTGGCTCGCCGCCTGTGGTGCTGCGCCGAGCCCGGCTGCGCCCGAGGCCGAGGGGGCGGTCGTGACCCTCGACGACGTGACCATCGGCGAGCGTCGCCACGAACTCGAACGCATCGGCCACACCGCGGTGGTGCAGCTGCACGCCGACGGGTTCGCCGCGCTGTCGCTGCGCGACAAGCTGCTCGCCTACCACCTCGTGCAGGCGGCCACAGCCGGCCGCGACATCTACCTGGACCAGCGGTTCGCCTACAACCTGCCGCTGCGCTGGGTGCTCGAGTCGCTCTACCTGGTCAAAGACCAGCTCGAGCCGGCGGTGGCCGCCGAGGTCGAGCGCTACACCAAGTTGTTCTGGGTGCATTCGGGCATCCACGACTACCACTCGACGCAGAAGCAGCTGCTGGGCCTCACCTGGGAGCAGTTCGCGGCCGCCTGTGCCAAAGCCGAGGCGGCCGGGCACCGGTTGTCGCTGCGCGAATTGGCGCCGCTGCACGACCTGCGCGAGGTGTTCGCGGTGCTCACCGATCCGGCGACGTTCCGGTCCGTCACCGACAAGAGCACCGAGGACGGCAACGACCCCCTGCGCGCGAGCTGCAACAACCTCTACGTCGGCGTCGCCAGTGCCGATCTGGCGGGGTTCGTCGAACGCCACGGGCTCAACTCCCGGCTGGTCAAGCAGGACGGCAAACTGGTCGAGCAGGTGTACCGCTGTGGCGACGGCCGCGTGGTCCCGCCGGGCCGCTATGCCGAGCCGCTGGCCAAGATCAACGAGCACCTGCGCGCGGCCCTGCCCTATGCGCCGTTGCCGACCCAGGAAGCGTTGCGCCGCTTGATCCGCTACCACCAGACCGGGGACTTGCGCGATTGGCGCGAGTTCAACATCGCCTGGGTGCAGGACCGCGATTCGGTGGTCGACTTCACGCTCGGTTTCGTCGAGGTCTACCTGGATCCTAGGGGCATCAAGGGCTCGTGGGAGGGCATCGTCAGCTACCGCGATGCCGAGAAGACCCGGAGCATCGCCGCGTTGGCCGCCGAAGCGGGTTGGTTCGAAGCGCGCATGCCGTGGGACGAACGCTGGAAGAAGCCGAACGTGGTCGGCATCGCCGCCCGGGCCATCGAAGTGGTCACCGAGACCGGTGACAGTGGGCCGATCACTCCGGTCGGCATCAACTTGCCCAACGAAGCCGACGTGCGCCAGCAGTACGGCAGCAAGTCGGTGAATCTCGCCAACGTGGTCGCCGCCTACAACCACACCAGTGGCGTCGGCAGTGTCGGCGAGTTCGCCGCCAGCGCCGCAGAGGCCGAGCGAGCGCGCCGCCACGCCGCGGCGATGGACGACGTGCACACCAACCTGCACGAAGTGGTCGGGCACGCCTCGGGCCAGGTGGCGCCCGAGATCGAGAATCCGGCGCAACGGCTCGGGCTCTACTACAGCACCCTCGAAGAGGCGCGCGCCGACCTGGTGGGCTTGTACTGGCTCGCGGACGCGAAACTGCGCGAGCTGGGCCTGGTGCCCGACGCCGACGCGGTGCTGGCCAAGTACGAGTCCTACGCGCGCAACGCCTTGGTGCAGTTGCGCCGCGTGCCGAAGGGCGGCCGCCTCGAAGAGGACCACATGCGCAATCGGCAGCTGGTCGTGCACTGGCTGTTGGCCAACGACGGCGGCGTGCAGGTCGAACGGCGCGAGGGCAAGACCTACTACGTGGTCACCAGCGCCGAGGCGTTCCGCGCCGGCTGTGGGCGCTTGCTGGCGGAAGTGATGCGCATCAAGGCCGAAGGGGATTTCGCCGGTGGCAAGGCCCTGGTCGAGACCTACGGCACCAAGGTCGATCCGCAGCTGCACCAGGAGGTCCTGCAGCGCCTCGAAGGGCTCGGCCTGCCGTCGGTGACCGGCTTCGTGCAGCCGGAGTTGCGGCTCGTGCGCGGGGCCGGCGGCAAGGTGGTCGACGTGGTGGTCGAGTATCCCAACGACCTGGCGGCGCAGATGCTGCGTTGGAGCGGGCGGCGGTGAGGGGGTCTGGCCGCGCAGCGGGCGGGCGCCGTGCTGCCGCGGTGGCCCTGGCGCTGCTCGCCAGCGGCTGTGCCGCGGCGCCCGAGTGGCAGGCCGACCTGCGGTCGGCACTCGCGGCGGCGCGCGCGCACCGGCAGGATCTGGTGGTCTACTTCGCCTTGCGCGGCCGTGAGGCCAGCGACCGCATGGAGCGTTCGCTGCAAGAGCCGGTGGTCGGCCAGGCGCTCGCGGCCGGCGGCTTCGCGGCGGTGGTCGCCGACGGTGTCGCGCACCGCCGGCTCTACGGCGAGTGGCTCGGCGGCAGCGAGGGCATGGGCATCGCCGTGCTCGATGCCGAGGGGCAGGTCTATGCCGTGCGGCCGGGGCCCCAGGATCCGCCGGAACTCGCGGCGTTGCTGCGCCGCTGCGCCGCGAGCCGTGCTGCGCTCGCGACCGCGCGTGCCGCCGCCGCCGCGCCGGGCGCCAGTGCGCAGGAGTCGTTGGCGCTGGGGGGCCTCTTGCTCGAACTGGGCTGCCGGCGGCAGAGCGAGCCGCTGCTGCTCGACGCGGCGCTGGCCGGTGAGCTGGCGGCGCGCCACTTGCTGGCGCGGCTGCACGCACTCGACGGCAACGTGGTGGCGGCGCAGCGCTGGTTGCAGGGGGCTCCGGTGACTCCCGCAACTCTGGTGACCGAGGGCTATGTGCGGTTCAAGCAGCGGCGGCATGCCGAGGCGGTGGCCGCGTTCGAGCGCGCACTGCAGCAAGGCGGGCAGTTCCCCGACCGGCAGCGCGCGTTGCTCTACCTCGGCAAGGCGCTGCACGAGCAGGGCGACGATCGACGGGCGGTGCCGCTGCTCGAAGCACTGGCCGCCGAAGGCACCGGCACCACGTTCGAGGCGGGGGCGGCACACACACTGTCCCACCTACGCGACCCGCAGCACGGCCACACGCACTGAAGTTGGGGCGCGCGGCACGCGGGGCGCGACCGGGCTTCGGCCCGGTCGGTGCCCGGGCCTCAGCCGCCGCTGCGCCCGGAGGCGCCGCCGCCGTTGCCGTTGCCTTGGCCGGTGCCGCCGCGGCCAGTGCCCCCAGGACCACCGCCACCGGGACCACCCCAGTTCGGCGCGCCGAGCCGTTGCGCCCCGGCGGGACGGTCGGGCAACCGTACCTTGCCGAGCAGTTCACGCTCCTTGTCGAGCAACTTCTGCTCTTCGGCCGCCACGGCCTTGAGCTCCCGGTCCGCATCGAGCTTTTTGCCCGCGTCGTTGCCGGCCCGCGCCTGCTTCTGCTGCACCTGGCGCTTCTTCTGCAGGATCTGTTCGAGGTCGCGCACCAGATCGCCGTAGCTCTTGGCGAACGTCGACAAGGACGGCTTCACCGTGGTGCCTGCCTGCTTCTCCAGCAGCTTGCCGAGCGCGCTCGGCTGCGGCTTGTAGCCGGACATCGACAGTTCGCTGGCCTTGCCCTTGTCGTCGAACACCACGAACAGCGGTGCTTGCTTGGCGTATCTGGCCTTCAGGGCCGGGATCTTGCCCAGGTCGATGCGGCCAGCGTGGAAGGCGCGCAGTTCGATGCCGAGTTCGTCGCCGCCGAACAACACTTGGTCGAAGCCGTCGCGCACTTCCTGGTCGTCGCCGAGATCGACCAGGTAGAGCACACTCGGCTGGTTGGCGGCTGTGGCGTTGCGCACCAGTTCGACGGTGGCGAGTTCGGCGACCTTGTCGCCATCCACCGCCGGGCCGGCGACGTCGGCGAAGAACGCGCCGGTGCGGTTGGTGATCTCTTCCGGGCGACGATTGCGGCCACCGCCGGGGCCTTGGCTCGGCAGGGCCGATGCCAGGGCCGATGCGAGGGCGGCAGTCACGAACCACGAGCGAGCTCGGTGCATGGCCATTCCGTGGGCTTGGGGGCGACTGAGGCTTGAGGGCGACTGGGAAGCCGGCAGCGTAGTGGCGGCGGCATGGGCCCGGTGGGTGGCGACCTGCACCAGTTTGGTCGCAGCAGCATCCCCTGGGTCCGGTTTGGGGTGTTACTGCGGGCCGGTGGGCGGCTATGGTCCGGACGCCTCTCCCACGCTCCGTCCGCCCATCCAGCGGTTACACGCGGAGCCGAACATGTCCGTCATGCGCAGCCTGCTCTCGGCAGGTGTGGTTCTCTCCTCCAGCTTCACGTTCTTGCCCGCCCAGCAACTGGTCGCCGATCTGGCCACCGGGGCTGCCGTGGTTTCGTCGGGCCCGCGCGGGCTCGTCGACATCGGCAGCTGCGTGGTATTCGCTGCCACCACCCCCGATGCCGGGCGGGAACCGTGGCGAACCGATGGCACGGCTGCCGGGACGTTCCGCTTGCGGGACCTAGTGCGCGGCGCTGCCAGTTCCTCGCCGACCATGCTCGGTCGCATTCCAGGCGGGGCTCTGTTCTCGACCACCGTGTCGACTACCACGCGGCTGTACCGCACCGACGGCACCGTGTCCGGCACCCTGGAAGTGCCTGCGCTGGGCATCCCGCAGACGCTGCGTTCGGTGGTGGATCTGGGCACTGGGCGGGTCCTGCTCGACTCGATGGAGCAGCTCTACGGCAGTGATCTGACCGCCGGTGGCACCGTGCCGCTGCCGGGCATGTTGAGTTTCCAATTGGGGTTGCTGGTGGGCGGGGTGGCGTATGGGTCGTGCCTGATCCCTGGCTCGAACTCGACCTTCGAATTGTGGCGGACGGATGGCACGGTTCTGGGTTCGCAACGAATCGGCGTCCTGCAGTCGAACGCACGGCCGGGTGGTTTCCTGGCCTGGAACGGCCGGATCTTCTTCATCGAGCGAGCCATCACCCGCGCTGGTTCGGTGTCTTCGACCGACGGGATCTCGATCACGCGGCATGCACTGCTGCCGTCGATCGTGACCCTTGCCAGCGAACGACTGTTCGAACGCCAGGGCCGGCTGCTGTTCGACTACGACGGCGGCCTGTTCGAGAGCGACCTGACCCAGGCTGGCACGCAACGGTTCGCACTGCCGTGCGCCGACGTGCGCAACCTGATCGAGTTCGGCGGCCGCTTCTACTTCCGTGCCGCGTCTGCGGCGGGCTACGAATTGTGGTCGACCGATGGCACGGCCGCGGGCACCGCCCAGGTCGCCGACCTGATGCCCGGCCAAGCGGGTTCGCACCCCGAGCACCTGCAAGCCACGCCCCAGGCGCTGTGGTTGCGTGTGCTGCTGCCAACCGGGCGCCGCTTGCTGCGGATCGATCCAGGGCATCAGAGGACGGACGTCGGGCCCATCCCGAATGACGCCCCGAGCGGCTTCGCCGCAGTGTCGCCGATCAGCGGCTTCCTGCCGTTCGCGGGGGGCGTGTTGTTCACCGGCATCGACTCACTCGGCGACGAACTCTGGGTCGCTCCGGCCAACGGCGCCGCGCCGCAACCCATCGATCTGGCCGTGGCGAACAGCGGCTTGCTGCTCACAGGGCCAAACACGGTGGCCGTGGCCGGGGAGCGCTTGCTGTTTTCGGCGTCGCGGCTCGGCAGCGGCAACGAACTGGTGAGCACGGACGGCACCACGGCCGGCACCCAGTGGCTCGAACTCACCCCAGGCGCTGCGAGCGAGTTCGCCTCGCCCAATGGCGCCATCGCCCGTTACGGCGATCGGTTCGCCTTCGTCAGTCGCAATCGCGCCGCGGTCAGCGATGGCACGCTGGCCGGCACCCAGCCCTTGCTGACTCCCACACCCGCCAGTTCGGAAGTGGCCTGCAGGGTCCGCGATCGCGAAGTCTGGTTCCTCACCCAAGGCGCTCTCCACCGGAGCGACGGCACCCAAGCCAGCACGGTGCGTGTGGTGCCGCCTGGTTCGTCGGTGCTCCCCTTCTCCAACTTCGCCTTTGCGGCGAACCGGCTGGTGCTGCTGGGCTACGACGAGGTCTATGGCAGTGACGGTGTGGCACCGCCGCAGTCCCTGATGCCGGTGTCGGTCAACCGCGTGCTGCACCAGGGGAACGGGCTCGGGCTGGTGGTCGCCCCCGGCGGTCTCTGGGCCACCGATGGCACGGTTGCCGGGACGGTGTCCCTGCTGGTTTCCCCGGGCCAGCAGATCTGGCCCGCCAACAGCGTGGTGCGCGCCGGTACGGTCTATCTGCTGGTCGGCAGCGAACTCTACGCCAGCGACGGCACTCGGGCTGGCACCCAGCGCCTTGGGGTGTTGCCGGCCTTGGCCAGTGTCGAGACTCCGTTCAACTCGCGCCCGAGTCCTTTGGTGGTGACGGACCGAGAGATCTTCCTGGTCGCCAGCACCCCGGCCACCGGCCGCGAACTGTGGCAGCTGGATCGAGCCCTGGGCCAGTTCACCCTGGTGCGGGATTTTGCTCCAGGCCGGTTCGATGGTGTCGACCAGGCGGTCCCGCTCGGTGCTGGCGATCTGGTGTTGGTGGCAGCGGGCGATGAAGCGGTGGGCAATGAGCCCTACGTCACCGATGGCACCAGCGCTGGCACGTTCCTGCTCGCCGACATCCACCCGGGCTCGGGCAACTCCAATCCACAGCTCCTGGGCATCGCCGGCGCACGCATTCTGATGCTGGCGGACGATGGCGTGCACGGGCGCGAACTGTGGTCGGTGCCGGTGCCGGTGACCGGGGCTGCCGCTCTGCAGAGCGTTGGCTTTGGTTGCGCTGGCCGTGGGGCGGCGCCGATTCTCACCGCCCGCGGTGCACCGCGCCTCGGGGACGCAACCTTCGGCTTCACTCTGGCTGGCGCGCCGAGTGTGGTGCCGGTGGCGCTGGGCGTGGCCACGGCCCCTGGACTCACCCTGTTGGCCGGCTGCGAACTGCGGCTCGGCGGCAGCCAGGCATTGACCGCCACTACCAGCACGTTCGCCGGCTCGGCGAGCTTCGGCTTGCCGGTGCCGTCCGGCAGCTGGGCCCAGGGGGTGCAGCTCGCGGTGCAGGGTTTCGCCCTCGACGCGCTGGCGCCGCGTGGCTTCTCGGCCACGGATGGCATCTGGTGCACGTTCGGCCGGTAGGCCTGAGGTTGGTCTTGCGGCGTGCGGTGGGCCGGCTGCCCGGGTAGAAACCAACCACCCGGAGGTTCCCATGCTCGCTGCTGCTTTGGCTGTCCTCGTCTGTCTGCCGCAAACCCAGCAACCGACCCCGGCCGCTCCAGCGGCCCCGGTCACCCCACCAGCACCGGCCAAGCCGGTGCTGCTCGGCAGCGGCGCCCACACCTACCGGTGGGTCGACGATTGGTGCCGTGGGCCCGGCGGCAAGGACCTGGGCAACACCCACGGGTGCATGGTTGTGGACCAGCAGGGCAATCTGCTGGCGAACACCGACACCGAGCACGCCGTGGTGGTCTACGGCCGGGACGGGACCTTGCTGCGCACGTGGGGCGCTGAGTTCCGCGGCGGCCTGCACGGCATGTGCCACCGGGTCGATGGTGGCAAGGAAGTGCTCTACCTCGCGCACACGCGCCGCCACGAGGTCGTGAAGACCACCCTGGAAGGGGCCGTGTTGTGGACCCTGGGTTGGCCGGAGGCCTCGGGCATCTACGAGCGGGAAGACCAGTTCAACCCCACCGCGGTGGCCGTGGCGCCCGACGGCCGGATCTTCGTCGCCGACGGCTACGGGCGGTCGTGGGTGCACGTCTACGATGCCGAACGCCGCTACCTGAAGTCGTTCGGCGGCCCGGGCACCGAACCGGGCAAGTTCCAGACGCCGCACGGCCTGTGGCTCGATGGGCGCGGCAAGGAACCACTGCTGCTGGTCTGCGACCGCGAGAACCACCGCCTGCAGTGGTTCACCATGGAGGGGGTGTTCGTGCGGCAAATGGCGAAGGACCTGCGCCGGCCGTGCAACGTCTGGCCGCTCGGCGACGGTGGGTTGGTGGTCGCCGACTTGGCTGGGCGCATCTCGATCCTCTCGGCCGACGACCAAGTGGTGCTGCAGCTCGGCGACAACGAAGACCCGAAGCTGCGCGCGCAGAACGGCGTGCCGCGAGCGCAGTGGCGCGCGGGGCAGTTCTTGTCGCCGCACTCGGTGTGTGCGGATGCGGCGGGCAACCTCTACGTGATGGACTGGAACTCCCTCGGCCGGATCACCAAGCTGGAGAAGGTCGCGCCACCGGTCCCGGCGGCTCCCGCGGTGCCCGAGGCACCCAAGGCCAAGGGCTGAGAGCAGAGGGAGCTGGGTAACCGCGCTGGAGAACCGCGCTGGGGCCACGCCGAGCTGGGTCAGGGTGGGTCGGGCAGCGGCAGGGTTCCGCAGCCGCTGTGCACCCGCGGTGTCGGGTCGAACTCGAGCGTGAGCTCGCCGTGCTGGCCAGTGGCCCACAGCTGCGCGCCGGTGCGTCGGGCGGTGCGCCCTGCCGCCGTGTCGCCATCGGCGCTCGGCGCCGAAGCGAAGCAGGCGCGTGGCCGCACTGCGGCCAGCAGCTGGGGCACGTTCGGCGCGAAGCGGCCGTGGTGCGGCAGCACCAGCACGTCGGCTGGCGCGGCGATGCCCGCAGCCAGGGCCGCGGCGATGCCGAGCTCTTGGGCGTCGCCGCAGAGCAGGGCGCGGGTGCCGCGCCGTTCGACCAAGAGCCACAGGCTGTGGTCGTTGCGGCCCAGCGCCACCGGCAGCGGGGGCGCCACCACCAGCAGCCCTGGCACGGGCGTGGCCTGTTGCCCCGGCTGCAGCCAGGTGATCGCGGTGCCCGCGGCCAGCAGTTCGGCGTGCAGCGCGCTGCCGTCGAGGTGGGCCGGCAGGATCGCGCGTGCGATCGGCACCTGGGCCAGCAGGGCCGGCACGCCGTTGTGGTGGTCCAGGTCGCCGTGCGTGACGACCAACACGTCCAGCCTGCGGTGGCGCAGCGCCTGCACCAAGAGGCGGGTGGCGCGGGCGGGTTGGTGCAGGCTGCCGCAGTCGATCGCCACCTGGTGGCCCTCGCCGCTGCGGTAGAGCCCGGCCTGGCCATGGCCGACGGCGAACAAGGTCAAGTGCGCCGCGGCCCGCGGGTCGAGTGGCAGGAAGTACGGCAGGGCCAGCAGGCTGGCGCAGGCGGCGACGCCGCCGCGGTGGCGCCAGCGTTCGAGGGCGGCCACACCGCACACCAGCGCCACCGCGAGCAACCAGGCGGGGGGGGCCGCGGGGGCGTGGATCGGTGTGCCGGGCAGCCGGTCCGCCCACTGCACGCCGCCGACGTAGAGTTCGGCCAAGGTGGGCAGCAGCCAGCCGAACGGCTGCGCCAGGGTCGGGGCGAGCCAGGCGAGGGTGGCACCGAGCAGGCTGCCGAGCAGCAGCAGCGCCACCAGGGGCGCCAGCAGCGGGGTCAGCACCACGGTCCACGGGGCCAGTTGGCCGAACCAGAACAGCGTCAGCGGTGCGGTGATCAGGGTCGCCCAGGCCGATGCCGCGAGCGGCGACCAGAGCCACTGGCCGGTCCACCCGGTGCCGACCGGGCGCGACAGCATCAGCCCGAACACAGCCGTGTAACTGAGCCAGAACGACGGCGTGGCCAGCGCCTCCGGCGCCGCGAGCAAGGTCAGCAGCGCCGGTGCGGCCAAGGCGGTGCCGAGCCCGAGCCGGCGGCGGCCGAACGTGGCGGCGCCCGCCAAGCACGCGGCGACGGCGCTGCGCAGCACCGGTGGTTCGCCGCCGGTGATCGCGGCGTAGGCGCACAGGACGCACAGCGCCATGCCCAGGTGCAGGGGGTGGCGACCGATGCGCTGCCGCGGCCGCTGCGGCAGGCCGAGCAACAGCCCCAGCATGGCCGCGTGGGCGCCGCTCACCGCCAGCAGATGGGACAAGCCGGTGGCGCGATGGCTCGCGGCCAGTTCGGCAGGTGCTTGGGTCTGCCGGCCGAGGGCCAGGGTCGCCAGCAACACGCCACCGTCGCCGGGCACGAGTTGCAGCAAGTGCCGGGTCAGCCCGTGGTGCAGCCACGCCCACAGCCGACGCAGCGACGGTGGCCCGGGCTCGGCGCGCAGCCCTCCATGCGGCACGTGCAGGGTTGGTTCGAGGTCGGGGGCCACGGGCCTGGCGAGGTGGGCCACGGCCGCCACCCGATCACCCGGCAGCAGTTCGCGCCGGCCGGGCACCCGCAGCACCAGCGGCGTGCGTCCGCCCGCGAGCCGCACCAGGGTCTCGCCGCGGGCCGGCGCGTGTTGCACTTCGGTGACCGTGCCGGCGATGCGGACCGGCCCGGGCCGCGGCCAGGTGCGTGGTGCGGTCGGCGGCGACAGGCTCGCCAACAGCACCGGCAAGGCGCACAGGCCGCCGCGCCGGAACGGCCATCGGCTGCAGACCGCCGCCAGGGTGGCGAACGCGGTCCACAGGGCTGCCGCCGGCAGGCTGTGGGGCACGAGGCAGGCCACCGGCAGGGCCCAGAAGAGGCCGGCGAACAGGGACCAGGGCAGACGGGGTTCCACGCCTGCCTACGTGCCTCGAACTTGCCGGCGGTTACACTCGAAGCATGGTTTTTGCGCTGTACCCCGGCAGCTTCGACCCGGTCACCAAGGGCCACCTGGATCTGGTCGAGCGCGCCCTGCCGCTGTTCGAACGGCTCACCGTCGCCGTGGCGATCAACAGCAGCAAGGCGCCGACCTTCACCGTGGAGGAGCGCGTGGAACTGCTGCGCGCTGCGCTGCCCGCCGACCCGCGGCTCGAAGTCGCCACCTTCCGCGGCCTGGTCGTCGACTACTGCCGGCAGCAGGGCATTGGCGCGATCCTGCGCGGCGTGCGCACCGTCTCGGACTTCGAATACGAGTACCAGCTCGCCCTCACCAACCGCCACCTGGCGCCCGGCATCGAGACCGTGTTCGTGATGCCGAGCGTGCAGTACTCCTACGTGTCGTCGTCGTTGATCCGGGAGATCGTGCGCAACGGCGGCGATGCCGCTAGCTTCGTGCCGCCCGTGGTCGAGCGCCGGTTGCGCGAACGGCTGCGGCCCAGCTGAGTCCGCCCATGAAACTCGAACCCGTGCAATCCGCCGCGGCGCCCGCCGCAATCGGTCCCTACAGCCAGGCCATCAAGGTCGGCCACCTTCTGTTCTGCTCCGGCCAGATCGCTCTCGACCCGAAGTCGGGGCAGATGGTCGGCGCCACCGCCGCCGAGCAGGCCGAGCAGGTGATGAAGAACCTGGCCGCGGTGCTGGCCGCGGGTGGTGCCTCGTTGGCCCAGGTGGCCCGCACCACGATCTTCCTCGCTTCGATGCAGGACTTCGCCGCAGTCAACGAAGTCTACGGTCGGCACTTCGGCGCCCACAAGCCGGCGCGCGCCACGGTGGCGGTCAAGGAACTGCCGAAGGGCGGTCTGGTCGAGATCGACTGCATCGCGGCCCTGTCGTGACGGGCTGCAGGCCGTGAGCAGGCCGCAGGCCGTGAGCGGGCCCTGTCCCGGGCACCGGCCGTGATGCGGCTCCGACCGCCGCGGTCCCGAGCCGTCCCGCGCGCTGCCGCCGCGGCGGTGACGCTGCTGGTCGTGGCGTTGCCGGGCCTGCTGGCTGGACTCGAACTCGCGGCGCCGCCCACGGCCGGCGAACGGCAGTTGCTGGCCGAGGCACTCGATCCCGCCGCTGCGGCGGCGCACGGTCCAGTCGCCGGCGCCGTCGCACGCGCGTTCGCGCTGGCCACCGCACCGAGTGGCCATGCCGCGTTGCCCGAAGCCGCGCCGCAGCTCACCGAACTGGTCGCCGCGGCGCGCCGCGTGCAGGTTGCGGCGCTGGTGGCGATCAGTGGGCTGCTCTACGCCGTGGTGCGCCGCGGTCGGTCCCAGCTCCAGGCGCTGGCGAGTTGCCTGTGCCTCGCCGGACTGCCGCCCGTGGCGTTGGCTGGGCACTGGCTGCGCGCCGAGACGCCCGCGGTGCTGTTCGGTCTGTTCGCGGTGTTGTTCGGCGCCGAACTGGCCCATGCGGCGCGGCGCCCGCCGTGGCCCGGCCAAGCCGCGCGCTGGGGCCGCGGCGTGGCCCTCGGGGCCGCGGTGGCGGCCAGTGCCCTCGCGCTCGCGCTCGCGGTCGCCGCCTGCCCGGTGCGGCCGGTGTTGCTGCTGTGGCCGGGGGCGGTGCTGGCGCTGGGAGCGGTCTGGCTGTTCGCCCGCGCCGTGCCGCTGGTGCGACGGCGCGGTTGGTTGCGGCTGCCGATCCACGCCGGCAACGGGCGGCTGCTGCCGTGGACCGCGCTGTCGCTGCTCGTGCCGCTGCTCGCTGCGGCCGTGCTGGCGGCGGGTGGGCAGGGCAGTGCCGAGGGGGCGCCGTTCGGGGCCTTGCCCGGGGCCGTGGGGCTGTTCGCGGCGGCGGGCGATGCGGCGGTGGGGTGGTGGCTCTTGGTCGGCTGCGGGCTCGGGTCGTGGGCGTGGCGGGCCGGTCTGCTGCTCGGTCGCACGGGGCGGATCACGGTGGATCTGGTGGTGCTGGTCTACGCGGTGCTCGGGCTCTTGTTCGCTGGGTTTGCGCCGACCGCTCTGGATCGGCTGCCGGCGGCCCCGGCGGCGGCGCTCCTGGCCGGCGAAGGGCTGGTGGCGCTGTTGCGCTGGGCAGCGTTCGGGGTGGCGCGCTGGCGCCGGGGGTGACACCGCGCCGGCACTCTGTGGACCGCGCCTTGCGCCCAGCTGCTGTCTATCGCCGGCGCCGGACCCGGATCGGCCCTTTGGCGGTGCTCGGGTCGACCACCCGGCCGCCCTGCGTGATCTCGACGCGGCCTGCCGCCCAGAGGCGCCGGGCCGCCATGCGAGCGCGCTCCATCAGCGGCCGCCATGCGTCGGCCACGGCGCGGGCCGCTTCGGCGGGGCAGATCGAACTGGCGGCGGGCCTAGCTTCGAGCAGGGCCAGCATGGCTGCCTCCAGGGCTGCGTCGGTGGCGCCGAGGCCGCGCCGGCATCCCGCGCTGCAGTAGCGGACCGTGTCCCAGTTCGCGGCCCAACGGGCTCGCCAGACCATGGTCCGGCCGCAGGTGGCGCAGGGTTTCTGCGGCGGGATGGGGTGGGCCACGCCGAACGGGTTCGCGGCGCGCGGGGGTTCGGATGCGTTGGCCGCCTTGCGCCTCTGCGCGGGCGGGGCGCCTAGGTCGGTGCGCGGGTGCGGTCGTCCGCCGCGCGCTCGAGCAGCGTGTCCTGCAGGTGCGCACGCGCGCGGTGCAGGCGCGAACGCACCGTGCCGATCGGCCAGCCAAGGCGCGCGGCGGCGGCGGCGTAGTCCAGGCCCTCGCGGGCGCACAGCTCGAAGCTGACCCGCTGCTCTGCGGGCAGTGCGGAGAGGGCCGCATCGAGCCGTTCACCGAGTTCGTGGGCGTAGGCGTGGTGCAGTGGGTTGTCGCAGCCGGCGTGCAGGCGGCAGTGCGACGAGGCGTGGTGCTCGTGGTGCGCCCGCCGCCGTAGCCCCCGGCGCAGCATCCGACAGCGGTTGACCACGGCACCCAGGAACGCTGCCACGGGTTCGCCAGCGGGTGGCTGCAGGCAGAGCGCCAGCAACGCCTCCTGCACCGCGTCGGCGCCGAGGTGGTCGCAGCCCAGGAGCCGCCGCGCGATCCGCCGGGCCCTGCCCTCGTGCGCCGCCAGGATTTCGGCGAGGTCGGGGTTGGTCGGGTGCTCGGGCATCGGCGTGGGACTGCGCCGCGCAGGTTAGGGCACCGCGGCTGGGGGGGCCAGCCCTTGGCTGCGTGCTTCAGCGCGCCCCGGCCCAAGGGGGAGGCAGTTCGTGGCGATTTCGCCGGTTGACACCGTTCGCCAGCTCGCTAGCATGCTCGGCCCTATTCCGGGCAGGCTGCCAACGCAGCCCCCCTCCAGCGGGCATTCCATGACCAAGACCACCTTCGCGACCGAAGCCACTCGGCAAGGCGCCATGAACACCTGGCATGTCGTCGACGCCAGCGGCCGCACGCTCGGCCGCATGGCCACCGAGATCGCCACCCTGCTGATGGGCAAGCACCGCCCTGACTACACCCCGCACCTCCTGGTCGGCGAGGGTGTGATCGTGATCAACGCCGACAAGGTCAAGGTCACCGGGGGCAAGGCCGAGACCCGCGAGTACACCTACTACACCGGGTTCCCGGGTGGTCTGCGCCATGTCACCCTGGCCGATTACCTGAAGCACGCCCCCGACGAGCTGATCCGTTTGGCCGTGCGCCGCATGCTGCCGAAGAACCTGCTGGCGCGCCGCATGTGGAGCCGCCTGAAGGTCTATCGCGGCGCTTCGCACCCGCACCAAGCACAAAAGCCGGCCACCCAAAAGCCGGCCAGTCGGACGGCGAAGTGATCGTGCTGGCGTGCGCGTCGCGCCGCGGGATGCGTTTGCCGCCGGAAGTTCTGCCGGCGAAAGTCTCCCGACGCAACGCGTGACCCAGCACCCCCAGAGCCTGTAACCTGCACCACAACCAGTAGCCGAGCCCGGCCGGTGTCCCCGGCGGGCAGCCCAACTCCGAGATCTCCGTGGCAGTCAACAATCCTTACATCTGGGGCACCGGTCGCCGCAAGACGGCCTCGGCCCGCGTTCGCATCAAAGCCGGCACCGGCAAGTTCGTCGTCAACGGCAAGGACTTCGAGCAGTTCTTCTGCACCGAAGACAACCGCCGTCAGGCGCTGCAGCCGCTGGTGGTGACCGAGACCCGCAACAACTACGACATCGCGGTGAACGTGATCGGTGGTGGGGTCAACGGCCAGTCTGGCGCGGTCAGCCTCGGCATCGCCCGTGCGCTGCTCAAGGAGAACGCCAACTTCGACAAGATCCTGCGTGAGCACGGTCTGTTGACGCGCGATTCGCGCGAGGTCGAGCGCAAGAAGTACGGTCGCCACAAGGCGCGCCGTTCGACCCAGTTCAGCAAGCGCTGAGTGGGGCTGGCGGGCGGCTGCGCGCCGCCGCCTGGGGGCCGCGGCGACCGCGAGCACCGCGCATGGCTGGCCACTCTCATTCGGCGAACATCCAGTTTCGCAAGGACCGCGTCGACAAGAAGCGCGCGGTGGCGTTCGCCAAGCTCTCGCGCAGCATCACGGTGGCGGCGCGGCAAGGCGGCGGCAGCCTCGATGGCAATGCCAAGCTGCGCCTCGCGGTCGAGAAGGCGCGGGTGCTCAGCATGTCCAAGGACGCCATCGAGCGGGCCATCAACAAGGGCACCGGCGCAGGCGTGCTCGGCGACTACGAAGAGATCGTTTACGAAGGCTATGGCCCGGGCGGGGTTGCGGTGATGCTCGACATCTTGACCGACAACCGCCATCGCACGGCCGCGGACGTGCGCGGCCTGTTCGACAAGTATGGCGGCAACCTGGCCGCCACCGGTGCGGTCGGCTGGATGTTCGAGCGGCGCGGCCGCTTCGTGGTGGCGGCGGGCGAGGCGGCGCCGAACGACGAGCGCCTGCTGGAGATCGCGCTCGAAGTGGGCGCCGACGATGTGGTGGTGGACGGCGAGCTGCGCACCATTCTGTGCGGTCGGCCCGGGTTTGCGGCCGTGCAGCAGGGCCTGCTGCGGTTCGGCGTGCCGCTGCGCGCGGCGGAGCTGGCCCTGGTGCCGACCCAGCGCGTTGCGGTCGCCGACCTGGGCGTGGCCCAGCGCGTGGCCAAGCTGCTCGATGCGCTGGAGGACCACGACGACGTGCAGGCCGTGGCCAGCAACGAGGCATTCTCTGCGGCAGTGGCGGAACAACTGGAGGCGTGACCATGAGCAAAGACGGCGAGACCAAGGACGGACTGGTGGTGGGGCGTTGGCATTGGCTCGGGGCACGGGCCGCCGTGCGCGACGCCTTGGCGGCGGCGTTCGGCTGCGCGCCGGTGTCGGGGGGGGCCAAAGCGGTTGCCGCCGGGGACCTGGTGGTGGTCGACAGCTTGGCCGGTGGGGATGCCTGCTCCGGCTGGCCCGGTGGCCACGCCTTCGCGGCGGTGCGCGGGCTCAAGGAGCAGAAGGGCGTGCAGGTGTTCGTGGTGGTCGAGTCCGGCGATCGGATCGGCGGCCAGCTGGCCCGCTTCTGCCTGGCCGACGGGGTGTTGGGCCACCGCGCCGCAGCCGCCGCCGGGGCGCGCCTCGACCTCGGCGAGCTCGAGGCCGCGGCCAACCGTGCCACGGCCAAGCGCCCGGCCCTCGATGCCCTCCTGGCGCGGCTCGAGGCCGCGGCGGCGCAGCACGAACGCGGCGCCAGCGCCGTGTCGCGGCTGCTGCAGCTCCAGCGCGAGGACTCGCTGGCGACGCGCCTGCAGGACCCCGAAACCGGCCTCTACGACGGAGCCTACGCCACGCTGAAACTCGACGAAGAGTGGAAGCGCTCGCGGCGGTTCCACCAGCCGCTCGGGCTGTTGCTGCTCGACCTCGGCGCTGGCGTGGCCAAGCTGCCCGCGGCCGAACAGCAGCCGCTGCTGGCCGCCGCGGCTGGCGTGTTCTTGAACGAGTGCCGCGACATCGACGTGCTGGCCCGCTTCGCGCCGACCACGTTCTTGTTCCTGCTGCCCGGCACGGGCGCGGATGGCGCCGTGGTGTTGGCCAAGCGCATGCTCGCGGCGCTCGGTGAGCGGCTGCCCAAGCGTCCAGAAGTCGTGTGTCGAGCAGGTCTTGCGGTGGCTCCATCGAGCCAGATTCCCGACCAGAAGTCGTTTTTGATGGTGGCCGAGGCGTGCCTCCGGGCGGCGGCCGCGAACGGCGGCGACGGCGGACTCGGCACCTCCTGGCAATAGTCCGGCGGCCGTGCGCATGGCAGACTCGCAGCCTGCCATGGTGGCCGGCTCCTGAGCCATGTTCGACCGCTTCTTGCGATTCGCCCGAGCGCGTGCGGCCCTGCGCGAGCAGCGCTACGAGGATGCCCTGCAGCTCGCCCAGGATCCGCTGATCCAGGACGACCGCCGGGCGGTGGCGCTGCGCGCTGTGGTGGCGCGTGCCCTGCGGGAACGCGCGGCACAACACCTGGCAGCGGGCGCGTTGGACCTGGCACAGCGGGACCTCGAACGGCTGCGCCGGCATGGCGTTGTGGATGCCGCGGCCGAGCAGCTCGCCGCCGAGGTCACGGCCGCGGTGGCGGCGGCGGCGGCCGCGCGCAAGGACCAACAGGTGGCGGCCCACGGGTTGCGGGCCCTGCTCGACGCGGGGGACACCGCGGCTGTGCGCGCCGGACTGCCGGCCTTGCCGCCGGCAGAACGGGAACGGTTCGCCGCGCAGTTGGCGGCCCGCGCGGCCGAAGCGGCGGCGCAATTGCAGGCGGCCGCTGCCGCGCTGCAGGCGGGGCGGCTCGATGCAGCCGCGGAGCATTTCCAACGCGCTCGGGACCTCGATCGGGGGGCGGCCTTGGCGGCGTCCTGTGGTCCCCCGTTGGCCGCCGGGCTGGCCGCGGCGGCGGCCGAAACGCTCGACCGGCGGCTCGAGCAGAGTGATCTCGAGGGGGCGGTCGCGGCCCTGCGCGCGGCGCGCCGGCAGGCGCCCGAGGCTGCGGCCAGCGCGTTGCTGCCGCTGCAGCAGCGGCTCGCCGCCGCCATCGAACGAGCCCTGCAGCGCGCTCCAGACCTGCCGAGCGCCCTGGCTGCGGCGCGTGCGGCGCAGGTCGCCGATCTGCCACTGGCGGCGCGTGCGCAGGAGTTGGTCGATGCGCTGCTCGCCCACCAAGGCGCGGGTTGGCCGGCCACCAAGGCCGATGCCATTGCCGCCCTGCATCGCGCCGCCGTGGCGTTGCCCGCCCACGCGCTCGCCGAGCAGCTCGAAGCCGCCCTGGCCGCGGAACGGGCACACGAGGACCAGATCCAGGCCGCGCGGGAGCGCCTGCAGCAGGGCCAACTGGAGCAAGCACGCGACCTGCTGGCCCAAGTGCTGGCCGTGGCGCCCTTGCATGCCGGTGCCCGAGCCGAGTTCGATCTGGTCGACCAGGGCCTGCGCGCTCAGGACCAGCAGCTGGCCGCCGCGCGGGCCGCGGCGCGCGCCGGGCGACTGCGCGAGGCCGCGGCGCTGGCGGCGGTGGTCGCCGGCGGGGCCCATGCTGGCCAGGGGCGGCTCGCCGCCGAGGCGCAGCAGCTGCTCACCGACGTGCGCGCGCGGCTCGAAGTGGTCGGGCGTGGCATCGACGAAGTGCGTGCGGCGTTGGCGGGGCGCGCCACTTCGGGCAGCGAAGGCGTGCGGCATTGCCGTCTGCGCTTGGAAGAACTCGCCAAGGTCCAGGTCGACCACCCCGAGTTGCCGGCGCTGTTGGCCGCTGTCATCGCCGAACTCGAGGCGCTGGAAGTCTGCGCGAGCCTGGAGCCCTTGTGGCAGCGCCAGGATCTGCCCGGTCTCGCCGAACGGCTCGCTGCCCTGTTCGCGGTCCGCGAGCAACTGGCCAGCCCGGCCCGTCTCGAGGCGCGGCTCGCCGACCAGCTCGACCGCGCCGAACGGGTGGGGGCGCAGGCGCTTGCCGCCGGCACGCTCGGCACGGCCGAGTGGGCGCTCGGCATCCTGCGCCTCGGCACTGCGCTGGGCGCCGAGTTTCCAGCCGCGGCCGCGCGCTTGGCCGCGGCGGTGCAGTCCCAGCGCACCGCTGCCGCCGCTTGCGCCAGTGCTGCCGCCGCGGCGCTCGCCGTTCGCGACCTGCAGACCGCAACCACCCAGCTCGAGGCCGCCGAGGCCAAAGCCCGCGACCTGGAGCCGGTGCGCGCCTTGCGCCAGCAGCTCGATGCGGCCGACCGCGAGGCCGCGGCGCTGCAGCGGGCGGCCGTGCTCGCCAAGGCGGCGGATTTCCGCTCGGCTCAGGGTGCTTTGGCCGACCTGCCGCCGACTTCGCCACTGCTGCGCACCCGCATCTACGACATGAAGAAGGACCTCGCCCGCGCCCAGGGTCTCGAAGGTGCGTTCCTGCTGCGCGTCGACGAAGGCGGCGAGCACCTGGTGCTGCGCGGCGAGACCGTGACCATCGGCAACGTGCACAAGCGCACCGCAGACCTGCCGGTGCTCGCCAACCTCGCCGGGCGCCACGCCAGCCTGCGCCGCAGCATGTCGTTCCACGGCGGCATGCAGGATCGCATCGTCGCCGAGGAGGGCGAACTGCGGGTGGCTGGCCAGGCGGTGTCGGAGCACCGCTTGGCCCCTGGCGACCGAGTGCAACTCGGGCCGGCTCTGGGCCTCACCTACGAGCAGCCGTGCCGGCGGTCGCTGACCGCGGCGCTGCGCCTGTCCGGGGGCTTCCAGGTGGGGGGCACCGACCGGCTCTTGCTGCTGAAGGACCGCGGTCGCGACGGTCGGATCGTGCTCGGCCCCGGTGCCGACGTGCACGTGCGCGTCGGCAGCGCCACCGGCGAAGTCGAGGTCTATGCCAATCCCAGCGGCCAGATGCGGGTGGTGGCCGACTCCGGCACCCTCGACGGCGTGCCGTTCCGCGGCGACCACCCGGTGGCCGCCGGCCAGTTGGTGGTCGCGGGCGGCATCAGCTTCGTGCTGCTGCCCTGGTCCTCCGGCTGAGCTGAGCCGGCGGCGGCATGGCGGCGCGGCCAGAATCGGCGTCTTGCGAATATGGGCCGGGCCGTGCGTAGGGGTGGTTTCCCGAACGGAGCCTCGCCCATGCTCGAACTGCTGCTCGCGCTGAGTCTGACTGCCGCCCCCCAGGAGCTCGCCTGTGCAGCTCCGGCTGTTCGTCCGGCCGTGGTTGCAGCCTTGGGCGGTGGCGGCGGGACGGCGGCTTCTGCGGTATGCGGCGCGGCGGAATTGACCCCGGTTGCCGCTTACGACTCCGCCCGGCAGCGCGCGACCCAGCAGGTCCGGGACCGCTGGCAGCAGCGCGCCGAGGCGACCTTCGTCGCCGAACGGCCGTTCTGGCTGCCCGAATTCGTGGCCCGCGAGCGGGTGCGCACGTTCGTGCGCGATCTGCCGCTCGAACCACTGTGCCTGGTCGTCGACCGGGAAGATCGGGAACGGCAACACGAGTTCGGCAGCTCGTGGCAGACCACGCTGTGGGTGGCCGAGGACCCGCAGCTCGCGCAGCGGCTCGAACGCGACCTGCGTTCGTGCCAACGCGCGCTGGAACGCTCCACCCTGCGCCGGTTCGGGGTCACCGTGGTCGGCTGGGCGCTGCTGGCGCTGGGCGTCGGCTGGTTCGACCGGCTCACCCGCGGGTATGCCACCGGACGGCTGCGGCTGCTCGGTTTCCTGCTCGGCAGTGCGCTGCCGGCGTTCCTGTTCCTCCGCTAACATGCCGAGGCTCGCCATGGAGGCTCCCCGCATCGACCGCTCCGCTGCCGACGCCCCGCGCGTCGACTGGGAGGCGTTCTATGCCAGCTACCGCAAGCCTGGCTACGTGCCGGGCTTCGAGATCCAGAACAAGCTCGGTGGCGGCATGTTCGGGCTGGTGTTCAAGGCGCGCAAGGAGTCGATCGGCAAGGACTATGCGATCAAGTTCCTGAAGGTCGACGACGACACCGTGCGCGACGCGGTGGCGCGCGAAC
Source organism: Planctomycetota bacterium (assembly GCA_016795295.1). Lineage (GTDB taxonomy): Bacteria > Planctomycetota > UBA1135 > UBA1135 > UBA2386 > JAEUHP01. The sequence goes on along the minus strand of JAEUHP010000007.1, from coordinate 41,775 downwards.
TCGACACCGTGCAGTTCTTCGCGCAGATCGACCATCCCAACCTGGTGTCGATCGAAGACAAGGGCCAGGTCGACGGCATCCCGTACCTGGTGATGAGTTACGCCGGCGATGGCACGCTGCAGAAGCGTCTGCAGCAGGGGCGGCTGTCGCGCGACGAGGCGCTGCGCATCTTCGTGCAAGCGGCGCGTGGGGTGCAGGCGTTGCACGACCACTCGCTGGTGCACTTCGACTTGAAGCCGGCGAACATCTTCTTGAAGGGCGACGTGGCGCGGGTCGGCGACTACGGCCTCAGCAAGCTGGTGTCCGCCTCGCGCAATTCGCTCAGTTTCGGCCGCGGCACGCCCTACTACATGGCGCCCGAGATGCTGCAGCGGCGCGGCGATGCGCGCAGCGACGTCTACTCGCTCGGCGTGGTGCTGTTCGAATGCCTCTACGGCGAAGTGCCGTTCCGCGGCGATTCGGAGTGGGAAGTGCTGAAGAAGCACGAAGTGGCCGAGGTGCCCTTCCCGGCGCATGCGGCCGCCCAGGATCGCGTGGTGCTCGCGCGGTGCTTGGCGAAACGCCCGGAGGAGCGCTTCCAGTCGGTCGCCGAACTGCTGCACGCCTTGGCGGCGCCGGCGGCGCTCGGCGAGAGCCTGCGGCTGCCGCCGCATGCAGGGCTTCGGTCGGCGCCAGGTTCGGGGTGGGGCGGCGCTGCAGCGGTCCCTGCTGCAGAGCCAGCCCGAACCGCGGCGGATGCCTGGGGGGCACCGCCCGCCGCGGCCCCCGTGCCACCCCCGCCGCCGCCGGACGCATCGCGGTTCGGCGTGCCCTGGCAGCAGGCACCTGTCCGCCGGGGGGCCCTCGGGATCGCGGTGCGGGCGGTGTTCGCCCTGTTCGATGCCGTGATCTTCGTGCTGTTGCTGCCGATCCGTGCGTTCGGCACGGTGTTCGGGCGGTCCGTGGTCTGGCTGTTGCGCCTGCCGTTCCGCATCCTCGGCCTCACTGCGCAGTTGATCGGTTTGTTGCTGGTCGCCGCGGTGTTGCTGCTGGCGGTGGTCACGGCGCTGCACCTGTTCGCGCCGTAGGCGTGGCCATCGGCACGGCAGCGGCTATCCTGGTGCCGACGATGGCCCAGCCTCGCTACGACATTGGCCGCCTGCAGGCGATGGACGACGCCGCGTGGGCGGCGCTGCAGGAGGACTACTTCCGGCGCCTCTACTTCTACGCGCGCCGTTACGTCGGCGACCACCAGACCGCCGAGGATCTGACCCAGGACGTGTTTCTGGGTGCGGTGCGCGGCATCGCCTCCTTCGATCCGCAGTACTCACTCGAACAGTTCCTGTTCGGCATCGCGCGCAACCGAGTCATCGACCATTACCGGCGCCACAAGCCGGCGTTGCTGCCGGGGGTGGCCAACGCGGACGGCGACCAGAGCCAGCTCTGGCTGGACAACCTGCCGAACGAGGCGGCGCCGGCGCCCAAGGAGCAGGCGGTGGTGCGTGAGGACGGCGGCCGGCAGCACCAGGTGCTGGCCAACATCCTGCGCGATCTGGTCGGCGAGCTGTGGAGTGCTGGCGAGTTCCAGAAGCTGATGGTGCTCGAATACCTGTTCGTGCTGGGTGGCCGCAACAAGGACGCGGCGCAGCGGTTTGGCATCGCCGACGAGAAGGCGGTCGCCGGCATCAAGTTCCGCGCGGTCGAACGGTTGCGCGGCCTCGCGCGCCAGCACGACCCGAACCATTCGCTGTTCCTGGGCCTGTGGCGGCCGGGGGCGAGGTGACCATGGCCAGTCCCGACGAAGTCGATCCGCACTTGGTGTTCACCGTGGCTTCGGTGTGGCGGGAAGAACGCATCTCGTGCCCGCACCCGGACCTGCTGCGCAGTTTCACCAGTGGCGGCATGGCTGGCGGTGCCGCGGAGTTCGTGGCGTTCCACCTGCGCGAGAGCCAGTGCCCCTACTGCAATGCAGTGGTCGAGGCGCAGCGGGCCGAGGAAGATCGGGCGAAACAACCGGTTTTGGAAGACTTGCGCGACCGGCTGTTGCGTTCCACGGCAACCGAGCTGCGGCGCAAGCGCGTCTGACGGCCCCGGGCACGGTCCTGGCAGGGCCTAGCAGGCGTCTGGCAGGGGTTTTGGCGGGGGTCTTGCAAGGGGCTCGGCGCGGCGAACTGCGAGCGTTCCGGGGGCACTCGCAAAATAGTCGCGAGGGTGCTGCGCAGTGGTGGGGGTGGCGCCGATTCCGGCGCCGATCCCTACCCAACGGAAACGACAATGTTCGGCAAGACCCTGAAGATGGTGATCCTCTCCGGAGCGGTGCTCGGTGGGGCTGGCTTCCTCTGCTTCGGCACCGCGTTCCCGAGTTACGCCCGCACGATGTTCTCGTCGGTGCGCGAGACCGTGGTCGGCCAGATCCCGGTCGAGCTGGAGCTGAAGCGCGCCGAGGGCCTGATCCGGCAGATCGACCCGCAGATCGATTCGTGCAAGCGCGACTTGGCCAACGCCGAAGTCGAACTCGAACGGCTGCAGGCCTCGGTGGTGCAGCTGGAGCGGGTCGTCGACGGCGAAGAGAAGAAGCTGAAGGTCGGCGCGCGTCTCTTGACCAGCGACGGCCCCGCCGAAGCGCAGCTCGCGGTCGATCTCGGCACGCGCCGGCGCGTGCAGGTCGATCTGCAGCGCACCAAGGACTCGTTCGTCAACAACCAGGCGATCCTGAAGGCCAAGCGGGCGCTCATCGATCGCCAAGCCAAGGCGGTCGACGCCGCCAAGCAGCGCTTGGTCGCCGTGCGCAACGAACGCGAGGCGCTCGAAGACCAGGTGCGGGCGCTCAAGACCCAGCAGCAGCAGGTCGAGGCGCTCGCGGCCAACAGCCAGCGGTTCGATCTGGACAGCACCGCGCTGAGCCAGGCCAAGGAAGTGATCGCCACGGTCAAGAAGCGGCTCGACGTGGCGCAGCGCATGCTCGAGAACGACATGGTCGCCGAAGATCCGGTGGCGGTGGCGGTCGACGAGCGCAACGTGCTGCGCGAGATCGAGGAGCTGTTCGCCGCGGTGCCGGCCGAGGGTGCCGCGCCGCAGACCCAGGGCCTGGTGCGCCGCTGAGGCGCTGCTGGCCTGCCCGCCACCGCAGGGTGGTGCGGCAGGTCGCGTATGGGTGACCGGCAGTGCGCCGGCGACAGCGTGCGGGTGGCGGCGTAGCATGCGCGCGCCCGCCGGGTCGGCTGGGCGTTCGCCATGCCCTCGCCCGAGCCGCGCCACCCTTCGTTGCTGCATGAGTTCTTCTGGCGCGCGGTGCAGCGCTGGCCGAACGAGTGCGCGCTCGACGTGCCGCCGAGCGGTGCGCAGCCCCGCACGATCCTGAGTTACCGCGCCCTGGCGGCCATGGCCGCTGCGGTCGCCGAGCGGGTGGCGCCCCATGCGGGAGCCGACGCGGTGGTGGCGCTGTGCCTGTCGCGGGGTGGGCCCGAGCTCTATGCCGCGCAGCTCGGCGTGCTCTCGGCCGGCGCGGCCTACACCGGCCTCGAGCCGAGCCACCCCGATGCGCACCTTGCGACCTTGCTCGACGAAGCCGCGGCGCGGGCGGTGCTGACCGATGCCGCCGGCTGCCGGCGCCTCCGCGTACTGCGGCCGGACCTGCCGGCCTACGACGTGGGTGCGCTGCTCGCGGCGGCGGTCGCGGTGCCAGCCCCGGCCGCCTTGCCGCTGCCGAACGCGCGCGGTGCAAACGCCATCCTGCCCGAACACCTCGCGTATCTGGTGTTCACCTCGGGCACCACCGGCCGGCCCAAGGCCGTGGCGATCGAGCACCGCACCATCGCCAACCTGGTTGCGCACGACCTGCTCGAGTTCGGCCTCGGCCCCGGCGACCGCGTCGCCCAGGGTTCGTCCCCAGCGTACGATTCATCGGTCGAAGAAGTGTGGCTGGCACTCGCCGCGGGCGCCACCGTGGTGCCGCTCGACCACGACACGGCCAGGCTCGGCCCCGACCTGCCGGCATGGCTGCGGCGCGAACGCATCACCGTGCTGTGTCCGCCACCGACCCAGTTGCGCGCGATGGCGTGCCGCGAGCCGTGGCGCGAACTGCCGGCCCTGCGGCTGGTCTATGCCGGTGGCGAGGCGCTGCCCCAGGACCTCGCCGATGCCTTTGCCCGGGGCCGCCGCTGCGTCAACGGCTATGGCCCGACCGAGTGCACGGTCACCGTGCTGCGCGCCGAAGTGCGCCCTGGTGTGCCGGTGGCGATCGGCCATCCGGTGCCGGGGGCCGTGGCGCACGTGCTGGACGAGGCGCTGGAGCCGGTGGCCGATGGCGAACGCGGCGAACTGTGCATCGGCGGTGCCGTGCTGGCACGTGGTTACCTCGGGGCGCCGGAAGCGACCGCGGTCAAGTTCGTCGCGCATCCGCAGTTCGGCCGCATCTACCGCACGGGCGATGCCGTGCACCGCGCTCCGGATGGCGCGCTCTATTACCACGGCCGCCTGGATGCCCAGGTCAAGGTGCGCGGCCACCGCGTCGAGCTCGCCGAGATCGAAGCGCAGATCACCCTGTTGCCCGGGGTACGGCAGGCGGCGTGTGTGCTGCAAGGCGACCAACTGGTGGCGTGTGTGGTGCCGGCACACCCCGAAGCCGCGCTGGCGACACCGGCACTCGCTTTGGCCCTGCGCAGCCTGCTGCCGCCACACTGCGTGCCGGAGCGCTGGTGGGTGGTCGACGCATTGCCGACCACGGTGGGTGGCAAACTCGACCGGCGGGCGGTGCTCGCTGGCTTGCCCGCGCTGGCGGCCGCTGCCGGACCTGCTGCCGGAACCATGGTCGAACCTGCCACCGCCGCGGCGCGCGCGGGCGCTGCGTCTTGGGGCACCAACGACGCCGCAGGGGACTTGCTGGCGGTGATCACTGCCGCCGTCGGCACCGAGCTCGGCACCAAGGCGGGGCCGGACGACGATTTTTTCGCGCTCGGCGGCAACTCGCTGCGCGCCGCCGCGCTGGTGTCCCGCCTGCGCGCCCAGCCCGCCACCGCGGCGATCACTGTGCGTGCGGTCTACGAACAGCGCACCGCGCGTGCGCTGGCCCGGTTCGCCGCGGCTGGCTCTGGCCAGGCCGAGCCTCGGCAACGCGAACCGGCCACGGTGGCGGCCCGCCCGCGCCCGCGCCTCGTCGCCTGCCTGCAGGCTGCGTGGCTCGCCGCCGAACTGGCCGGCGCCTTGTGGCTGCTGGCCGTGTGGCCGTGGCAACCGTGCGTGGCAGCCCTGTCGCCGTTTGGCTGGTCGGCCTGGGTGGTGGTGCCGGTCGCCGCCTGGCTCGTACGCCTTGCCTGGACGCTTCCGGCGCTGGCCGCGGTGCGTTTCGGCGCCTGGCTGCTGGTGGGCCGGGTGCAACCGGGTGCGGTGCCCGTGCACAGCCTGCCCTACCTGCGCCACTGGTGCGTCGAACGGCTGGCGCGCTGGGTGCCGTGGGACCTGCTGCAGGGCACTGCGCTGCAGAACGCTGCACTGCGCTGGCTCGGTGCGCGGATCGGCCGAGGCGTGCACTTCGCGCGCGGCGTGGAACTGCGCCGCGGCGCCTGGGCGCTGCTCGAAGTGGGCGACGGGGCCGTGGTCGGCCGCGATGCGGCGCTCGGGCTCGTCGAGTTGCGCGATGGCCTGCTGGTGCATGCGCCGGTGCAACTCGGCCCGCGGGCCGTGCTGGAGGTGCGCAGTGGTCTGCAGGGCGGCAGTTCGCTCGGGGCCGGGGCGCGGCTGCGACCGCATGCGATTCCGCCGCGGGGTGTGGCGGTGCCGGCGGGCGAGGTGTGGGACGGCGTGCCGGCGGCGCGCTGCCTTGCCGACGCCGACGCGCCGCCAGCGTTGGCGGGTGGGGTTGCGGCCGCGTTGCCGGCGCTCGCCCACACGCTGCTGGTGTTGGCGCTGCGGGCTGCCAGTGCCGCCGGCGCGGGCCTCGCCGTGTTGGCCTTGGTGGCGCTGCTGGCGGCGACGACGGGCCAAGTGGCCCTGTTCGGCGCGGTGCTCGGCGAGTTCGCTGGCCCGTTGCCAGTGGGGGCCTTGGCCTTGGCGTTGCTCGGCTGGGTGCCGCTGCGCGTGCTCGGCGCGGCCTGTTGGTTGCGCTGGTCGCCGCGGGTGGCCACGGGCTGGCACGCGGTGCGCAGCGTGGCCCATGTGCTGTTCGAACACCGCAGCCACGAACTCGAAGCCGCGGGCGTCTGGCTGTCCGGCACGCTGTTCTGGCCGTGGTTCCTGCGCCTCGCCGGCGCGCGCATCGGCCGTGCCGCCGAGATCAGCACCATCACCGGCACGCTCCCGGAGCACCTGACCCTCGGCGGCACCTGCTTCCTGGCCGACGGCATCTACCTCGGCGAGCCGGTGCTGCGCGCCGGAGCGCTGCGCATCGGCCCGGTGCAGCTCGGCGAGCGGACTTTCCTCGGCAACCACGTGGTGGTGCCGGCCGGCACGGTGTTGCCAGACGATCTGCTGCTCGGGGTGTGCACGGTGGCCGACGGGACGCGCATGCCGGCGGGTTCGGCGTGGTTCGGTTTGCCACCGTTCCCGTTGCCGCAGCGCGAAGTGGTCGCCGTCGACGCGCGCCTGACCGTGGCGCCGGGCTGGTTGCAGCGCACCAACCGAGCGGTGTGGGAACTGCTGCGCTGCGCGCTGCCGTTCGCCGCTGCGGCCCTGCTGGGGTGCTGGTGGCAGGTCGCCGGGGCGCCTGAGGCGAGTGTGGGCTGGCTCTTCCGTGCCGTGTTGGCCTCGGTGGCGACCGGGGCTGCGGCGGTGCTCTTCGTGTGTGCGGCGAAGTGGCTGCTGCTCGGACGCGTGCGCTCCGGCCAGCACGGGCTGTGGTCGTGCTGGTGCAGCCGCTGGGACTTCTTGTACGTGCTGTGGGGCTTCTTGGCGCGGCCGGTGCTGGCACCGTTCGGCGGCACGCCGTGGCTCGCTTGGTGTCTGCGCGCCATGGGCATGCGATTGGGGCGTGGAGTGGTGCTCGGGCCCGGCTTCGCGCACGTGGTGGACCCGGACATGCTGGAGTTCGGCGATGGCGCCACGGTGGACACGATGTTCCAGGCGCACACGTTCGAGGACCGCGTGCTGAAGATCGCGCCGGTGCGGGTCGGTGCTGGCGCGACGCTCGGGCACGCTTCGGTGGTGTTGTACGGGGCGTCGATCGGGGCTGGTGCGGAAGTCACGCCGCACAGCGTGGTCATGAAGCAGGAAGTGCTGTTGGCGGGGCGCCGTTACACGGGTGCGCCGGTGCAGCCGATGGCAACGCAGGGATGACGGTGGAGCCGTGGTTGCGGCGTGTTCGCCTGCGACTTCGGCCCGGGGCCGTTACGCACTTGTGCGTCCCGTGACGGCTTCAGACCCGGCGTAGCCTTGGGCGATCCCCGGTGGGCTCTGTCCCGCCCAACGCCGATGCACCCGTGTCCCGCCAACGCGGCCGCCAGCCAGACGCCGCAGCTGCAACCGTTGCAGCTCTACCGCAGCATGCTGCGCATCCGCCGCTTCGAGCAGGAACTGCACCGGCTGGTCGGCAGCGGGGCGATCGGCGGCACCACACATCTGTGCGCGGGTCAGGAGGCGGTGCCGGTGGGGGTTTCGGCGCTGCTCGAACCAGACGATCTGGTGACCAGCACCCACCGCGGCCACGGCCACCTGCTGGCCAAAGGGGCGGCAGCGGATCGCACGCTGGCGGAGTTCGCCGGGCGCGCTGCCGGTTACTGCCGCGGCAAGGGCGGCAGCCAGCACACCGCGGTGCCCGAGATCGGGCACTTCGGCAGCAATGGCATCACGGGCGGGGGCCTGCCGATCGCGGCGGGGCTCGCGCTCGCGCAACAGTTGCGCGGCACCGGCCGCGTGGTGGTGGCGTATCTGGGCGACGGCGCTGCCGCCACGGGGGCGTTCCACGAGAGTCTCAACCTGGCGGCGCTGTGGCGACTGCCGGTGGTGTTCGTGTTGGAGAACAACGGCTTCGCCATGTCGACGCCGGTGGCGGCGCATTCTGCGTGCGCCGACTACACCGAATGGGCGAGCCGCTACCGGGGCATGGCGACGGCGCGCTGCGACGGCAACCAGCTCGGCGCGGTGCTGGCGGCGGCGGCGCCGCTGCTGGCGCGGGCGCGTGCGGGCGAAGGGCCGGCGCTGCTCGAATGCACGACTTGGCGGCACTTCGGCCACAGCAAGAGCGATCCGTGCGTCTACCGGGATGCAGCGGACGATGCGGCCTGGCGGCAGCGCGATCCGTTGCTGCTGTGGCAGGCTGCGGCGGAGCTGGCACCCGCGGCGGTGGCTGCAGTGGCGCAAGAAGTGGAGGCCGAGATCGCCGCGGCGGTGCGGTTTGCCTTGGCGGCGCCGCCCGGGGATCGCGCCGTGGCGCTCGCGGACCTCGACCTGCCAGCGGCCGAACCGGGGCCCGCGCCGTGCCGGATCGCTGCCGGTAGCAGCACCACCGTGACCGAAGCGCTGCGCGAGACCTTGCGCGGCGAACTCGAACGCGACCCACGCGTGCTGCTGCTCGGCGAAGACCTCGGTGCCTACGGCGGCGCGTTCGGGGTGACGCGCGGCCTCCTGCAGCAGTTCGGGCCGGCACGCGTGCGCGAGACGCCGATCAGCGAGAACGGCTTCACCGGACTCGCGGTCGGCGCGGCGATGGGCGGCCTGCATCCGGTGGTCGAGCTGATGTTCGGCGACTTCGTCACCTGCTGCATGGACGCGCTGGTCAACCACGCGGCGAAGCTGCGCTACATGTACGCGGGCCAGGTGCAGGTGCCGCTGACGGTGCGCATGCCGATCGGCCGCCGGCACGGCTACGGCGCCACGCACAGCCAGAGTCTCGAGGCCTGGTTCCTGCACGTGCCGGGGCTGCAGGTGGTCTGCCCGGCCAATCTGGCCGACGCGGTGGGGCTGTTGCGCACCGCGCTGCGCACCGCGGCCCCAGTGCTGTTCCTGGAGCCGAAGTTGCTCTATCCGGCGCGTGGCGTGATGCCCGCGGCCGACCACCTGGTGCCGTTCGGCCGCGCGCGCATCGACCGAGACGGGCGCGACGTGACCCTGTTCACCTATGGGCAGTGCTTGCCGCTGTGCCAGGCTGCCGCGGCGATGCTGGCTGGCGAAGGCATCGACGCCGGGATCGTCGATCTGCGATCGTTGGCCCCCTTGGACGTCGAAACCTGTGCCGAAGTGCTGCGCACCACCGGCCGCGGCGTGGTCGTGCACGAAGGGTCGGCCGTGGGCGGCGTTGGCGATGCGTGGATCGGCGCGCTGCTGCCGGTGGTGTTCGGCTGGTTGCACGCACCCCTCTGCAAGGTGGCTGCGGCGCACACGCCGATGCCGTCGTCGCCGCAGTTGGAGGAACTGGTGATGCCCGACGCGGCGGCCGTGGCGGCCATGGCGCGGGCGTTGGTCCGGGAGTACTGAGATGGCGATCCTGCAGCAGTTGCCGTATCTGGGCACGGCCGAAGAGGACGTGTTGTTCGTGGAATGGCGGGTCGCGGTCGGCGAACGCGTGCGCGCGGGGCAGACCATCGCCACGGTCGAGACCCTGAAAGCCGCGTTCGACGTGGAGGCCGCGGCCGATGGGGTGCTGCTGCGGCAGTTGTGCGCCAACGGCACGCGCGTGCCCCTGCAGGCGGCGATCGGTGTGCTCGGCGCGGCTGGCGAAGCGTGCGACGATGCGGTGGTGGCGGCTCTCGGTGGGGGATCTGCCCAGGCTGCGGGCCCTGCTCCGGCGCCGCCGGCGGTGGCGTCGCGAACGGTGGCGAGCCTGACCCTCGACGGGCAGGTGGGCCCTGCCCAGGCGGTGCCACCCACCGTTCCGGCACCGGTGGCTCCCGCAGCGCGCCGGCGGGCCATCGAATTGCAGATCGACCTCGGTTCGGTGCGCGGCACGGGGCCCGGGGGCATGGTGCGGGTGGTGGACGTCGAGGCAGCGCAGGTGGTGGCGCCCGCGGCGCCCGCGACGCCCTTGGCCGACGGTACCGTGGCCCCGGAGTTCCTGGCGGCGATCCGCCGAGATCCGGGGTTTGCGCAGCTCGGCAGTGAACTCAAGCTGCAGCTGTACCGCCGGCACGGCGCGCTGGTGGGCGGCGACACGACGCTGGGGGTGGGTGCTGTGCTGCTGTGCGAACGGCTGGTGCTCGGCGCCGGTGCCTACTTCGGTGCCGGAACCGTGGTCGAAGCTGCGTCCCTGCACGCCGGCGAACTGCTGCACTTCGGTGCCCGTTGCCGGGTGCGCAGCCGGCGCATCGACTGCGGCGACAATGCGTTCTTCGCCGACGACGTGGAGGTCGGCGGCGGCGGCGCGATGGATCCGGAGGCCGAATTGCGGGTCGGCAGCCACGGTTTCGTCGGTGAGCACGTGCACCTGAACCCGTGCCGCACGCTGCAGATCGGCGACGAGGTGGTGGTGTCGCGGAGCGCGTGTGTCATGACCCACTCGTTCGGCCCGAACACGCTGCTGGGGTACCCCAGCCGGTTCGCCGCCGTGCGCCTCGGCGACGGGGCGCAGATCGGCATCGGCGCCGTGTTGTTCCCCGGGGTCGAAGTGGGGGCCGGTGCGGTGGTCTTGTCGGGTTCCTCGGTCGTCACCTCGGTGCCGCCTGGGCGGCTGTTCGGCGGCGTGCCCGCGGTGGACCTCAAGGCGGCGGCGCCGCAGCTCAGCCCCGAACAGGTGGCGGAACGCGCGAGTGGTCTGGTGGTCGAGTTCGCCCGGCAGCTCGAACTGCGCGGCCACCGCGTCACGATGGCGAGCCACTGCGGTGCCACGGGTGTGCAGGTGGACGCTGCCACCGGCCGGCACGTGCTGCGTTGTGCCGCGGTGGCCCCGGTGCCCGACGGGCCGCGGGCCACCGAGACGGTGCTGGTGGCCGTGCAGTTCCCCGATGCGGAGTTCCTGGCCGTGCCCGACACGGTCACGGCGATCGGGCTTGCGCCGCCGCGCGTGCGCGGGCCGCTCGGGCCGCTGGCGGCGGCATTCCGCGAGTTCCTGCGCAAACGCGGCTGCCGGCTGCACCCGCGCAGCTGGGCCTACCGCGGGGGGTGGCTGTGAACGACGGAGCCGACTTGCCACCGGAGCCGCGCTGTGCCTACAGCTTGCCGCACTACCGGCATCTGCTCGAAGTGGCGAAGCAGCGCTACTGGCTGCCGCTGGTGCGGGACGTGGCGCGAGGGCTGCCGGAGCGCGACTTCCTGCTGATCCGGCACGATGTCGACATCACGCCGTGGAGTGCGCTGCGCATGGCGCAGCTCGAGCACGAACTCGGCGTGCACACGACCTACTACTACCGCCTGCATGCGCCGTTCTACAACCTGATGGACGGCGCGGTGCTCGATTCGGTGCGCCAGGTGGCGGCGCTGGGGCACGAAGTGGGCCTGCACTACGAACCCGGCTTCTTCCTCGAGCGCGGCACGGACCCGGTGGCGGGCACGCGTGCGGACTTGCGCACGTTCGAGGCGTTGGTGGGCTTCCGAACCCATACGATCGCGCAGCACCAGCCGGCGGCCGGCCCGGTGCTCGCCGACATCAGTCCCGACCACCCGTGTGCCTACCAGCCAGCGCTGGTGCGCGACATTCCGTACTTCGGCGACAGCGGCTTCCACTGGCGCGAAGGCTGCGTGTGCACCAAGTTCCACCACCCCCGCCTGCACACCTTGATCCATCCTCATTCGTGGGTGCGCGACGCACGGTCGTGGCAAGAAGTGTTGCGGGCGCACGCGCAGGACCTGGCTTTGCGGCTCACGGCGGAGATGGAGGCCTACGTGGTCCACGTCGAACAGTACCTGGCGGTCCGGGGTGAACTCGACCAGCAGCGCGCGCAGCGCTACCGGAGCTAGGCCATGGACGTGCTGCATCTGTGCCACCAGATGGCTCCCGAGACGCGCGGTGGGGTCGAGAGTTACGTGCAGGATCTGATCGGCGCGCAACACGCGCTGGGCCATGACGTCGCGGTGCTGACGGGCAGCCACCAGCCGTGGCCCGAAGTCGGCCTCGAGACCTTGTCGCTCGGGCCGGTGCCGGTGTACCGCCTGCACCGCGACGACCTGTTCTTCGATCTCTACAGCAAGGCGTGGCACCCCGGCGTCGAGGCCCAGCTCGAGGCGTTCCTGCTGCGGCATCGTCCCAAGGTGGTGCACGTGCACCAGTGGTTGCGGTTGACCACGAACTTGGTCGAGATCGTGCAGCGCCAGGGCATCCCAGCCGTGGTCACATTGCACGACTACTATGCGTCCTGCCCGCGGGCCTTCCGCCTGCGGCCAGACGGCGAAGTGTGCCTGCGGCCCCTCGGTCCCGCGTCCTGCCGCGACTGTGTGCCGCGCTACGGCCACGAAACGGCCGCCGAGCTCGACGCCGGCATCGAGCTGTTCGCGGCGCAGAATCGGGCCGAACTGACGATGGCCGACGCATTGTTGGTCGGGGTTGCGGCCACGGCGGAGCTGATTGCCAGCACTCTGGGGGTGCCGCGCGCGGCGTTCCAGGTGCTGCCGTTGGGCTACCGCCGGCGCTTTGCGGGGCGCGGTCCGGTGCCGGAGCCGGCGGTGGACGGGGTGCTGCGGTTCGCGTTCTGGGGCGGCGTGGCGGAGCACAAGGGGGTGCGGGTGTTGGTCGAAGCCTTCCGCCGGCTGTGCCAGCAACCGCTGCGGCGGTTGGTCGAGTTGCATGTGCTCGGTGGTTTCGCCACCACGGCCTTCGAAGCCCAGTTGCGCGCGGCCGCCGCGGGCCTGCCGGTGGTGTTCCACGGCCGGTTCGAAACCGAGGCGCTGCACCGGCTGCAGCCGGCGGTTGGGGTGTTCCCGAGCACTTGCCTCGAGACCTTCGGCATCGTGCTCGACGAGTGCTTCGAGCTGGGCCTGCCCTGTGTCGTGTCCGCGCGCGGCGCGCTCGGCGCCAGGGCCGCTGGCGGCGGGCTGGTGGTCGATCCCGGATCGGCAGAGTCGCTCGCCGCGGCGCTGCGGCGCTTCGTCGACGAGCCGGGGCTGTGGGGCACGCTGCGGGCCCGGCTGCCGGCGCTGCCGCCGGACCTCGACCAACACGTGGCGGAACTCGAAGGTGTCTACGCGGCTGCGGCCGTTCGCCGTGCCGCTGCTGGGCCTGTGCGCGGTGCGATCCCCGATCGCCACCGGGCCGTGGTGCTGCGCTTGCAGCGGGAGGGCGCGTTCGCACGGCTGCCCGTGGGCGAACGCCGCTGAGGTCCGCCGGGACTCGGGGGCGGGTGGGCCAGAGCGCTGGAGTCGACGCGCCGGCGCGGGTCAGCGCACGCCGAACTCGTCCTGCAGAATGCGGCGCAGGTCCAGGAAGTCGCGGATTTCGTAACTGGGGGTGGTCGCGCCTTCTTCGTGCGCATGACGACCGCTGCGGCGAATGCGTGCGGTGGCCCAGCCTTCGCGGTTGCAGGGATCGATGTCGTGGGTCGGGTTGTCGCCGACGTAGAGGCAGCGGTCTGCCGACAGCTTGAGCCGGTGCAGAACGCGCCGGTAGAGCTTGGGGTTGGGTTTGCTGAAGCCGACCTGGTCGGTGAAGAAGATCGCCGACGGAGTCAGGAACTCGAGCACCTCGAGGCGTACCAGCTTCTCGGCCTGCTTGATGGTGATGCCAGCCGAGATCACGCCGCGCACCAGGTTGGTGTGTGACAGCCACTTCAGCACTTCGTAGACGTCGTCGTAGACCTTGAGTTCGCGCCACTTGGTGGCGTGGTAGGCCACCACGCCGGCGGCGACGATCACGGCTCGGTTGTGGCCTTCGGTCGATTCCGGCCCCAGCCGGTCCAGGACTTTGTCGAAGTGCCCGCTGTAGTTGCTCGAGAACTCGGCGATCACGTCGTCGAGTTCTCGCATCGCTTCGTGGCGCTCGGCGCGCAGCCCGGCCCGGATCATCGCATCCACGGCGCTGCGGCGCGCTTTGTCCGCGAACACCGTGGTCGAGAACAAGGTGTCGTCGATGTCGAAGAAGATCGCGTCCAGGGGCCTGGTCATCGCGGGCGAGATGCTCCTTGGTCGAAGGCTCGTCGTCGAGTCCCAGGCTGGCGAACCTGCGCTGGGGTTGGCCGGCGTGGCTTGCCAAGGCGCCGGTCAGACGGTGGTCGACCACGCCGTGGCTTGCCCGCCAGCAGCCATTCCAGCCGGCCGCTTGGGGCGGGAGAAGGGCCGCTTCGGACCGGCCACTTTCCGCGTCGGGCCAGTGCGTGCAGGGGCGGAAACGCAGCCGGCCGCCCCCCGTAGGGAGCGGCCGGCGCTCACTTCCGCAACACGCTCACTTCAGAGCGAGCTCACTTGCCCAGCTTCTCGATCACGTCGGTGATCTGGGCGCGCACCAGGACCATCAGGTTGCGGTTCTCGTCTGCCGAACCTTCCTGCTTGAAGAAGAACGACAGGATCGGCAGGCGAGACAGCACCGGAACCTCCGCGCGCCGCTCCTTGTTGAGCGTTTGGCGCAGGCCACCGAGCAGCACCGATCCGCCGTCCGGCACCGTCACCGTGGTGGTGAAGTTCGTCACCAAGAGGCGCGGCAGCTGCAGCGTCACCGGCAGCGTCGAACCGGCCAGGGACGTCGTGAACGTCGGGATCGGCCGGGTCAGTTCCGAAACCGTCGGATTCAGGTTCAGGATGATGTACTTGCGGTCGTGTTGGATGGTCGGCTCGACCTCCAGCACGATGCCATCCTGAATGATGTCGATCTTCGGGTCGGCGATGAAGGCGGCCTGGGCCACTTCCACGTCGAAGTCGCGGATGTAGGTGGTCTGGTTGATGACCGCCACGTGGCCGCGCTGGTTGTTGGTGACCGAGAGGATCTGGCTGTTCACCACTTCCACGTCCTGCTGCTTCTCGACCGCGCGCAGGATCATGTTCAGCTGCGTGTCGCCGATCAGGGTCCAGGCGCCCGTGAAGCCGCCGGTTGGCGAGAGCACGCGGCTCAGGTCGGAAGTGAAGAAGTTCTCGGTGCGGGCGCGCACGTCACCGTCGCCGCCGTCGTTGAAGAACGCGCCAGCCATGGGATTGGCAGCCGGGTCCCCGGTGCCGCTGTTGTCGAGGCCGCGCGAGGCGTTGTTCTGCAGGCCGTTGGTCACGTCGTCCAGCGACACGGCATCGCCCTTGTTGCCAGCACCGCCCAAACCGCGGAAGTCGATGCCGACTTCCTGCAGGTAGTTGCGCGAGATGGTCAAGAACTTGGAGTCGATGGTGACCACCGGCGTGGCGAACCGGCGCATGTCAGCGAGGATCTGCTGCACCTGCTTCTGCAGCTCGGGGCTGGCCTTGACGACCAGGAAGCCGCTCTCTTCGGTGGTGATGACGCAGCCGCCGTTGGCTTCGGCATCGGCCCAGTACTTCGGGTCCGTGGCGTCTTCGACGTGCTTCTTCAGGGCGTCGAGTTCGACGAACACGATCGGGTCTTCCGCTTCGCTGCCAAAGCGCGGGGAGTCTTCCGTGTTGTTGTTCGACTCGCCCGGGATGTCACGGATACGCGGCGCCAAGAACTGCTTGTGCTTCATCACCAAGTCCTTGACCGGATAGATCTCCGTGCTCAAGGTCCCGGACGCCTGCGACTTGTCGCCGATCAGGATCACACCGTTGCGAACCGTCCAGGCGAGCTTGGTCGAGGTTTGGCACAGGAAGTTCAAGAAGTCGTGGAGGGTCATCTGCCCCCGGACTTCGATCTGCACCTTCAGGCTCTCTTCCTCGATGATCTTGCGGGCTTCCGGGGTGACGAGGATCTGCTCGCCGGTGCTGAGCTTGAGGTTGTTGATCACGTCGAGGAACGCGCCGTTCTCCTCCGTGTAGGTCAGCTTGCTCACCGACACCGTCTTGATCTTGTCGAGCAGGTGCTGGTCGGCCGGAGAGACTTCCTCGGTGCGCCGGTTCTTGCCAGCGCGATCCAAGGCCTTCTTCCAGGTCGTCATGTTCAGCTCGAGGACTTCGGTCTGCGGGACCTTCAGGTCCTCGTCCGCCTCCAGCATGTTGCGGATGGCCTTGGCGCGCTCGAGGTAGTAGGCGTCGGTGGAGCTCTCGCGCGAAGCCTTGACCGAGGCGCTGATCATCTCCGCCGCCACGGTGCTGTTCGGATCGATCTCGAGCGCCCGGCGGGCGCACTCCTGCGCGTAGGCGAAGCGACGGTTGACGAACGCGTGCTGGGACTCGAGCAGCAGGGTGTCCACTTGCACGCGGCGGTGCCGCTCAGCGGCCTGGTACTCTTCCCGCAGGCGCTCGGCGAGGCGCTTGTTCTCTGCGGCTTGCTCCGCGCGTTGCTGGTCGGCCAGCAGCTGCTCCGCGGCAGCCTTCTTGGCGGCGACCTCTTCGCGCTTGCCCATCCAGTCGACCTGGTCCTTCAGTTCGACCGTCAGAGCTGCCAGCCGCAGCTCTTCGATGGCGCCGGTGTAGTTCTTCTCGGCGACCAGTCCGTCGGCCCGCTGTAGGCGCGTCGCAACGTCGGCGCGCGCACGCTCTTCGCCGATCTTCTGCAGGCGCAGCTGCTCGTCGGCGAAGGTGGTCACGCGACCGGTCGGTTCGCCCAGCTCGGCCTGCACGGCCGACAGCAGGCGGAACACTTGTTCGTTGGCCGGTGCCAGATTCTGCGCCTTCAGCAACTCGCTCTTGGCGGCGAGCAACTGGCCATTGGCGCGCATCGATTCCGCGCGCTCCAGGTACGCGGCCACCAGCGCCTGACGGCGTTCTTCGCCGAGCCGCTGCTCACCGGATTGGGGATCCTGACGCTGTCCCGTGCCGTTCTCGGCAGACGGCGCGTCGGCCGCGTTGGCACCAGTGCGGTCCGCCTGGGGGTTGGCGTTGGAGGAATCGCTCGGAGTGGAGCAGGAAGTGCCGAGGATCGCAGCGGTCAGTGAGGCAGCGAGAAGGCGCGAGTTTTCGAGAGCCATCGGGTCACGCTCGGTGCATTCAGGGATCACGCGGAGGCGGCGAAAGCAGCCTCCGTCTCTCAGCCAACCGACAAGCGAACGCAGCACGCGATTCTGCAGTGGACTCTGCAGGGCACGGAGGGCGCCATGCACGCGGGCAGCGGTCGAGAGGGACTTGTCGACAGACCGAGAGCGGACGGAAGGCCGTTCCGGGTTGCGGAGAGCGGCCAGGGGAGGCCGGAAGCTAGCCTTGCCCACCCGGACGCGCCAGCCCATTTTCGCGGTGAAGTCGGATTCTCGTGCTGCGCTGGGCGGTTTGCGCGGACCGAGCACGGTTGCGCGGGCGTCGGGGTGTCTCGCCGTTCGGGTGGCGCCACGTCTCCGCGCTGAGTCTGCCCTGACTCGGGGGGGCAGATGCTCTGCATCGGCGGCTTGTCGAGCCGTCGGCACGCCAGGCGGAGCTTCTGGGGCGCAGCGAGGGGCCCACCTGGTTCGGGACGCAAAACGCCCCTGCGCAAACGACTCCGCCCGGGCCTCTGTGGAGGTCCCGGGCGGGAGTTGTCGAGGGCCTTCGAGCCCGCGCCTTTTCGCAGGGGCTACTTCTTGCCGGGCGCCGGGCCCAACCCGCCGCCGAAGTTGATTTCCTTGAAGCCCGCGTCGTTGGCCGCGTCCGCCGTCTTGGCCACGTCGTCGTAGAACGTGCCCGGGTAGGCTTCGATCACGCAGCTCATCAGCTTCTTGCCACCGGGTGCGGTCTCGTCCTTGACTTGGCTGGCCGGATCCAGCGCGATCTTCGTCAGCTCGTCCTTGACCGCCTTCAGGTCGGCGATCGGCTTGGGACCGACCTCCCAACGGATGCGGTGGTCCTTGAGCACGAAGCGGTAGGGGCGGTTCGTGTTCGGATTGATCGAATTCGCGTTGGCGCCGTCCGGATAGGTCGGCGTTCCCTTGTTGTCGACGTAGATCTTGATCGACAACTGTTCCTGCGGTTCCACCTTGGTGTTCTGGCTACCTTTGTCCTTCGGCAGGTAGGCAGGGAGCTTGGACTCCAGCACCTTGAAGTCGATGCAGATGAAGAAAATGATCATCAGGAACACGACGTCGATCATCGGCGTCATGTCCGGCTTGACCTCTTCCTGGGCGTCTTCGATTGCGCTCACTGGCCACCTTTGAGTCGGGGGTTCTTCTCTTTGGTTTCCTTGTCCTGCTCGGACATGGCCAACTCGACCTTCCAGAACGCCACATCAGGCTGGCTGCACTGCTTCATGACCTCGCCGATGTAGTTCCACTCGGTCCACTTGTCGGCGCGCAACAGGATCGGGTCGTCGATCAGGTTGACGGTGGCACCGCCGCCGACGGTCTCGGCCTTCAGGTGCAGCGTTTTGTCGAGCAGCCCCTTCTTGCGGATCGTGAGCAGCAGCTCCTTGATCGGGGCGTAGTTGGTGCCGTGCTTCGAGGGGTCGTAGAAGACCTCCTTGTTGTAGACGACACTGCCGTTCTGCAGCACGTTGATGATCGGGCGGCTGTCCGGCGGCTTGTCGTCGGGTTCGATGAACACTGCGCGCGGCAGGATCAGGTCTTCGAGGCTCTTCTGGCTCAAGTCGATGACCAGCACGAAGAAGATCATCAGCAGGAACACACAGTCGATCATGGGCGTCATGTCCATGTCGACGTTCTGCTGGACCAGCTTGGTGTTATTCATGGTCTGGCTCCGGGGTGTGGGGGTGGGAGGGGAAGGGTTGGCGCCTGCCGCGGGCTGATGGCCAGCGGCCTGCGCCGGTGCCGGCCCGCGAGCTCAGCTCTTGCCCCGGAAGCGCTCGAACAGGTCTTCGGTGATCGCGTTGATCTCGGTCGAGGTCTTGATGACGCGGTTGCGCAGCGCGTAGAACGCGACGCCGACCGGGATCGCGACCGTCAGGCCGAAGATCGTGGTGATGAGTGCCATCTTGATACCGCCGGCCAGCTGTGCCGGGTTGGGCGAGCCACCCGACGCCGCGATGTTGCCGAACGTGACGAACATGCCCGTCACCGTGCCGAACAGGCCCATCATCGGCGCGATGGCCGAGATCAGCGACAGCCAACCGATCTTCTGGAACAGCTTGACCGACTCCTCGGTCTGCATCTCGCGCAGCGAGGTCTGCATGGTCTCGAACGAGTGGCCGAGCTTCGACAGGCCAGCTCCCACCACGTTGGTCAGGTAGTTCTTGTCCTGCTCGCACAGTTCCACGGCGTCCTGGAACTGCTGGCCGTCGAACAGCGCTTCGAGCTCGTCGATCAGGTCCGGCGGCGCGAGCTTCTCGCGCTTGATCGACATCATGTTCTCGATGATCAGCGCCAGCGCGACGATCGACAGGACGATGATCAAGTAGCCGACCAGGCCGGCATTTTCGTAGGCGAACACGTCGGCGATGGCGCTGCGCTGTTCGGTGGGTTCCTGGGCGAGAGCGGAACCAGCCAGCAGCAGGGGAGCGGCGACGGCGATCAGGCGGACGAAGGGCACTTGCGTGGACAACATGGAGCTAGGACTCCTGGGACGACTCGGGTCTGGGGTGAAGAGAGGAGAGGGGGAGATGGGTGCGCACTCGTCGCAGAGGGCCACGGCGAGCGCGCGGGGGTAGGGTTCGGCAGTTTGCAGAAGAGCTGGATGGCTGGAAAGTACCGGGTGCAGAAAGTTGCGGCGCAATCAGGGTGGTTCTGCAGTTGTGGGGCCGCGAGCACCCCGGCTCGGTCACTTGGCCGCGAGTTCGGTGCGCGCGTTGCCGGCCCAGCGCGAGGTGGGGTAGCTCGAGACCACGATCTGGAAGTAATTCGTCGCTCGGGCTTTCCAGCCGTCGCCTTCGCGGTCGGCGCCGAGCATCTGAACGCACTTGCCGAGGTAGAAGTTGGCTTTGGCCGCGGCTTCGCCACCCAGGGCGTCGAACACGCTGGCCGTGGCCAAAACCACCTGGGCGCGTCGGATCCCGTCGAGGTTCTTCTGTTCGGCCGCGGCGAGGAAGATGGCCTCCCCTTCGCCCGCACGCCCGGCCGCCACCAGCTCGGCTTGGTCGCCGCGCGCGAGCCCGTTGAAGAAGGTCTCGGCCTTGGACCATTGTTTCTCGCCGAGGTAGGTCTCGCCTTCCCCGACCTTGGCCTGGATCTTGATGCCGTTGAGCTCCGGAGCGTCGGGGCTCTTGCTCCCGGCCGCGGCCAGAGCAGTGTCGGCGGCGCTGCTGGCGGCCTGGAAGGCGATGCGTGCTTCGGCCGGTTTGCCGGAATCGAGCAGTGCCTGGGCGGCTTCGAACTTGGCGCGCGCACTCCACACCGGGCCGAACTGCTCGCTGCTGGCGCGGCTGTCGAGATCCTTCAGTGTCGTGGCTGCGTCCGCGAACTTGCCGGCGAGGCGCTGCGCGCGGCCCGCCAGCAGCAGGGCTTCGGGGGTGCGCCAGTGGTTGGCGTTGGCGGTCAGCCAAGCCACGGCCTTGTCGGCTGCGGTTGCAGCCGCGTTCTGGTCGGTGCCGGCAGCGCCGACAGCGGCCTTGATCTGGAAGAACGCTGCGTCGACCTTGAGCAGCGGGCGGGTGGCCTGCCGCTCGGCTTCGCCGAACAGCTGCGCGGCGCCTGCGGCATCGCCGCGGTCGAAGGCGCTGCGGGCTGAGATGTAGGCGTCAGGGAGGTCGCCCCACTCGATGGCCAGTAGCTGGTGCGCCGGCAACTCCTCTTCGATCGGCTTGCTCTTGTCCTTCGGGTTCTCCTTCCGGAACTTCACGCCCGTGGTCTTCAGCTCGATCACTTCGACGCCAGGGCGGGCTTCGCCGTTCTTCTTGATGATTTTGTCGGAGCCGCCCTTCTGGGCGAAGGCGGGAGCTGCGAGCAGCGCAGTGCAGGCGAACAGGGTGGGGAGGCGCATACGGCGGTGTGGGGTGGTGTGGCGTGGCAAGCGGAACGGCACGGAAATCGCGGCGGCGCGGCGCGGATCGCGGTCCATGGGCCTCAGCGGTTGTTGGTGAAGTACTTGAACAGCAGCAAGCCCTCTTCGCCGTGGCTCTTCAGCGTGGCGAAGTCGTCGGTCGACCGCGCCCGGTTGTAGAACTTCGCGGCGGTGTCCTTGTACTTGCTGTCCTTCTGGCCGGCTTGCTTGGCGAACCAGTAGCACTCCCACTGGAAGCGGTACCAATCCAGGCTGAACTGCTTCACATCCGGGCGCTCGGCCCACTGGCGGTACTCGGTGAAGTGCTTGAGGTAGGCTTCGACCGGCTTGTCGAGGCCGGGTTCGCGGACCGGGCGACCGACGTTGTCGAACTCGAACCAACCGCCGAGCGCGCGCGCGATCTGGCGCTTGACTTCCCACAGCTTGGTGCCGGCCTTCTCGGATTCCTGTTCGGCCGCGAGCAGCATGTCGTAGGCGAGCTGGAACTTCTTCTGCTGCAGCAGCGCCTCACCGACCTTGGGTCGCACCGTCAGGTCGATCACGCGCTTGGTGGCCTCGGCCTTGTCCTGGCCGAACAGCTGCAGGGTCTTGTTGGCGATCTCCTCGACCCGCTTCCAGTCCTTCAGGTGCTCGAAGCCGAGCATGGTGTTGACCAGGATGCCGAGCTGGGGCGCGGACGAGTTGTTGATGTAGTCGAGGCCGAGGTTGGTGAGCTTCTTGCGCACCTCGTCGAGGCCCTTCTGGGCCTGGGCGATCGCCGCTTCGCCCTTGTCCTTGGCGATGGCTTGGTTGAGCTCTTCACCCAGCGACTTGGCGCGCGCCTGGTACTCGCGGAAGATCTCGGTGGCCAAGCGGGAGGCGCGGGGGGCTTCCTTGGCCTTCACCTGCATGTAGATCGTCTCGGCCTGCTCGAGTTCGCCAAGGTCGCAGTGCAGTCGGCCCAGCGATTCCAGCGCCTGTGGCACGTTGTTCTCGCCATCCTTCTCGAAGTTCGTGACGAACGCGCGCAGCTTCTCGATGGCGGCGGGGTACTTCTTGGGGTCCTTGGCGAGCTTGAACTCCTCGCTGCCGCGCGCCTCCACGTAGGCGATCTGGGCGTCGACGAACTCAGCGCTGGCCAGCGCCTGGCTGCGGTAGGCGGCCTTCGGATCCTTCGGGTCGAGCTTGGTCTCGGCGAGGGTGCGGAACGCAGCCAGAGCTTTGCGTGCCTCAGCGAAGTTGCCAACCTGCTGCTGAGCGCGGGCGATGTTGACCTGCGCCAGCTCGAAGAACGGGAAGTCGGTCTTGATCTTCTGGTACTCGGCGACCGCCTCGAGGAACTTCTTCTGGTTGAACAGGTCGTTGCCGGCCTTCCAGAACAGCTTCGCGCCAGAATTGAGCCCGTACTTGCCGATCTGGTCGGTGGCTTCGCGCAACAGGCTCTCGAGACCGGGGTCGTTCTTGGTGGTGCGCCGCAACTGGGCGACGGCTGCGTCGAGCACGTCGGCCACGTTGCTGGCCTTGTTCTGGTCCGTGCCGCCGTAGCGCTTCAGGCCCTCGGTCATGGCGATGACGGCCTCCAGGCCACGGTCCGAGGTGCCGAACGCGCGTCCGAGCTGGTCGAAGGCGTCGAGCGCGATCGAGGCCTGCTCCTCCGGGGTCAGCACGGCGATCGCCTTGCGCAGGTTCTTGACTGCTGCTTCGTGGTTCTTGTTCTGCAGCTCACCCTTGCCGACTTCGAACAAGAGCTTGCCGGAGACCAAGCTCTGCTGCAGCGACAGGATGTCGCGCAGCACGGCTTTGGCCTTCATGCCGGTGAAGTCGGTCGGGTGCCGATCGTTGATGCGCTGGGCCATCGCCATGGCATCTGCGACCTTCTTGCTGTCGCCAGATTCGGCCAAGAACCGGCATTCGGCCAGCAGCACCTGGTGGCCGAAGCGTGCGTCGACCACGTCGAAGATGTCGCCCTTGTCGCCGAACTTGGCGATGGCGGCGCGGAACTCCGTGAACAGGTCGGCTGTGCCCGGGTGCCCGGTGCGCACCATGATCTCGGCGGTGCGCGCAGTGATCTCCTGCATCATCTCGAACAGGAAGGCCTGCATCTCACCGGACAGGCCCAGCTCGCTGGCCTGCTCGATGGCCGTCGTGATCTGGGTCACCGTGGTCTTGTAGCCGTCCAGCGCCTGCTTGGTGTCGCCCAGCACTTCGTAGCACTGGCCGATCTCGTAGAGGCCCTTGAGGCCGATGGCGGTCTCTTCGCCGACTTCCAACACCAGATCCGACAAGTCGCTGATGGCTTGCTGGACCAGCACTTCGCGTTCGGCCTTGACGGCGCGGCCGTTCTCGCGCTTGAGCACGCCGCGGCGCAGCCACTGCAGCATGTAGTTGGTGTTCTGCCGCTCGTCCTTGCGCAGGGACTGCAGGGCTTCCATCACCTTGCCGCAGGCTTCGATGCCCGAGCGGAACACGCCGGCGGCTTCGGTCTCGATGTCCTTCACGCGCTCGGGCTCGGACTCGCGGGCAACTTCCAGATCCTCGGTGAGGAACTGGCCGAAGTCGACCGAGGCGTCGGCCATGGTCATGCGCGCCTTGAGCTGGACCGACGGATTGCTGGAGCGATCGACCAGCTCCTTGCTGCGGTCCAGGGCCTCCTTGAACAGCTGCCGCTGCACCGCGCGGTTGGGGCGCACGCGGGCGCCCAGGTAGGCGATCTCGACGCTCGCTTGGGCGATGCGATCCTGGTCGCCGGCGTCGCGGAACTCCGCGGCCAGCCGGTCGGCCTCTTCCTTGGCCAGCTCGATGAAGCGCATGTCGCGCGCCATGGCCAACACGAAGTCCAGCTCGCGGTCGAGCTTGTCCTGGGCTCGGACGGCGGGCAGGAGGCAGGCGAGTGAGAACACCAACACAGCGGGCTTGGCACCGAACGGGTGCTGGGCGCGGCTTGCGATCACGGGATGTGCTCCGAAGTACGCGGCGACAAAGGGGCGAGCCGAGCCACCGCCGCGGTCGTCGCGGTGGTGGTTGGGCACGCGGTAGCGAGGCTCCGGTTGCTGGGCTTGCAACCTGAGCTCAGGGGGGAACGCATGCTAGGCACTTTGGTTCACTCGTTCCAGAGCCATCAGCAACTCCGCGCTGTGCTGCCGCCTGGGCCGCACAGGGGGAAAACAGCGACGGCCGCCACTGCCGGAAGGCAGAAGCGGCCGTCATCGGTTTCTGGGGGATTCCCCAGTTTGTGAGAACCAGTTTGCGAGAACTAGTCTGCGGGAACCGGGTGCGAGAGGGGCGAACTACTTGGCCGAGACCATGCGGCCGTCTTGACCGACCACCGTCGTCGGCTCCCACTCGTTCATCAGGATGATCCGAGCCTTGATCAGGATCAGGATCTTGCGGTTCTGCACCGAGGTTCCCTTGCGGGTGAAGAGCCAGCTCAGGCCGGGCAGGTTGCCGATCAGCGGCACGGTCGAACGCATGTTCTGCCGCTCGACCAAGCGCATGCCGCCCAGCATCATCGTGCCGCCGTCCGGCAGGGTCACCGTGGTGCGCACCTTCTGCAGGTTGACCTCGGGAATCTGGATCGAGATCGGCTGGCCGACACCCAGAGTGGTGGTGAAGGTCGGGATCGGCAGTTGCAGCGTCATCACCGTGGGCCGCAGCTCCATGGTGATGAAACGCAGGTCGGCATCCACGACCGGCTTGACGTCGAGCGTGACGCCCTCGTGGACCACGCCGACCACCGGGTTCGCGACGGCTGCGTTCTGCGCGATTTCGACGTCGAAGTCGCGGATGTAGGCGATGTTCTGCAGGTGGTGCATCGACGCCTGCACGTTGTTGAACACCAACAGGCGGGGCGCGTCGATCGTCTCGCTGCGCTCCTGCTTGGCCACCGCGCGCAACACCAACTCGACTTCGGTGTCGTCGAGGAACGCATACTGCAACGCCAGACCGCCGGCGTTGCTGAGACCGTCGCGACGGCCACCCAGGGTGCCGTTGTAGAGGTTCTCGATGCGGGCCATGTAGTCGCCGTCGCGACCGTTGTCGAAGAACAAGCCCGGCGAAGTGCCGGTGCCGACCACCCCGGGGACCGAGGCGTTCTGCTGCTGCCGAGGGCCGAAGTCCTCGAAGCCGGCATTCGGGCGCAGCCCGTTCTTCTCCAAGCCGCGACCGGCCAAGCCCTGGGCCGACTGGTCACCGAGGCCGCGCAGGTCGACACCGACGTCCTCGAGGAAGCTGTCCTCGACCTTCAGGAAGCGCGACTCCAGGTCCACCTGGATGCCGACGTGCTTGCGCAGCTGGTTGACCACCTGCGAGATCTGGCGGTGCGTGTCGGCATTGGCATACACGAACATCACACCCGCCTGGATGTTCATGGTGAACGGGTTGCCGTCCCACTTGTCCTGCGCGATCAGGCCCTTGAGCAGATCCTGAAGCTTGGCCTCGTCGACGACCGGCGGCGGGGGATTCTCTTCGCCCTCGGGGAACAGCGGCACGTCGACGCCGGGGACCGGCAGCGTCAGCACGGGGCCTGGCTTGTCCCGGTAACCCTTGACCAGATCGTGCACGAGGATCTTGTCCACGAAGTAGGGGCCATCCGGCGTGCCGGTGCTGGCAGCCAGACGCACCATGCCATCCCGGACCTTGAAGGCGACGCCGGTCTGGGCCTGGATGTTGCGCAGGGCCTCGGCCACGGACTTGCGCGGCAGGTGGAAGTCCGAGAGCGTGGTTTGCTCGACGGGCAGCGCCTTCGCCGATTCTTCGATGAAGAACGTGATGTTGGTGCGCTGCGCGTAGTGCGCCGCCCAGTCGGCCAGGGTGGTGCCGAGCGGGAAGTGGTGCTCCGAGGCGCGGTCGGTGCTCTCCAGCACCTCGATGACGGCCTGGTTCTCGGGCGCGTAGAGGTCGTTCGGCGTGGTGAAGC
Organism: Planctomycetota bacterium; assembly: GCA_016795295.1. Classification (GTDB taxonomy): domain Bacteria; phylum Planctomycetota; class UBA1135; order UBA1135; family UBA2386; genus JAEUHP01. The sequence goes on along the minus strand of JAEUHP010000007.1, from coordinate 16,166 downwards.
TGGCCGGCGCGCGTTGCGACACGAGGGCCCAGCGCTCCGGGTTGAACTGCACCGTCTCGGTCTGCGGCAGGTTGCTGTGCTGCAGTTCCAAGAACGTCTTGTTCCACTCGATGCGGAAGCGCTCGCGGGCGTTGTCGACCGTGGTGTTGTGGCGGGCCCGGTCGGCGAGGTCGCGCAGCGCGGTCGCCGTGGGGTTGATCGGATCCAGGAGCAGGGCCTGGTCGACCAGCTTCAGCGATTCCTCGTAGCGGCCGGCTTGGAAGCTCAGGTTGGCCTGCTCGAGCATGCGCTCCACGCGCAGCGAACGGGCGACTTGCTGCTCGGCCTCGAGCCGGCGCAGCTCTTCCTCGGAAGCGCTCTTGGCGCGGTCGATGCGATCCGCTTCGGCCTTGGCCTTGGCTTCACGCGCATTGGCCAGCTCCGCTTCGACTTCCTTGCGCTTCGGGTCGTTGGGCTGCGTGTAGGGCGAGAAGCGCAGCGCGATCGCCGCGCGTTCGAAGTGGTCGACCGCGCGGCCGAAGTTGCCCTGCTGCAGGTTGGCGCGGCCCATCTGCAGATCGTTCTCCACGATCGAACGTTCCCGCTCGGCGCGGATCTTGTCGAGCATCACCGCTTGGTCGAGCCGGCCCTGCGGGCTGGTCAGCGGGGCGTCGGCGAGCACGGCTTGGCACTTGGCCAGCAGCTCGCGCGCTTCGCTGCTCTTGGGGTCGAGTTCCAGGGCGAACAGCGCTTCACCCCGCGCCTGCTCATACTGGCCCACTGCGAGGAACTGCTTGCCGTTTTCCAGGGCGCGCGCCAGCAAGACGCCGCGGCGCTGCGACTCGGGGATGGGATCTTGGCTACCCGAACCGCCGGCAGTCCGGGAGGGTTGGCCAGCCATCGGCTGGCCAGCGGCGGCCTCGCCAGGGGACTGGTCGGGCTGACTCGGCGTGCCCGAACAGGCGGCCAAGGCGAGCAAGGACGAAGCAACTAGGCCGCGCAAGCGCAGGGTCTGAACCGTGATCATGCTGGGATGCCTGCAGTGAGGGCGAACAAGAGGAGAGGGCGAGCCCGGAGGGACGACGGAGCTGCCCGACTGCACTACCTGGTTGGCCAGCGCCGCGCCGACCTCGTCGCTGCATGCCGACAGGACGCGGTTGGGCGAGCCGCCAAAGAGAAAGTGCCGAAGGGACGTTCGGAGGGGTTAGCGGACGGAACCTGCCGCGCCGTGGGAAGGCGGCACGCCAGGGACCGCGGACGGTAGCGATGGATTCGCAAGCGGTCAAGCGCGCAATCGCAGGGTCCTGGCAGCGCGCTGTTCGGCGGGTGGACTCACCCGATGGGCGGGGGCACCTCGGGGCGCCCGAGCAGCCGATTCACACGCTTGATGTCGTCCCAGGTTTCACGTTTGCGCGCCGGCTCGCGCAGCAGATAGGCCGGGTGCCAGGTCACCACCACCGGCACCCCATGGTAGTCGAGGGTTCGACCGCGCAAGGCACTGGTGGACTCGGTGGTGCTGAGCAGGTTTTGCGCCGCCGTCCGGCCGAGGCAGACGATCACCTCAGGGCGCAGGATCTCGATCTGGCGGCGCAGGAACGGCAGGCATGCGGCCACTTCCTCTGCCTCGGGGGTGCGGTTCTCCGGGGGGCGGCACTTGTTGACGTTGGCGATGTAGACTTCGTCGCGCCGCAAACCCATCGCGTTGGCGAGGATCTTGTCGAGCAGTTGCCCGGCTTGGCCGACGAACGGCCGCCCGGTGCGGTCCTCCTGGGCGCCGGGTGCTTCGCCCAAGAACACGACGCGCGGCGTGGGGGGGCCTTCCCCGAACACCACGTGGTTGCGGCCTTGGGCCAGCTTGCAGCGGGTGCAGGCCAGGGCTTCGGTGCGCAGCGCGGCGAGCGCGGCCGCGGCGTCGGTGGCACGCTCCTCGGGGGCGGGCTCGGCCTGGCGGAATGCGGTGGGGGCGACTGCAGGGGAGCGGTTCGGCGTCGGCAGGCCCCCGGGCGGCGGCGTTGCCGAAACTGGAGCCGCCTTGGCTGGGCCCGCTGGCTGCTGGCTCGCCGGCTCTCCGCCCGCCTCGGCCAGGTCGGCACTGGGTTGTTCGGTGGCCAAATCCGCACGCGGACGGTCCGTCGGTGGGTTCGCAACCGAAGGACTGCCGACTTCCACGGTCTGCTCCCGGGGCCCGGACTGGGCGGCTGCTCGGCCGGGTGGCAGCAGCAGGTCGGCCCCGAACGCCGCAGCGGCCAACTCGAGGTGCTGGCACAGGGCGGTACGCAGGTTCGTCATGCCGGTGGCGCCTGGGTTCTGGGCGTCGCGGCCAGCTCCGGGTCGGCCGCGGCTGGGTAGTCGGGGCGTCGCGCGAAGATGCCGTAGCTGTGGGCTAGGCTCGGGCGTTGCCCGAGCCCGACCACCGAGTGCCACGCCACGTCGTCGCGGCTGTGGGACGGCAGCAGGATGCTGTCGCCCGCTTCGAGCACGAACAGGGCCCCGCGCGCCGCCAGCTCGGCGGTGAAGCCGGCGTCGCGGTTGAGCACCCGCCACAGCCGTTCGTCCTGGTCGTCGAGCGCGCGCATCGCCGCCAGCACCGAGCGCTGGTGGCCGCAGTGGTGCAGCAAGGCGGCCAGCCGCCGCTTGCCGATCGCCAGCCAGCCGGTGGTGCCCTGGAGCTGGCTGAACACCACCCCGAGCTGTCCGGTTTCGGCATCGTGGTGGAACACGGCGCCGCCGTCTGGGGTGTTGTTGTAGAGGATGCGTTCGGAGAGTCGGTAGGGGCGCCCGAGCAGAGCTGCCAGTCGGCGGCGCAGGGGGGCGCACGCCAGGATCACGGCGCATTCGGGGAACGCCCGCGCGGCGTAGAGGTCGACCCAGCCCGCGGTCTGGTCGGTGGCCGCGAGCCATTGCTCTTGCCCGTCGGCGCCGTTCGAAAAGCGGATGCGCAGGGAGCGGTCGCTGCGGTCGGTGGCCAGCCACGCGAGCATCGCCCAGAGATCTGCTGCGGCCCGCTCGCCGCCCGGCCAAGCGTCCACGAACACACGCTCGATCTCGCGGTCGTCCGGGCCGTCTTGGCTGCTGCCGCTGTAGCGCAGGTCGGGGTCCTGGCCGATCCGGCGTTCGAACTCGGCCAGCAGGGAACCGCCGGCGCGCAAGCGGTCGAACATGCGCAGGGCGCTCTGGATCTGCGCCGCGAACCGCTGCGGCCCGCGGCCCAGGATGCCGGGCAGGAACACCGGCTCGGCCCGTGCCCAGCGCCGCTGGGCTGCGGCCGGGCTCGGCAGCTGCCGGGCCACCGGCACCGCGTGGCCGAGATCGGCGCCGCGGCGGCGCAGCGCATGGACGGAACGGCCGCGCGCGCGCAGGGCCCGCACCAGGGCCGGCTGGTCGGGGGGGAGGTGGCGGGCGGCGAACATGCCGGGAGCAAAAGCGCCGACGGCTGCCACTGCAAGCAAGCGTTGCTACGCTGTGCGGCCCCCGATGTCCGCCTCGCCCCCCGTTCCTGTGGCGTCCACCCCGCGCGTGCCAGGGCTGCTCTGGACCCTGTGCGGCGCTTGGCTGCTGGTCGCTCTGGTCCATCTGCCGACGGCGTTGCGCGCGCAGTTCCTGAACTTCGACGACAACCTGTACTTCGGCCCCGACCAGCCGCTGCTGCAGGCTGGGCCGTGGGCCGTGCTCACCCAGCCGATGGCCAACGCCTATCTGCCGGTTGCGCACCTGTCGCTCTGGCTCGATGCCTGGCTCGGCGGCGGTGGGCCGCTGTGGCCGCATCTCTCGGCTTTGCTCTGGCACGGCGCGGTCGCCGCTGTGCTGGTGCGGTTGCTGTTGCGTCTTGGGTTCGGCGGCACGGCTGCGCACCTGGCGGGCGCGCTGTTCGCCGTGCACCCGGCACTCGCCGAGTCGACGGTTTGGGTGGCGGGGCGCAAGGATCTGCTCAGCGGCCTGTGGGTGCTGTTGCTGCTGCAGATCCAGGTGCGCGCGCAGCGCGGGGCGAACGGCTGGCTGCTGACCGGCGCTGCCGTCTGTGCGGCGCTGGCGATGTACAGCAAGCCCACCGCCGTGGTGCAGCCGCTGCTGGCGGCCGTGGTGGCTGCCGCCACCGGACCCTCGGGCTCGCGTTGGTGGGTGACGGGAGTGGCTCTGTTGGTCACGGCGCCGATCGCTTGGCACCACCAGACCATCGCCGTGGCGGAGGGCACCCTGGCAGCAGGTTCGTTCGCCGAGCGACTGCCTCAGGTGCCAGGGGCGTTCTGGCACTACCTGGGCACGGCGTTCTGGCCGCGCCAGCTCAACGTGTTGTACCCCGAGGTGCAGACGCTCGAACGCTTCGCCGCGGCGGGCTGGCCGATCGTTGCTGCGGGACTCGGCGCGCTGCTGGCCCTGGGTTGGGCGTGGCGGCGGCCGCGTTGGCGGTGGGTGGCCCTCGGCGGCACGGGGTTCGTCGCGGCGCTCTTGCCGTTCAACACGGCGTATCCGGCGTCTTCGATCGCCGCCGCCGACCGATATCTGTACCTGGCCGTGCCGTTCGCCGCACTCGCGGTGGTGGCCGCTGCGCAGCGCCTCGCCGGCCGCCACGGCCTGCTCGCCACGGCTTTGCTGTTGGTGCCGCTCGGCGGCGCGGCGATGCAGCGCAGCGCCGTCTTCGCCAGCAGCGAAGAGCTGTGGACCGCGAGCCTCGCGGTCGACGCCGACAACGCCGTGGCGCGGCTCAACCTGGTCGACGCCCAGTCGGCGAACGGCGTGCCGCTCGAGGAGGCGCGGCGGCACCTCGAGGCGGCCGCCCGTTGTGCCCGCTACCCGATCCACGAGTTCCACGCCCGGCGTCGGCTCACGATGTTGGCGTTGCGGATCGCCGACTGGCCGGCGGCTGCGGCCGAAGCGCGGGCGGCGGTGGTGGCGGCCGAGGCGCAGTTGGCGAAGGAGTCGGCGCCGAACCGCGTGGCCGAGGCGCGGGGGCTGCTGCTCCAGGCGCGGCTCGCTGCGTTCGAGCCGCTCCGACTGGCCGGGCAGCGCGACGCCGCCGACGCGCTCTACCAAGTGCTGGTCGCCGAATGCCCCGGGCAGCCTGAGGTGGTGGCGTTCACCGCCCTGCGCGATCTCGAAGCCGCGACTGCTGGGCGCGAGGGGCCGCTCGACGCTGCCGATCCGCGCGCTGCCGCCGCCGACGCGGCGCTGGCGCAGGCGCTGGCGCAACAGCCACACCATGCCTTGTTGCACGTCGCCAAGGCGGGTTGGGACCAGGCTCGCGGGCGGGTGTTGCCGGCGGTGCGCCACTACCAGTTGGCGCAGGCGGCGGATCCGGGGTGTCTCGATGCCTGGCTCGGCGCCGCGCGGCTGCTGCGCGAGCGGGAATGCTGGGAGGACGCGGCGCGCTACGCCAGTGAGGGCTTCCGCAGGGTGCCCGATCCGGCGTTGCTGCAGGAGCAGGCCTTCGCGCTGGCGGGCATGGGCCGCCTCGACGACGCGATCCACAATTTGGAGGCGTACCGCCGGGTCCGGCCGAACGACGCCGATGTCGCCAAGGTGTTGTCGAATCTGATGGTCGGTCGGGCCTATGCGCGGCTCACCGACGGCCGCACGCCACCCGCCGAAGTGCAGCGCATGGTCGAGCAGGCACTCGCCTACAACCCGAACGAGCCGCGTGCGCACGTGGTGTTGGGCCGCCTGAGCCGCGATCGCGGCCAGCTCGCGACGGCCATCGAGCACTTCGAGCAGGCCCACCGCGCCATGCCCGAGTTCGCCGAAGCCCAGCAGCAACTCGCGGACTGCCTGTTCCAGGTGGGCATCCAGCGCGTGCTGGCCGCCGATGACGAGGGGGCGGTGGCGCCGTTCGTGCGCTGCCGTGCCGTGGCGCCGCCGGATTACGACCAAGCTGGGTTGCGCCTGCAACTGCAGCGGTTGTGGCGGGTGTTCGAGGCGCGTGGCCTGGCGCGCCGCGAGGCCCGGGATGCCGAGGGCGCGATCGCGGACTTCCGGCGCTGCCTCGAACTCGATCCCGACCAGCATTGGGCGGCGTGGCTGCTCGCCACCACCCTGCGCGGCACCCAGAATCCCGACTGGCACGAGGTCGAACGTCTCGGCCGGCAGGCCTGTGCCGGCCAGGAACGGCATGGCCTGGACCGCAGCCAGCAGGTGTGGCTGGTGGCCGACGCGCTGGCGCGCCGCGGCGAGACGGCCGCGGCCGCGGCCTTCGCCGCCGCCTATCTGGCCCGGCCCGATGCAGATGCGAAACCGAACGTTCTGCGCGCGCTGCAAGGCTTGGCCGGCCGTTGATGGAGTGACTTGGCGCAGGCGTTGCGCACCGCCGAAGCCCTGGTTACGGTGCGCGGCACGAGCGCTTGGTCGGCGCTCGCGAGCCGGTTGCGGCCGGCGCGTTCGGTCTGGTCTGGTCCTGCGCCTTGGTCCGGCGCAGGGGGTGTTCCGTGGCTCGCAAGAAAGACGATTTGGTGTTGTTGTTGGCCCGTGGCCGCGCTGCTGGCCGTGGTCGTGCCGGCTCTGGCTGGCTCTCCGCGCTGGGTTTCGGCGGCGGGCAGGGTTTGGGCGGTGGGCGGGGTTGGGGCGCGTCGTTGCTCGCCCGCCTGGGGCTTGGCCGCTTTGCCTCACGCTGGTCGCCGCGCCCAGCCGAGGCGCGTGGTGGTGCGGGCATGGTGTTTCTCGCCGTGCTGCTGGTCGGGTTCACGGCCGGCTTTCTGACTGCTGGCCTGCTCGAAACCAAGCGGCCGGCGGAGGGTGGCGGCCCCTTGAAGGTGGGGCCGATCGGCGATCTCGATGCCAAGCCGCTGTCGAACGAGGCCCTGCTGGTGTCTGCCTACGAAGGTCTTGCCGCGGAAGACGCCAAGGCGCGGGCCCGCGTCCTGGTGGAGTTCCTCCAGGCTCAGGGATTCTCCACGGCGCGTGCCTACGAGTTCCGCAAGGACTCCCAAAGCCTTTGGAACGTAGTGGTTTACGTCAAGGGTCCCAGTGACTTGGCAGGCCTGCGCCGCCGCCTGCAGGCGCTGCCGCGGGAGTTGCCGGACGAGTTTGCCGCACGGCTGCGGCAGACGCCGCCGTGGGAAGACGGAAATCCCTGGCCATTCCGGATCCCGATCCAGTAACCTGCTCGCCCCTTTTCCGTCGTGGGGCTTTCGCCGGCGAGCGGTTCGCCGGCGCGAGGTTCGCGGCGGCCTTTTCCTGTTCCAGCTTCCGTCCGGGCTTGGCTCGCTTGCGGCGACCGCCGCCGCGAGCCCCGTGCCCGACCCGATCGATAGCCATGACCATCCACAGCAGTTTGAAGCTCTCCGGCGCCTCGGGCGGCCAGCGCAACGTCTGGACCCGAGTCGAACGCCTTGCCGCACTCAAGAAGGCCGGGCGTTGGCAGGAGGGGGATCGCGTCGAAGGTCTGCGCAAGGTGCGCACTTCGTTCAAGGCCAAGGCCAAGAAGAAGGCTGAGGAGCCGAAGGCGGATGCTGCCGGCGGTGCCAAGCCTGCTGCCGCCCCTGCCGCCGCCGCCAAGCCGGCTGCGAAGAAGTAACCGACTCGGACATCGGCGTGGGCACTCCGCTGCAGCTCGCGCCGGGCGTCGGCGCCACGGTCGGCTTGAGCGACCGAGTGCTTGGCATCGAGCCGAGCGGCATCCGTCGCATCTTCGAGTTGATGGCGACGATGCGCGACCCGATCAACTTGTCGATCGGGCAGCCGCACTACGACCCGCCGCCGGAGTTGGTCGAGGCCGCCTGCCGCGCGATCCGCGACGGCAAGAACCGCTACACGGTCACGCAAGGACTGCCCGAGCTCAACCAGCTCGTGCTCGACCAAGTGGCGGCGCGCCACGGCAGCCGGCCAGAAACCTGCCTGCTGACCGCGGGCGTCTCGGGTGGTCTGGTGCTCGCCTTCCAGTGCCTGCTGAACCCCGGTGACGAGATCCTGCTGCCGGATCCGGGCTTCATGATGTACCGGCACCTCGCAACCTTGTGTGGTGCGGTGGTGCGCTCGTACGACACCTACCCGCGCGCCAGCGGCAAGCGGTTTGCCATCGACCTCGCCGAGGTGGAACGGCAGATCACGCCGCGCACGAAGATCGTCTTCGTGAATTCGCCGAGCAATCCGACCGGTGCGGTGGCGACCCGTGCGGAGATCGAAGGTCTGTGCGCGTTGGCCAATCGCGCTGGCGCCTACGTGGTCAGCGACGAGATCTACGACTTCTTCTGCTACGCGGACGACTACGCGTCGCCGGTCCGCTACGCCGACCGCTGCATCCAGCTCGGTGGTTTCAGCAAGACCTATGGCATTCCCGGCTGGCGCATGGGTTATGCCACGGGGCCGCTGGCAGTGCTGGACGCGATGAAGACGCTGCAGCAGTTTTCGTTCGTCTGCGCGCCGGCGCCGTTCCAGTACGCGCTGCTCGAGGCGATGCCACACATCGACCTGTCGCCCCGGTTCGTGGAGTACCAGCACAAACGCGACCTGATCGCGGCGCGGTTGCATCCTGCCTACGGCTTGGCCGCACCGGAGGGCTCGTTCTATGCGTTCCCCGAGCTGCCGCGCGATGCCAAGGGCGAACGTGTCGACGGCAAGCGGTTCTTGGACGCCGCCTTGGCCAAGAACCTGCTGATCGTGCCGGGCAAGTCGTTCTCGGCCCAGGACACCCATTTCCGCCTGTCGTTCGCAGCCGACGACGCGACCTTGCACCGCGGCCTCGCGGTGCTCGCCGAGTTGGCGGAAGCGTTCCGCGCCTAGGGTTCGTTCCTTCGAGCACCGTTCCTTCGAGCCCCGTTCCTTCGAGCACCGTTCCTTCGAGCACCATGGATCTGCGGCGGGCACTGCGCGAGCTGGAGAGCAAGACGGGAGCGCCGGCGGGCAAGCCGGTGCCGCGGGCACCACTGGTCGAGATCTTCCACTCGATCCAGGGCGAAGGTCGTTTCGTCGGTGTGCCGATGACCTTCCTGCGGGTCGCCACCTGCCCACTGCGCTGTCTCTACTGTGACACGCCGAACAGTTACCAAGCACCCCAACGCGTGCCGGTGCGCCTGCCGGCGCGTGGCCGCGACGAGGCCAACCCGGTGTCCGCCGACCGCGCGGCCCAACTGGTGCTCGAGGTGGCGCAGGCCGCGGAACTCGGCAGCCGCACGCGTCGCGTGAGCGTCACCGGCGGCGAGCCGCTGGTGTTTCCCGATTTCGTGCGCGAATTGGGTCGGCTGGTGCGAGCCAAGGGCATGCGCCTGCACCTCGAGACGGCGGCGATCGATCCTGCGGCGCTGCAGCAGTGCGTCGAGCAAGTCGACCACCTGAGCGCCGACTACAAGCTGGCGGAAACCCTCGGGGCGCCTCCTACCGGGGCTGCCCCCATGCCTCCCGGTGGTTACGGAGCCCTGCATCGGCGCTGTTGCGAGCTCGCGGTCCAGCGCGGCGCCACCGTGGACGTGAAGATCGTGTTGACCGATCGAGTCACCGATCCGAGCTTCGAGCAGGCGCTGGCCGACTTGCAGGGGCTGCGCGAGAAGATTCTGCTGGTGTTGCAGCCGGTCACACCGTTCGGCGCGGTGCAGCGCCCGGTGGCACGTGCCGAGCTCGAGCGCTTCGTCGCCACTGCGGGCCGCGCGGGTTTCGACCTGCGCGTGCTGCCGCAAGTGCACAAGGTGCTGGCAGTGCCCTGAGTTCGAGCTCTCGAGTCGGGCCGAACCGCCGCCGATCCGGGCGCGGCGGCCGCTGGCTCGCTCAGGTCTAATGGCCTGCTCAGGCCTACTGCCTTGCCAGGCCTACTGCCTTGCGAAGCCTACTGCCTTGCCAAGCCTACTGCCCTGCTCAGGCGTAGATGCCGCGCATGCGCGTCGTCTCGGCGACGCGGTTCACACCCAGCATGTAGGCGGCGATACGGTTGCTGACCTGGAACCGCTTGGCCATGTCGACCACGGCCGCGAACGACTCGACCATGATGTGCTCCATGCGGTCCTCTACCTCCTTCTGCGTCCAGAAGAAGGCCATGCGGTCCTGCACCCACTCGAAGTAGCTGACCGTGACTCCGCCGGCGTTGGCCAGGATGTCCGGGATCACGAAGATGCCCTTTTGGTCGAGGATCGTGTCGGCACCCGCCGTGCACGGACCGTTGGCGCCCTCCGTGATGATCTTGGCCTTGATGTTGGCTGCGTTCTTGCTGGTGATGACGTTCTCCGTCGCGGCGGGCACCAGGATGTCGACGGGCAGCTCGAGGATCTCGGCATTGCCGATGCGCGTGCCGCCGTCGAAGCCGTCCAGGCGACGGTGTTTCTGCAGATGGGCCCGCACGGCTTCGAGGTCCAGCCCCTTCGGGTTGTGCACGGCGCCGTGGATGTCGCTGATCGCGACCACCTTGACGCCGAGCTTCTGCAGTTGCAGCGCCGAGATCAAACCGACGTTGCCGGCGCCCTGCACGGCGGCCGTGCACTGCGCCGGGTTCATGCCCAGGTGCCGCAGCGCCTCGCGGGTCACCAGCATCACGCCGCGACCCGTGGCTTCGACGCGCCCGAGCGAGCCGCCGAGGCTCACGGGTTTGCCGGTGACGATGGCTGGGATGTAGCTGCGTTGGTGCATGGAATACGTGTCCATGAGCCACGCCATCACCTGTCCGTCGGTGTTCATGTCCGGGGCCGGCACGTCGCGGTCCGGGCCCAGGATGTCCATGATGCCCGAGACGTAGCGGCGCGTGATGCGCTCCAGCTCGCCCTTGGACAGCTTGAACGGATCACAGATCACGCCACCCTTGCCGCCGCCGAACGGCACGTTGACCACGGCACACTTCCAGGTCATCCAAGCGGCCAGCGCGCGCACTTCGTCGCGGTTGACGTTGGGCGCGTAGCGGATACCACCCTTGGCGGGGCCCCGCGAGGTCGAGTGCTGCACACGGTAGCCTTCGAACACCCGCACCGAGCCGTCGTCCATCACCACGGGGATGCTGACGGTGATCTCCCGTTCGCAGGCGCGGAGAACGGCGATCACGTTCGGCTCGAGGCCGAGGCGGGCGGCGGCCAGGTCGAACCGGGCCTCCATGGCTTGGAACGGATTTTCTTCGTTGGACTGTGGGTGGTTCATGCCGAGGGGCGGGCCTTGCGGCGCGCGAGAGGGGCGGCGAAAGTAACCGTGGTCATGCACGTCGGCAACAAGCCGCAAGACCCAGGGCGTGCCGACCTCGGTGCTCTGCCCCCTGCCGAGGCTGCGGCCGTGCGCGCGCTGTGGCGCGGAGCGGTCGGTCGCACCGTGCGTTGCGTGCCTACCCGGCGCACGGTGATGCATGCGGACGGCGGCCGGGTGTGGTTCGCCAAGTGGCGGGTCGGTGGGCGCCGCACGGCGGCTGCCGAGTGGCAGTGGCTGCACCTGCTGCCGATGCTTGGCTTGTCGACGCCCGAGCCGGTGGCTTGGCTCGGCCGCGGCCGGCGCAGCCTCTTGGTCATGCGCGGTGTGCCCGGCCGCTCCCTGGCCACCTGGATCTTGCTCGCGCACCGCGAGGGTTGGCTGGCCGAGCTGGTGGCCTACCTGTGTCGCGAAGTAGCGCCCAGACTGCGGCGGTTGCATGGCGCCGGGCTGGTCTATCGCGATCTCTACTGGCAGCACGTGGTGGCCGAAGCGCCCCGCCGCGGCTCCCCGCCGGTGTTTCTCGACGTCGAACGGGTGCTGCAGCCGCGCTGGCGGTGGCGGCGCTGGGTGGTCAAGGACTTCGCCGGATTGCTGGCTTCGTGGCCGGCCGAGGTGCCGCTACCGGTGCGCGCCATGTGGCGCTTCGTTCGGATTGCAGTCGGTTCCGGGCTGCGGGTGCGTCGGTCCTGGTGGCGTGCCGTAGCCGCCAAGGCCACGCAGGTTCGCGGCCGCCAGCCGCGTTTCGGCTGAGCGCCGATTCCGCAGAGTTCGCTGGGGCATATTCTGGCGCCTCGCCCTGGTACGGTCACCCCTTCTGCCGGCACGCCCCTTGGCCGGGACGCCGTTTTGCCGGCACGGCGGCCCGAGTCTGCCCTGCTCCGCGCCGGCTTCAGGGCCGGCGCTTCCGTCGGCGAGCCGTGAGCGCGAGACCAACCAGGCCGGTGCCGACCAAGAACAGGGTGCTCGGCTCCGGGACTGGCAGACTGTCACCGCCGCCCGCTCCGCCGAGGGAGCGCCCGCTGTCACCCTGTTCGCCACCCACGACCGGGTGCGGCCCAGCAGGTTGGTCCCGCTCCCCAGTTCGGTCCTGCTGCCCACCCTGCGCGCTCTGCGGCGCAGACGCGGGAGTGGGGTTTTGGGGGGCATGCTGGGCACCCCAGGCCGAGCCGGCAGCGAGGCCGGGCTGAGCCAGAACGAAGCTGGCGGCTAGCCAGCTGGCAAGGAATTGGGGCTTGAGTCGCACAGGCGACGGCGAGGTTGCGAAGCGAAGGTGTGCGTCGGGCGGCGAAGCCGCAGGCGAGTTTTCCGACCGTAGCACGTTACGCCCGCTGCGCAAGCGGGGGGCGGCATTTCCAGATTTCCCATGGACGGGATCCGGAAAATCGGATCAGTGGCGCAGCGCGGTGTGCGCCGGAGCGAATCGCAGGTGTTTTCACCAGCGCGGATTGGCCTAGGGCTGGACGCCATGCTACCGTCCCCCGGCTTGGTCTTCGGACGGCCGCCGGCGGCTTCGGCCGCGGGAGGAAAGTCCGGGCTCCCAAGGGCAAGGTGGTGGGTAACGCCCACCGTCCGCAAGGACCGGGACAGTGCCACAGAGAACATACCGCCGGACGGCCAGCTCGCTGGCGACGGCAAGGGTGAAACGGTGAGGTAAGAGCTCACCCCGGCGCAGGCGACTGCGCCGCGCGGCAAACCCCACCTGGAGGAAGACCGAATAGGAGGATCGCGCGGCCCGCGCTCGATCCTCGGGTAGGTCGTTGGCGGCCGTCCGCGAGGACGGTCCTAGAGAAATGGCCGTCACCGCCCGTTCGGGCGGCACCAGAACCCGGCTTACGAAGACCAAGCACTTCCTCTCTGCCGCTGCTGGCGGGGGGCTCAGGGGCGGGGCTTGGCGCGGTAGCGTTCGAGCACCACCAGGGCCGCTGTGCTGTCGGCGAGGCGTTTGCGCTGCGCGGCCTTCAAGCCGCCCGCCTTCAGCCGTTCGTGGGCTTCGTCCGTGGAGAAGCTCTCGTCGGCAGTGACCACGGGGATCGGCAGCGCCGCCTGCAGCAAACGGCAGAACGCGGCGGTGCGCTGGGCGCGTTGGCCCGCGGTGCCATCGCTGCCGAGTGGCATGCCGACCACCACCACCTCGGTCTCGCGTTCGCGGACCACTTCGGCGATCGCCGCCACCAGCGCGGCCTGGTCACGCTGTTCGAGGCGCGGCAGCGGCACCGGGATCGTGCCGGTCCAATCGGTGGCGGCGAGGCCGGTGCGGGCGTCGCCGTAGTCGACCGCCAGGATGCGTCGGGGTGCCGCACCATTCACAGCAGATCGCTCCGGCCGCTGGCGCGCACGTGGTCGACGAACCGCTTCAGGTCGTGGGCCCGGTCGCGCGGGCACACCAACACCGCGTCGGCCACGGCGACCACCACCAGGTCCGCCACGCCGAACAGCGCCACGGTGCGCGGGCCTTCGGCGTAGACCAGGTTGCGTTCGCTCGCCAGCGCCAGCAGGGCGGCACCGGCGGGCAGCACGGCAGCGTTGCCGTCGCGATCGCGGGCACCGAGGCTCGCGAGTGCCGGCAGGCTGCCGACGTCGTCCCAATCGAGGGCCGCTTCGACCACTGCCAGGTTTCGGCAATGCTCGAGCACGGCGTAGTCGATCGAAGTGCGCGGCGCACTGGCGAAGGCGCGCTGCAGCAGCCGCGGCGAGGCCTTGGCCAGTGCAGTCGCGAGCCGTTCGGTGGCTTCGCGCAGCGGCGGGCAGTGCTCCGCCATCGCCGCGCGCAGGGCCGCCACGGATCCAGCCAGCATGCCGCTGTTCCACAGATGGTCGCCGCGCGCGAGCAGGCGCTTGGCCGTGGCAAGGTCGGGTTTCTCGCGGAAGCGGCGTACGGTGTGTGCGGGGGGCGCGGCGGCATCGCAGGCGGCGCCGCGCTGGATGTAGCCGAAGCCGGTGGCCGGGTGGTTCGGGCGGATGCCGAACACCACCAGGCTGCGGTCGTCGCGGCAGAGTTGCAGGCCGCGACGCAGCACTCGGCGGAAGGTCGCCAGCGGGGCGATGCGGTGGTCTGCGGGCAGAAACACGAGCCGCGCCGTCGGGTCGTGGTTGCCGATCGCCGCCACCGCCAGCGCCAGGCATGGCGCCGTGTCGCGGGGTTCGGGTTCGACCAGGATGCGGTCGGTGCGGAACTTCGGCAGCAGCTGGCGCAGACCCGGCAACTGGGTCGGGTTGGTGACGATCCACACCTGATCTTCGGGGGCGACGCCGCGCAGGCGGTCGAGGGTTGCCTGCAGCAGGGGCACACCATCGGCCAGTGGCAGGAACTGCTTGGGACGGCGCCGTCGGCTGGCGGGCCAGAAGCGGGTGCCGGAGCCACCGGCCATGATCACTGCGTGGATCGGGCCTGGGCGCGCGGCGCGCAGAGTGGGGGCGGAGCTGGGCATCAGGAATCGAGGATGGTCGGCGGCTTCCGGTTGGGTGGCATCGGCGGGGCGGCTCGGCGTGGTGGTGCGCCTTCGTTCAACCAGCGCCGTTCGGTCTGCAGTTGGCGCAGGTGGCCGTAGAGGTGGAAGCGCACGATGCCGTGGGTCAACAAATCGACCAGCGGCATCAGCAAGGGGTCGGCCGATGGGCCCAGCAGGTTGTCGAGCTGCAGGCGAATGTCCAGCTGGCCGTCCAGGTCGAGCGAGCCCGAGCCGTTGGCGGCCAGCAGGTTGCTGCGCAGTTGCAGGTCGTTGAGCTGCAGGCGCCCGGCTTGCAACCGGAAGGTCGCGGCCAAGCGGTCGAAGCGGGGGCGTTGGGGCGCAGGGAGTTGCGAGTAGATCGCCGTGAACAGCGGCACCTCGCCGAGATCCCCTCGGTCGATCGTGAGCTGGCCACTGGCCGCCGCGCCGGCGACATCACTGCCGTCCAAGTGGTCGAGGGCGCACCGCCCGCTGACCAGCCCCTTGTACGGGGGCTTCTGCCAGCCGCACTCGCGGAGCAGCGCGAGCAGATCGATGTTGCGGAAGTGCAGGTCGCCGCTCAAGCGACCTTCGGCATGCTCGGATCCCGGCAACAGGTAGCGCAGCGCTGGCGCGCCCTGGGTGCCGTTCGAGAGCTCGCCTTCGTGCAACTTCGCCGTCAGGGTTTGCAGCACGATCTGCTCGGCATCGACGGTGGCGCTGGCGGTTGCTGCGACCAAGGGTTGGCCGAACAGGCGCATGGCACCACGGCGGATCGAGCACCGCAAGGCGCCGCCCGTGTCGGTGATCGCGCTCGGCTCGATCTCCACCAGGCCGTTGATTTCGCGCACCGCCACGGCGTCGGGCCCGGAGCCGAGCACGACGCCGACGTCGCGCAGGCGCAGACTGCCCGACACCTCGGTGGACATCGGCCAAGCTCTGCCGTCGCCATCCTGCGTCGGCAAGCGGAACGCGAGCCGCAGTCCGTCGATCGCGGCACGGCCGCTGGGGCGGCGGGCCGCGATCGCGGTGCCCAGGGGACTGGGGAACAGGCGGCCCAGCTCTGCGTCGATCGGTACGTCGGGCGCGCGCACGGTGCAGGTGATCGAGGTGCGGGGGTCCTGCGCGGTTCCGGCTTCGATCCGCCCGCCTTCGCACTGGATGCGGTCGCTGCCGAGCAGTCCGCGCACTTCCGCGAACGACACGACGCCTTCGGCGGCCAGCACGCGACCGCGCAGTTGCGACAGTGGGCGCGGTAGCAGTGGTGCCGCCGAGCCAGCGTCGGCCAGCTGCAGATCGAGGGCGGTGCGCGGGGCGCGGCCCGGGTGGCGTTCGTGCCGGCACACGAAGTCGATGGCGCCACTGGGGCGCAGGTGCTGCCACAGCCCTTCCGGCAGGATCGCCTCGGCTTCGAGCGTCGCGCCGAGTTGGGCGTCGAGGGCCAACCCGTCGACGGTGAACACCAGATCGCAGGTGGTTGCGGAGCCCGGCCCGAGCTGGCCCTGCACCGTGAAGGGCGCTGCGCCGGTCGCTGGATCGCCGTGGCCGAGCTGCCCCCGGAGGGCGTCACACACGACCTGGGTGCGGGTGCCGTCGCTGGCCACCAGGATCGTGCCGGTGACCTGGTCGGTGCGCCACGGCGCGCAGGGCAGGGCGAAGGCCCCGTCGCGGAGGTGCAGC
>JAEUHP010000235.1 GCA_016795295.1 Planctomycetota bacterium | reverse complement strand
GCTACTTGGCCGACCAACTGACGTTGTTCCTGGTCTACCGCAACTACATGCGGCGGCGCTTCAACCACGACGCACCCAACCGCACCCCGGCGCAGATGCTCGGGCTGTTGCCCCGTGCTCTGCAAGCCGAGGAGGCACTGGCATGGGCGCAGCGCTGGGGCACGAGGAGTCCGCACCCGTTCAGCAGGGATGGCGGGCAGAATGTGGCTTCGACATGGGATCGGAATGCGCGCCACCGAAAGTCGGCAAGGTGCGCCTCTGCGTGAGCATGGAGCGTGCCACGCAAAGCAGCAGCTGCTTTGTTTGGCCCGCAGCGGAGAAGCGGACGCGAGTTGGCAAGGAGTGGGCAAGATCATGAACAAGCACCTACTCCGTTTCCCCGCTGCCCTGGCGGTACTCTTCTCGACCCTGATGGCCCAGGTTCCGATCGGCGGCAGCCGCTCGGACAGCAACGGCGGCCCGCTGCAACCCGGGGTCGTCTACCACGTGACCGGCACCCTGAGCATTCCCGCGGGTGAGACGCTGACCGTCCCGGCCGGCGCGGTGCTCAAGTTCGCGGCCAGCACCTGGTGCAGCGTCAGCGGCACGTTGCGGGTGCAGGGAACGGCGCAGCAGCCGGTGGTCTGCACGGACCTCGACGACGACAGTGCTGGCGGCGACACGAACGGCAACGGCAACGTGCCTCCCGTCGCCGGCCGCTGGGGTGCGCTCGACGCCAACGGCGGCGGTACGATCGTCGCGACCCACCTCGAGGTCCGCTACGCCGGCTTGGGTTCCGGCGGCGCCGTGCGGGTCTTCGACCAGGGCAGCCTCGATTGGAACGGCGGCGCGGCCCGCGGCAACGGCAACCGCGACGGCGTGCACATCGTTGGGCTGCCGGCCGCGCAGCCCAACCAGTTCCGGATCCGCAACGTGCACTTCACCGGCATGGCCCGCGCCATGGCGGTGCCGCTCCACCTGGTGCCGCACCTCGAGCGCAACACCGCCAGCGGCAACACGCAACACGACGTGCTCGAACTGGCCAGCATCGGCTACAGCGCGCCACCACTGGTGGCCGGCACGACCGTGATCGCACCGGACAACCTGATCGGCGGCGTGCTGCGCAGCGACGGCATCGAGGTCGGTCTGAACGCGACGCTCGAATTCGCAGCCGGCTGCGTGATCAAGACGATCGGCAACAACGGTGCCTTCCTGCCCGCCGGAGCCGTGATGGTCGACGGCACGCTGCGCTGCCGGGGCACCGCCAGCCAGCCGGTGGTCTTCACGTCGTGGGCCGACGACGCCTTCGGCGGCGACTCGAACCGCGACGGCCCGACGGCGCCGTTCGCCGGCGCCTGGCGGCGCGTGCAACTGAACTCCGCCACCTGCGAACTCGAGCACACCCAGGTCCGCTTCGGCGGCGCCCAGGGCGCGGCACTCTACGTGCGCGCCAACGCCGCGCTGCGGCAATGCCGAATCCACGCCGCCCTCGGCGACGGCCTGAACCTGCTGGAATCGATCGCCGAGCCGGTGGTCGAAGACCTTTTTGTCACCGGCTGCGGCAACCGCGCGATCAGCGGCCTGCGCTGGAACTCCGTGCGCAACTTCCGCCGCCCCACCGTGACCGGCAACTTCGTCTCGGCAGCGGTCGTCACCGAACCCGCCGTCGCCGCCGACTGCGTGTTGCACCGCGACAACCTGCCGGACGGCACGATCGTATTCGAGGAGCAGCCCCTGTTCACCGCCGGCAGCCAATTGACCATCGAGGCCGGCGTGGTCGTGAAGAGCATGGGCGAGTTCTTCGGCGTCGATGCCGGCCGGCTCGTGGTTCGCGGTACGGCCGCCCGACCGGTGGTCTTCACGGTCTGGAACGACGACGCCTTCGGTGGCGACAGCGACCCCTACGGGCCGACCACTGGCATTCCAGGAGCTTGGCGCGGCTTGTATCTGGGTGGCAGCGATCCCGGCGCGCTCGAACACGTCCGCGTGCGCTTCGGCGGCTCCAGCGGCGCCCACGCGCTCGCCCTCTACAACCCGAACCTCACGGCGCGCAACCTGCACGTCGAACAGGCCTGGCGGGTCGGCATCCACGTCAACGCCCTGGCCGGCGCGCTCGCGAACGCCTTGGTGCACGACTGCCAGACCGGCATCCAGATGGCCAACGGCAACCACGACCTGCTGCACGCCACCGTCGCGCTGTGCCTGTTCGGTGTCGAAGCCCGGCCTGCCTGGTCGGGCGAGATCGTCAACACGATCGCCTGGGCGAACTCCCACAACTACTGGACGGTGCCGCTCGGCCAGCTGCGACGCAGCAACGGCAGTTCGCTGCACCCAGGGCTCGGCAACCTCGACGTCGATCCGCGCTTCGTCGATCCGGCCCAGCGCGACTTCCGCCTGCTCGCCAACTCGCCGTGCATCGACCAAGGCGATGCCGCCGTCGGCGACCGCGTGGTCGACGACCACGCGGGCGGCTCGCGCCGCACCAGCGCGGTCGTCACCGGGGGACTGCTTCCCGACCTTGGCTGCCACGAATTCGGCTACTTCGACCTCGCGGTCACCGGCGACGCCCGCCTCGGCACCCAGATCGCCTACCGTTGCACTGGACCCGGCAGCGGCATCGGCGTGTTGTTGATGTCGTTCGGCGGCACGGCGGCGACGTTTGCGCCGGGCTACGGTTGGTTGACGATCGGAGCTCCGGGGCAGACCGTGGTCGTGGGCGCCCTGCCGGTCGGGGTCGCGCACACCCTGGCGGTGCCACCGGCGGTTGCCTTCGTCGACCTGCGCGTGCATGCGCAGGCGATTGCGCTCGACCTCGGTGCACCGAACCGGGCCAACGTCACGACCCGCAGCCGGCTGCAGATCCGCCCCTGAATCGCTGCGAATGCCGCGCGGTATCATGCTGCCGTGCATTCGCACCCGAGCACCCATGCATCCCTGCTGGCGCGCCTCGCCGAGGGCGCCGACGACGTGGCTTGGCGCGAGTTCCACGACCGTTACCACCGCCTGATCCGCGGCGTCGCGCGCCGCAATGGTCTGCAGCCCGTGGACGCGGACGACGTGACCCAGGAAGTGCTGGCCGCCGTGCATCGCGGCATCGCCGAGTTCCGCTATGACCCGCGCAAGGGGCGGTTCCGCGGCTTCCTGAAGACGATCGCGCTGCGCACGATCTGGCGTCGTCGCCGCCGCCCGCTGCACCCGACCCTGGGTGGCCAATCGCTCGCCGATCCAGAGAGCCTCGACGAACTGGCCGCAGACGCCGACCAAGAGCGCATCTGGGAGGAGGAGTGGCGCCAGCACCACGTGCGGTTGGCTCTGGCGACCCTGGCCCACGAGACACCGCCTCAGCAGCTGCGTGCCTTCGAGCTGTTGGCGCTCGACGGCCAACCGACCGCCGCGGTTGCTGCGACGACCGACCTGCCTGCCGACCAGTTGTACCGCATCAAGTCGCGGCTGTTGGCGCGGCTGCGCGAACTCATCGCCACCCAGATCGGGGAGGAAGGATGACCAGCGCCGCCGAACCGTCCAGCTGGTTCCTCGACGAGCAGGCTCTCGCTCAGGAGCTGCGGCGCAGCCGCGCCGACGACCCGCCGGCCGCCGAGCTGCCCGGTTACCGGCTCGGCCGCGAACTCGGCCGCGGCGGCCAAGCGGTCGTGTTCGCTGCGGAGCAGCTGTCGACCGGGCGCACCGTCGCGATCAAGCGCTTCCACGATCGGCCCGGGCAGGCCGCGCGCATCCAGCAGCGGTTCCTGCGCGAGATCGAGTTGGTCGCCGCCTTGCGCCATCCGGCCATCGTCGCCGTGCACGACGGTGGCTTCGACCGCGACGGTAGGCCGTTCCTGGTGCTCGAGTTCGTCGACGGCGTGCCGATCGACGCCTGCACGGCAGTCGCCGCACTGCGTGCGACGCCCACTGCAGACCGAGTGCGGGCCGTCGTGTGCTTGTTCGCCGCTGCGGTCGATGGTGTGGCCCATGCCCACCAGCGCGGTGTGATCCACCGCGATCTGAAGCCGGCGAATCTCTGGGTGGCCGCCGACGGCAGCCCGCGCCTGCTCGACTTCGGCTTGGCGCGTGCACTGGCCGAATCCGAGTTCGCCGTGACCCAGTCGCTCGACGGTCAGTTCGTCGGCACGCTCGCCTACGCCAGTCCCGAACAAGCCCGCGGTGAGACCGTCGACGTGCGTTCGGACGTCTGGTCGCTCGGCGTGCTGCTGTACGAACTGCTCGCCGGCCGTCGCCCGTTCGAGCTGCCGACCAACCTGCGCGGTGCGCTGGCGCTGCTCGCCGACCCGAGCCCGCGGGCGCTGGCCACGGTGGCGCCGCACCTGTCCGCAGATCTCGGCGCGATCGTGCACCGCTGTTTGCAGCCGGTTCCGCAGCGTCGTTACCAGAGTGCCGCCGAATTGGCACGCGACCTGCGTGCCCACCTCGCTGGCGCGCCGATCGCGGCGCGGCTCGACAGCACCTGGTACGCGGTGGCGAGTCGGTTGCGCCGCTGGCGGCGCGCATTGCTCGCTGCCGCAGCGGTGGCGCTGGGCCTCGCCATCGCCCTGCTGGTGACGCTCGGCTCCTTGAGCCGAGCCGAAGCGGCCGAGCGCGACCAGCGGCAGCTGGCGAGTCGCCTGCAGCACACGCTGGACTGGCTCGCTGGAATGGTCGCCGCAGTCGACCCCGAGCGCGATGGCGAAAACGTCCGGCTGGTCGATCTGCTCGAGCGCAGTGTGCCGAGCCTCGACGTCGACTTCGCCGCGGATCGGGCGGCCCGCATCACCCTGCGCACGACGCTGGTCGACGTCTACGAGAAGCTCGGCCGTTGGCCCGCCGCTGCCCAGCAATGCCAACGTTTGTTGGCCGACTTGCGCGCGGCGCATGGCGAGGATGCCCCGCCGACGCTGGCGGCCCGCCTCGCCTTGCTGCGGCTGGCGTTCCTGCAGGAGCGGCTGGCGGACCACGGTCCGGTCGGCGAAGCGCTGCTGGCCCAGGCCCGGGCGCGGCTCGGGCCATGGCATGCGACGACGCTCGGATGCCAACGGGTGCTCGCCGAGAGCCGGCGGGCAAGGCGCGATCTGGCCGGTGCTGCGGCGATCTGGCAGCAGATGCGCGCGGCCCCGGTGGCACAGGTGCCAGCCGGCTTCCACGCGCGTATCGACGCCGACTTGGCAGCGGTTGCGGCGCTGGAAGGTCGGCTCGCCGAGGCTTTGGCACAGCAGCGCGAGGCGGTCGCCGCCTTGGCGCTGGCTCTCGGCAGCGAGGCTGCCGAAACGCTGCAGGCGCGCGCGGACCTCGCCTACTACCACAACCGGATGGACCAGAAGGAAGCGGCGCGGGCGGTGCTGGCCGAATTGGAGCCGCGCCTGATCGCGCGGTACGGGGCCGGCCACCCGCGCACGCTGTCGGTCAGCGAGCAGCTGGCGGTGGCGATCCAGGACCTCGGCGATCCGGCCGCGGCAGTGCCGCGGTTCGAGCAGGTGCTGGCCCACCGGTTGGCGCGCATGGGGCCGCGCCACCGCGACACGCTCGGCACGCAGAACAACCTCGCGGTCGCGCATGCGCATGCCGGCGACCTCGTCGCGGCGCAGGCGACTCAGGAGCGGCTGGTGGCGACCTATGCCGAACTCGTCGACGCCGACGCATTCGACGTCGCCAACGCGTCGGCCAACCTCGGCACGTTCTTGATGCGGCAGGGGCGCCCTCGCGAGGCTCTGGGGCACTACGACGCGGCGGTGGCCACGGCTGTGCAGCGCATCGGAGCGGTGCACACCGACACTGCGACGTTCCAGTTGCTGCGCGGGGCCTGCCGGGCCCGCACCGACGATGCCGACGGCGCCGAACGCGATCTGCTGGCCGCGCACGCAGTGTTGCTGGCGGCTCTGGGCGACACCCATGCCTACGTGCAGAAGGCCAAGCAGGATCTGGTGGCGCTCTACGAGGCCACCGGACGCGCGGAACTGGCGGCGCGCTTTCGCTAGCCGGGCACCGCGCCGGGGGAGAGGCCAAGGGCGCTCTGCCCCCGGCGATACGGTGCGGCACGGGAACGAAATCGGCGGAACTCGTCGCAGGCGAGCGGCACTGCCTGGGCATGCGCACCCTTCTCGGCATGGCGATCCTGCTCCTGACTCTGCCCGGTTGCCGTGGCGACACGGTGCTCGCTGCCCCCCAGCTGCACGGCACCTGGACCCAGGGCGAGAAACACGGGTACGTGCTCGAGTTCGACGCGAAGAGCGACAAGTTCCTGGTGCACGGTCCTGGTACTGGCGGGCATGACAGCCACGATCACTTCGCCGGCAGATACCGGGTCGAGGGCGACGCGGTCGTGCTCGATGGCAAGTGGGAGAGCAATGACCAGGCAGAGACGACCCGTGGCGCGTTGCGCGACGGGGTGTTGCAGGTCACTCTGCTCGGCAAGCGCGTCGATCTGCGGCGCAAGTGACGCCAGGACCGATGCGACCAGCGCCGCTGTGCCACGGCTGCCTGTGACGGTTCTGCCCGGCTGCCTCGAGGGTGCTCGGACGAGCGACGGCCTCAGGCACTGCCTGCCGACGTCGCGCTCCCACGAGATCGTGCTGGAGCTGGCGGCGGCCGGTGCTACTGCGGGTGCTCGCCGGGCACGCCGGCGCATGCGAGTTGCGAACGCGGCCTGGTCGGGGGTGTGTGATTCTCCTTTCCCCACAAGGTCTTGTGCGCGGGTGTCTGGTCCATGGCCCATGGCGTGCCGGGTTGGTTCCAGGATTTCGTGCCCCCGATGTCACAGCCGCGCGGCCCTCCTGATGGTCTGTTTGCCATCGTCTTGGCTTCGACCATCATGAACCTACGCTCCTTCCGGTTGCTGGTCTGTGCGACCTTCGGGTTGCTCGGCCGGATTCCTGCCCAGTTCGGGATTGTCACCGCGGACTACCACGGCGTCACCGCCACGCAGCACCAGAACCAGTACACCCTGTTGCAGGGCCAAGGCTATCGACCGATTTCCTTGGCCGTGGCGGGGGGGCTCGCCAATGCCCGGTACTCGGCGGTCTGGCAGCGCACCGGCGGTCCGGCGTGGGTCGCGGCGCACGGTATGACCTACGCCCAGTACCAAACCCAGGCCGGCACCTGGGCCGGGCAGGGTTACCGGGCCAAACTGGTGGCCGCCAGTGGGGTCGGCGCCGACGTGGTGTTCGCCGCCATGTGGGTGCAGGACGGCGTCACGGTCTACCATCAACAAGCCCTGGCTACGTCTTCGCTGGACGGCGCGATCGCCACCCAGCGCAGCCAGGGGCGGCGGTTGACCAGCGCTGCTGCCTACAACCGCAATGGCATCGACTACCACGCAGTGGTGTTCGAACCCGATGCCAGCGGCATCGCCTGGGGTGGCTGGGGCGGCGACGACGGCCCGGTGTTCTCGGCCAAGTTCGACGAACACAGTCTCGGCGGCGAGCGGCCGAGCTTGGTCTCGCTGTCCGACAGCCAGCGCTACACACACGTCTGGCGCGACGACCGCATCGGCAACTGGGTACTGGTGGCCGGCCGCACCAGCAGCCAGTTCGACGGCGACAAGACGCTCCACACCGGTCAGGGCATGACCTTGGTCTGCATCGGCGCGGGCGGCAGCGGCAGCAATGCCCGCTATGCGGGCCTGTTCGTCGAACGGATCTCGCCGTTGCCTCGCAGCCACACGCGCACCGGCGTCGCCTCGCTGGGCATGGTTGGCTTCGACAACTACATGGAGACGCTGATGACGGATCACATGGTCCGCAATGCGTCCTTGGCGGTGGCACGCCACGGCCGGCTGATCTACGCCCGCGGCTTCACCTACGCCGAAAACGGCCAGCTCGTGACCCAGCCGGACAGCGCGTTCCGCCTCGGCAGCATCAGCAAGCCGCTCTGCGCCGCCGTCGTCCACGATCTGATCGACCAGGGGCCGGGCGGCATCACGCTCGACACGGTGATGACCAGCTACCTGGGCATCCCTGGCGGCCCCGGTTCGGGCAACGGCACGGTGCGTCGGCTGTTGCGCCACACCTCGGGCATGGTCAACGTCGTCGACGAAATCGATGCGGCACTCTGGTGGAACAACTCCGTGGTGTTCCTGCCACCCGACGAGAGCATCATCGTGCGCTACGGAGCCAGCCAACATGCGTGGACCACGCTCGACCGTTGGAACTACTCGAACTGCGGCAACACCGCGCTGGGCCAGATGGTCGAGCAGGCGACCGGCCAGCAGTACATGAACGTGTTGCGTAGCCGGTTGTTCCAGCCGGCTGGTACCAACGATCTCTGGCAGCAGACCGCGCGCCCGCAGAACTTCGCCCCCAGCGAGGTTCGCTACCACCTGCGGGAGCTCTATCTGCGGCCCGGCAACCGCCATCTGGATCGTCGATTGCAGTCGCCGCAGTACTCGCAGGAGTGGTGGGACGCGGCCGGCGGTGTGGTGACCTCGGCAGTGGCGTTGGCACGGGTGGTGTCCGCCGCGTTCTGCATCCGCGACGACAGCCCAACCCTGTCCGCCGCGGCGCGCTCGGCCGCGATGGTGCGCGGCACCTACAACGAGCTCGGCAGCAACGACCCCAAGAACTGGTCCGACGGCAGTTGGCAGTGGACCACCCGCGGCAATGGCGTGTTCGCCTACCATCACAACGGCGGCCAGGACGGCACGGCGACGCGCTGCATCTGGACCACCGACGGCCTCTGCATCGTCGCCCTGACCAACATGACCGACGCATATCCGGGCGTGGGGGCACTGCTGGACATCGCCGATGCAGTGACGATCTGGCCAAGCCACGACCTGTTTCCGAGCTTCGGCATGCCGAGTTTCTCGCGCACGCCGTGGCTCGGTGTGCCGACTGTCGCCAGTGTGCCCAACGTCGGCGACGCGGGTTTCGATCTGCCCGGCGAAGGACTGGAACAGGTCATCTCCGTCGACCTCGGCTCGACCACGATCACCAGCCAGTCGCCGAGCACTTGGCACGACGGTTGGTTCGAGAAGGTCTCGCCGACCCGGCTGCGCGTGTACCCCCCGCAAGGTCTGGTGCCCAGCACCTACCAGCTCCGCGCCCGGTCCTTGAGCGGACTCGGCAACGCCCAATCGGTGTCGCTGACACGCGCCACCCAGTTCGCCGCCAAGGCTGCCGACGCCGTCAACGGAGCGCAGCCGTTCGCGGTGGTGTGCAGCCGTGGCAACGTCAGCGGCAATGCGTTCGTGGTGCTCGGCTTCAGCCTCGACCAGATCCCGAGCGTATTGCCGGGAACGGTCAGCCTCGGCATCGGCAACAACTTCACCACTCTGTGGACCTCGGACACGCGCAACTTCGGCGTGCTCTCTGGGGCCGTGCGCTGGGACTTCCCGCCCCTCGGCTCGTTGCCGCGGTTGCACCTGCAGGCGGCGGCGCTCGACCCCAACCTGCTGTTCCCGATGCCGCTGCCAGTGACACCCGTGGAGACGGTCACGCGCACCCCGTGAGTTGGGCGTGGCGTGGGGCCCGGGCCACTTCTCGAGTCAGGGGGCTGGCGGCTCGGCTCCCGGCTGAGCAAGGTTCGCCAAGCCGCTGCCCCCCGCCCCCGCAAGTGCCGTTCGGCAGCAGGTGTTCCTGCCGGTCGTCGGTGGGGCGGTGCGGAGGCCGGCGAACCAAGCGCTCTGCCGCTAGATTCTCACCCATGCGCATCCGTGCCGCCCACGTGCTCCCCGTGCTGCTCGCCGCGCTCGCCGCGGCGCAGGACAAGGCTCCCCCGGTGGTCGAACCGACGCTGAAGGCGCCGCGCGACACGGCGCTCGAATGGAAGAGTGCGCAGGGCAAGCCGTATTGGTACCGACTGCCAGGACGCCTCGATGCCAAGAACCCGCCCGACTTGGTGTTGATGCTGCACGGCACCGGCCTCGACCACCGCTGGAGCTTCTGGAACTACCCGATCCTCGCCGGCTTCCGACCCCGCGACATCGTCGTCTCGCCGGACGGCCTCACGCCGGGCCAGGGCAGCACGTGCAACTTCATGCAGGGCCCGAAGGACGGGGAACAGATCGCCGGTCTGATCGCCGACTTCCAGAAGCGCTTCCCGATCGGTCGTGTCTATTTGTACGGGCACAGCCAGGGCGCGTTCTTCACCTATTGGTTCGCGGGCGAACACCCCGAACTGATCGACGGCATCGTGGCACACGCTGGCAACGTGCTCGACGTCAAACATGGCAAGCTCGCCAAGCAGAAGGTTGCGATCGGCATTCTGCACGGCAAGGCCGATGCCGTGGTGTCCGTCGAATGCGCGTACCGCACCGAGAAGATCTACCGCGAGCAAGGCTACGAGAAGCTCAAACTCGAGGTGGTCGAGGGGCTCACCGAGCAGAGTGGCCACTGGCCGCTGCCGGTGCAGGTCGGGCGCATGTTCGAGTGGCTGGACCAAGTCTCGACGCAATCGTCGGCGCAGGCGCTGCGCACCGCCGCGAGTGAACTGCAGCGCACGGTGCCGGACCTGGCCGTGATCGCCCAGCAGGTGCAGAAGGCGAAGAAGCTGCTGCCCAAGGCCTCGGACGAAGAGAAGCAGGCCCTGCCGCCTCAGATCGGCGCCTTGCAGGATTTCCTCGGCCGCGTGCTCGCTGTGCAGATCGATCGTCTGTCGAGCGATCCAGCCGTGCTCGAAGGCAAGGCCGCCTACGGGGAATGGGTGTTCGAGTACCAGCGCTGCGAGAGCGCCTTTGCGGACGATGCCGCCTGGAAGAAGGCTGCGACGAAGCTGCGCGACCTCGGCGCGCGCCACGACAAGCTGATCGAGAGGGCCGTGAAGGGGCTCGACAAGGCCGCCAAGGAAGGCCCGAGCAAGGATGCGCGCGCCCTGGCGCAGCGCTGCCTCGACGAAGCGTTCCTCGCCAGCCGCTTCGGCGAGTTGCTGGCTGCGGTGGCACGACTCGACGATGCCGAGTGCAAGGCGAAGGGGGCTGCGGTCGCTGCGGCGCGCAAGGCGACCGAGGCGGCGGTGGCGAAGTCGACCGCCGAGTGGCTGCGGCCGCGGCTGGACGAGCTGCGCGCCGCCGCGCCAGGCCTGTTCGACGGCGAAGCGGCACCGGAGCGGGAGCGGGACGGCAAGTAGTGCCGCGGGTTGGTGGGCGGCTGCGCCGTCGGGATGCCGATGGACTGGCGCCCCGCCGACGCACCGGGGCAATCCCTGGACGGGGGTTGCGTGGGCCGTGCTCGCCGGGGATCGTGGCATGCGCGTTGCTGAGGGGGGCGAGCCGCTCCGTCTCTCGCACTTGCGTTCCATGCCCAAACCCACTGCTTCGTCGTTGTTCCGGTGCTTCTGGTGGTCTTGCCTCGGCTGGCTGCTGCTCGCCGCCGCGCCGCTCGCACGCGCCCAGTGTGCGCCCGCCTGGGCATCGGGCGATGGTCTGCCGGGCGTCGATGGTCCGGTGCTCGTCACTCGCATGTGGGATCCCGACGGCGCGGGCCCGGCGACGCCGGTGCTCGTGGTCGGCGGCAACTTCACGCTGGCCGGCAACCTGTCGGTGAGTGGCCTCGCCACCTACGACCCTGGGACCGGGGCCTGGGGCCGGCTCGGCAGCTTCGGGCCGGGCATGGTGACTGCCCTGGCGGTGCTGCCGAACGGGGATCTGTGTGCCGGCGGCTTGTTCGGCGTCGCCCGGTGGAACGGCGCCACTTGGGCGCCCCTCGGCAACCTGACCGGGCTGTACGTGCAGGTGCTCGCGCTGGCGACGCTGGCGAACGGTGACTTGGTCGCGGGCGGCGTGTTCTCCGTCTCCGGCGGGCAGTTCGTCGGCAATCTGGCGCGCTGGAACGGCTCCGCGTGGGTGGCCCTGGGCGGCGGGGTGGTCGGCACGGTGAACGCGCTCGCGGTCCTGCCGAATGGCGACCTCGTGGTCGGCGGCAATCTGACCATGGCGGGCAGCGTGCCTGCCAACCGCATCGCCCTCTGGAACGGCGCCAACTGGTCGACCATGGCGGGCGGCATGGACGGCGAAGTGCTGGCGCTGCTCGCGCTGGCGAACGGCGACCTGCTCGCGGGCGGACGCTTCGCGGCGGCTGGCGGCACGGCGGCGCGCAGCATTGCGCGCTGGCAAGGCACGGCCTGGTCGGCGCTCGGCAGTGGGCTGCCGCAGCAGGTGTTCGGGCTCGCCCAGTGTGCCAATGGCGACCTCGTCGCGGCTGGGGAGTTCTATGGCAGCAGCGCACCAGCGCCGAGTCCGGTGTCGATCTGGCGTGGTGCTGCCTGGACCGATCTCGGCGCCGGCCTGCAGGCCATGGGCGCGCGCTGCGTGGCCGAGTTGCCCGGCGGCGACCTCGTCGCGGGTGGGCAGTCCTTCAGCCCTGGGCGAGCGCTCCGCATCGCACGCTGGAACGGCAGCGACTGGCAAGGGTTGGCCCGCGGCATGAATGGGCCGGTGCTGGCCCTCGGGCGGCTCGCCAACGGCGATCTGGTGGCGGGCGGCGCCTTCACCGGGGCCGGCGCCGTGGCGGCCGGTGGCGTCGCGCGCTGGAACGGCAGCACATGGTCCGCGTTCGGTGCGGGTGTCAGCGGCTCGACGGTGTCCGGCAAGCCCGCGCGCGTGTTCGCGGTCGCGACGCTGCCGAACGGGGACCTGGTCGTCGGTGGCAATTTCACCATGGCGGGTGGGGTTCCCGCCAACCACGTCGCGCGCTGGAACGGCACCAGCTGGGCGCCGCTCGGGGCGGGGGTCGCTGGGCCTGCGCCGTTCGTGTTCGCGCTCGCGGTCCTGCCGAACGGCGATCTGGTCGCCGGCGGCCAGTTCGTGACGGCTGGTGGGGTCGCTGCGAGCAACCTCGCGCGCTGGGACGGGGCTGTCTGGGCGCCGCTGGGTGCCGGCACGTCGAGCGACTTTCCGCTGACCCCTGGGCAGGTCGAAGCCCTGCTGGTGCTGCCGAACGGCGACCTGGTCGCAGCCGGCGGCTTCAACCTCGCTGGCGGCAGCCGCGCCAACCACATCGCGCGCTGGGACGGCAGCACGTGGTCGCCGTTCGGCGCGGGCATGGACCGCGCACTCTATGCACTCGCGCTGCTGCCGAACGGCGACCTGCTCGCGGGCGGAGCGATGACGACCGCCGGCAATCTCACCGCCGCCGGAGTGGCGCGCTGGGACGGGGCGGCCTGGTCGGGGTTGCACTCCGGAATCGGGACCACGGTGCGGGCGCTCGCCGTGCTGCCGAACGGCGACGTGCTCGCCGGCGGTGCCGCGCAGGCCTACCGTTACGACGGCCAGACTTGGACGCCGGGTGGCCCGGGGCCGACTTCCATCTACGGGCAGCCGGCGGTGAGCGCCATGCAGCTGCTGCCCTCGGGTGCCGTCGTGTTCGGCGGCGCCTTCATGAGCGCGGGTGGCACGAACTCGGTGTACCTGGCGACGCTGGCACCGACCTGCCCGGCGACTGCGGTGGCCAACGGAACCGGTTGCAGTGGCAGCAATGGGCCGAACGTCCTTGCGGCAGAGAGCCTGCCATGGGTCGGGTCGACGTGCCGGGCGCGCGCCATCGGTCTGCCGAGCCAGGGGCTCGCGCTCGATCTGATCGGGCTCGGCACGGTTGCGTTGCCGCTCGCGCAGGTGCTGCCGCAAGGTGGTCCCGGGTGTGTGCTGCAGGTCGATGCGTTGGTCTGTCGGCTCGGCGTGCCGAGCGGTGGCCAGCTGCAGGCGCAGATCTCGATCCCGAACGCGGTGGCCTTCGCCGGGGTGGTGTTGCACCAGCAGGTGCTGCCGCTCGAACTCGATGCGCTCGGCCTGGTCACTGCGGCGACCAGCACCAATGCGCTGCAGTGGACGATCGGCGCGCTGTGACGAGGGTGGGGTGCCAGTTCGCTGCGGCGTCGGGCAGCCGATGCGCGCGGCTCGGCGCTGGCAGTTCCAGGCGTACAGGGGGCGCCGGGCCGCGGCTCGGCGCGTCTGCTCGCTGCCGCAGCGCACGTCGTTCACGGCACGATCTTGGGACACCGCCAGGGCTGCCGCCGGGCGTTAGCATCAGCGCCTTCTCCCACAACGGGCCCTGATCTCTGATGCACCGCAGCTCTGCCGTCGTCCTCCTCCATCTCTCGGCCTGCAGCCTCGTCGCGCAGGCGCAGTTCGTGGCACCGCTGCGTCCGGCTTTGCCCGCCGACCTGAGTCCCGAGTTCAAGATCGCCGTCGGAGACGTCGACGGGGACGGGTTTCCGGACCTGGTCTGCGCCAACATGGGTGGCACGCTGCCCGGCGCGCAGAACACCCTGTATCGCAACGACCGGCTCGGCGGGTTCGTCGATGCCACGGCCACCCACCTGCCGCAAGTGGTCGATTGGACCGGCGCAGTGGCGCTCGGTGACATCGACGGCGACGGGGACCTGGACCTCTTCTTCGGCAGTGGCAGTGGGCAGCCGAGCCGACTCTACGCGAACGACGGTACCGGCCGGTTCACCGACGTGTCCGCGGCGCAACTGCCGCCGATCACGCGCACCCTGTACTGCGCCAAGATGGTCGACATCGACCACGACGGCGACCTGGACATCGTCGCGCGCGAGAAGGTGTTGCTGAACGATGGACTCGGCAACTTCACCGACGTCACTGGCATCCATGCCCCGTCGGCCCCGATCAGCGCCTGGGGCATGGCGGTCGGCGACGTCAACGGCGATGGCCACGTCGACGTGATGTTCGGCCTCAACTCGAACACGGTGCCGCCGGTGCTCTGGCTCAACAACGGCGCGGGAGTGTTTGCCGCGGCGAGCGGCAACCTGCCCGGTCCCGTCTACGTCGGCGGTGACTTTCAGTTCGGCGACTTCGACCGGGACGGTGATCTCGACGTGTTCCTGCAAGCCTATGCCCGGCCGAGCAAGCTGTGGTTGAACGACGGCTCCGGGGTGTTCACCGACGTGTCCGCCACCAATCTGCCGGCTTTGACCGCGTTCAGCTACGCCTCGGCGGTCGGCGACCTCGATCTCGATGGCGACCTCGACGT
Source organism: Planctomycetota bacterium (assembly GCA_016795295.1). Lineage (GTDB taxonomy): Bacteria > Planctomycetota > UBA1135 > UBA1135 > UBA2386 > JAEUHP01. The sequence goes on along the minus strand of JAEUHP010000235.1, from coordinate 12,694 downwards.
CGTCCTGTTCGTTGGCGCCAACGTCGCCGGCCAGACCCTGATCCTGCGCAACAACGGCGCTGCCGTGTTCGCCGTCGATGCGGCCGCAGCGCCAGTGGCGACGATGGCCTCGAGTTGCGGGGCGTTGGCCGACCTCGACCTCGATGGCGATCTCGACCTCGTGTTCGGCAACTGGAACACACAGAACGCCGTGTGGTGGAACCAGCATCGGCACTGCCACGCCGCTGCGGCGCCGACCCCCGGCAGTCCCTACTCGGTGACGTTCGCCTCGCAGCCCGGCTACGGCCCCTCCACGACGGTGCTGATCGCGGTCAGCATCTTCCCGCCCGGGCCCTTGCAGCGGTTTCCCAGCCACGGCAGCACGGTGCTGCAGCTCGGCACGGTGGTCACACTCGGCCTTGGCACCACGGCGGTCGGTTCGGGAGAGTTCGGCTTCGTGATGGCGATCCCGAACGGTACGGGCCTCAGCGGCATGCCGCTGCTCTGGCAGGGGGTGGTGGTGGAGCAGCAGGGGGCGGTGCTGTCGCTCACCAACGTGTTCGGCGATCGCGTGCTCTAGCCCGGGGGCTGCTGTCAGGATGCCACCATGGACCAGCCATCGGCACCACGATCGAGACGACGACGGTTGGGCAAGATCCTGCTCGCGGCCGGCGCGCTGCTCGCGGCGCTGCTCGTCGCCGAATTCGCCGCGCGCTGGCAAGTCGAAGGCAGTCTGCGCGAAGCGCTCGGCTCGGTGTTCGGCTGGGACTCGACGGTCGCCAACAGCACCGGGGTCGTGCACGACGCGGAACTCGGCTTCCGACTCGATCCGCGACTCCCTGGCGTGAATGCCCGCGGCTTGCGACATCGCGATCTGCCGCCGGGTGCGCACCCGGGCCAGCAGCTCGTGTTGTTGCTCGGCGATTCGGTCGGCTTCCCGCTCGACGGGTTCTTCGCCGACGTACGCGACCGCCTTCGACCGCTGGTGCGCGGCGACGTCGAGTTCGTCAACGCCTGCGTGCACGGCTACACGACTTGGCAGGAGCGGCGCTATCTGGAACGCGATCTGCTGCCGCTGCGGCCCGATGTCGTGCTTCTGCAGTACTGCGTCAACGACAACCATCGAATGTTGCATCGGTTGACGACCGAGGGGCGACGGCTGTTGACGCCGGAAGCCCGCAACTACCTGTTCCCCGATGGCGACGGCGCCTGGCCGTGGCTTTCTCGCAACAGCTACCTCGTCTACGCCGTCCGCAAGCTCCTCTACGGTCGCTCCCTCGCCGGTCAGCGCGAGTGGCAAGGCCTGGGCCGCGCGGCCTGGGTGGATGCGACGTGGCCCGAGCAGGCGGAGAACCTCGAGGCCATGGCGACGCAGCTGCGGGCCATCGGGGCGAAGTTCGCCGTGATCGCGGTGCCGCATGAAGACCAGCTCGAACCCGAGTGCCTGGCCGCGGACGCCGAAATGGTGTGCAAACCGCAGCGGCAGCTGGCGGCGATCTGTGCCCGCCTCGACGTGCCCTTTCTGGATCTGCACGAAATCCTGCTCGCGCGTCGCGGCGACGGACTGTTCACCGATCGGTTGCATCTGACGCCGGCTGGCCACCGTCTCGTCGGCAAGGCCGTTGCCGACTTCGTGGTCGCACAGCGACTCGTGCCGCTCTCCGGTGGCTGAGCCGCGGCACGTGCCGGTTGCGCGGTGCGGAGAACGGGCTGCCAGCGCAGTCGAGCAGCCGCGCGGCGACGGCGTCGTCGAACGGTGCCAGCTGGTCGTGGGCCCGTGCGGCGCTGGCCGCTGGCCCGCTGCGGCGCCGTGCGCGCCTGGGTGCTGCGGCGCTCCAGCGGGGCCGCTCACGGTATGGTGAGGGGGATGTCCGCCGCCAACGAACCGGAACCCCGTCCGGAACAGATCGGTCCCTACCGGATCCTCGAACTGCTGGGCGAGGGCGGCATGGGCACGGTGTGGCTGGCCGAACGCCGTGAGCCGGTGCGGGCCCGGGTGGCCTTGAAGGTGGTCAAGGCCGGCATGGACACCCGCACGGTGCTGGCGCGCTTCGAGGCCGAACGCCAGGCCTTGGCGATGATGGAACACTCCTGCATCGCCAAAGTGTTCGACGCCGGGACCACCGCCGAGGGACGGCCGTACTTCGTCATGGAGTACGTGAAGGGGGTGCCGATCACTCGCTACTGCGACGAGTATCTGGTGCCACTGGAGGAACGGCTGCGTCTGTTCCGGCAGGTCTGTGCCGGAGTGCAGCACGCCCACATGAAGGGAGTCATGCACCGCGACCTGAAGCCCGGCAACGTGCTGGTCACCGTGCAGGACGGCAAGCCGCAGCCGAAGATCATCGACTTCGGCCTGGCCAAGGCGGTCGACCACCGGCTCGTCGCGGCCACCGTGTTCACCCAACACGGGCAGGTGCTCGGCACGCCCGAGTACATGTCACCGGAACAAGCCGGTCTCGGCGGCCTCGACGTCGACACGCGGACCGACGTCTACTCGCTCGGCGTGCTGCTCTACGAATTGCTCACCGGTGCGCTGCCGTTCCCACGCACCACGCTGCTGCATGCCGGATGGCTGGAGATGCAACGGATCCTGCGCGAGTCCGAGCCGACGAAGCCGAGTACCCGGATCACCACGATCGGGGCTGCGGCTGCCGATGCGGCGCAGCGGCGTGGCGTCGACGTGGCCACCTTGCGCCGGCGACTGCAGGGCGATCTCGACTGGATCGTGTTGCGCGCCATCGAGAAGGACCGCACCCGGCGCTACGAGACGCCGCTCGAACTGGCCGCCGACCTCGAACGGCACCTGCGGTGTGAGCCGGTGCTGGCGAGCCCGCCGTCGCTCGGCTACCGCGCGTCGAAGTTCGTGGCCCGCTTCCGCCTGCAGTGCGCCGCGGCGGCGGTGATCGGGCTCGCCGTGGTCGGCGCTGCGGTGGTGTCGTTCGGCTACTACCGCATGGCGATGGCGGCCAACGCCGGGCTGCAGGACCAGCGGGACCGAGCGCTGCGTTACCTCGGGATGCTGCGGACGATGGCGATGCTGCCCGAACGAGAGCGGTGGCTGCTGGCGACCAACCCGCAGGAAGCGGCGTCCCTGCGCGCGGAGATCACGACGGCGTTGGCTTCGCTCGACGCCGGGGTGGCGAGCCTCGCCGCCGAGCTCGTGCGGGTCGAAGCGCGGGGGGTGGCCCCGGCCGTGGCTGGTGGGGCGTGGTCGTTCGCCGACCCGGTCGATGCCGAGCACCATCGCATGCTCGCGGAGACTGCGAAGGCACTGCAATGGGTGGTCGATCATTCAGGCGGCCTGCTGCTCAAGGGGCGCAAGCAGGAATGGGCCATGCACTTCAAGTCCTCGGGAGCGGCCTGGGGCGATTGAGCCGCTGCCCGCGCTCGGACCGCGGCCGTGGGGGGGGGCTCGCGACGCCAGCTGCCGCGGCTGGATGGAACAAATCGCGGATTCTGGTCGGCTCGAGCGTGGGGTCGGTCATCAGGGGGTGGTCGGCGGATTCCCGCGACCGTCCTAGATCATGCAAGTCAACCAATTCGGGTCTTCGGCCCTGCGGCCAGGACGTCTCCTCTTCCCAAACCTCGTGTGTTGCCTCGCGCTCGGCATCGCCGCGCCGGCACAGGCTCTGAAGGCGAAGGCCCAGGCGCGCAGCGACTGGGATCGCCATTCCGTCGCCTACACTTCGAACGACGAGGCGATCGCCAACAACTACAAGAGCAAGAGCAACGGCTCGAAGTGGGCGCACGGCTACCAGTACGCCAAATGGACCTGGAGTCCTGGCCACGAGGGCTCGATCGGGTCCTTCTATTCCTGCGGCTTCGCCAAGGCCAAAGGCTGGAAGGCGAACTTCGAATACCGGCAAGACGTGGCCTGGAATCCCTCCGGCAGTCAGGGGGGCATCGAGCCGTGCCAAAACAACATGTCGTGTGACTGCGAGTGCGTGTCGGTGGTGAATGCCACCACGATCGGTTCTGGATCGGGCAGCAGCTCGAGCACCGGCAGTGGCTCTGCTCTGCGCATCGACCCGTCTCGGGTGTTGGCTGGTGGCGGTCCGGTGACGGCCATGGTGCGCTACGAACTGGTCGAGCGGGCCAGTGGCGTGGCTGTGCAGTCCGGCGAGATCCGGCTGGTCTACGATCCTCTGTCGCCCATCGGTCTGCAGGCGCAGGGTACGGGAGTGTTCGCCAACCACGGTTTCCAGGTGCAGTACACACCCGGTGGCTTCGTGGTCGACCTGGCGGGACTGGTGATGTCGACCCCGCTGCCGTTGGCCACCCACATGCCGACCTGGTCGGGCAGCGCGATCGGCAGCTCGCCGGACGCTGAGCTGGTCCTGCCCGACACGACCTACTTCGAACAGCCGCTCAGTTCGGCGGTGGCGCTGCGCAACTCGGCTTTCCGCTGCCAGGCGATTTACGACCAGAGCCACTTCCTGAACCAGGGCGCTACCGGTCCAATCATCATCCGCGGCCTGCGCTACCGGGCGGCTGACGGGGTGTCGTACCCGGGCGGTGCGACGTGGCCAAACGTCAGCGTGGTGCTGGCGAGCAGCGCGTTCGACCACGCGGCTGTCACGAACAATTTCGCCGCCAACCGTGGCCCCGACCAGACGCTGGTGTTCAACGGACCGGTGACCGTGCAGGCGGCGGAGGGGGATGCCCCGAATGACTACGTTGTCTCTATCCCGCTGCAGACTCCATTCGTCTACGATCCGGCGCTGGGTCAGGATCTTCTGATCGAAATCGACGGTGGGGTTCCTGCTCCGGCGAACGTGCCGAACTTCGTCGTGGCCAACGGCCGCTCCATCTACCGTTCGCGCCGGATCGCCACCAACTCGCAAACCGCCGCCACCGGGACCCTGACCGACTTCGCGCCGGTCTGTCTGCTGGACTTCGACGGCCCCGGAGGCAACACCTCCTGGCATCGGGCTGCGAGCGAGAACAGTGGCGCCGGCTGCTACACCTCGGGCCGAACGGTCTATGAGTGGTTTCCTTCGCTGGCGGCGATGGACCTGGCGAACACCACCGTCACCATGCTGCCCACCGGCAACGGCTACTTCGTGACGTCCGGCCCGACGTCTGCCTGGCATGCGCCGACGGTTCCCGGCCTCGGACTGAGCGACGATTCGGTTGTCGGAGTCACCTTGCCGTTCGGGTTCCCTCATCCGGGTGGCTCGACCCATGAGGTGGCGGTCTGCGCCAACGGCTTCTGCTGGCTCGGCACGGCCCCGGCTTCCGGGGCGGGCGACTACACGCCGACGGTTGCGGAGTTGCTCAGCCTGGCTCCCCGCCTGTGTGCGATGTGGACCGACCTGCTTCCGGACGGGGCGGTCAACGTCGACAACGTGTTCTTTGAGGTCGATCCGACCAACCAATCGGCTTATCTGACCTGGGTCAATGTGCCGGCGTATGCCAACAACGCTGTGCGCGTGAATCTGCAAATTGCCCTGTTCGCCGATGGCACAGTGCAATTCCGTTACGGCTCCGTGCAGGGTCACACGACCCCGGGTCTGGTCGGCTACAGCCCGGGTCTGGGGGCTGTGGACACCGGCAATCGCGACTTCTCGGCGGGTTGGTTTCTCAGCGCCGGTCCGGAGATTGCACCCCTGAGTCTCGGCGCCACGCTGCCCTTGCTCGGGACCACGGTCCTCCACACGATCGGCAGCCTGCCATCGGGTGCGGTGTTGGCCGCACGGCTGTTGAGCTTCACCGCGCTGCCTGCTGTGGATCTGGCGCCATTCGGGGCGGCCGGCTGTCAGCTGTTGGTCGACACCAGTGCGGGCAGCGTCGACTTCGTCCCCGGGGGTGGCTCCACGGCGGCACTACCGTTGGCGATTCCGGCGGCAGCCGTTCTGCTCGGCGTGCAACTGCATGGTCAGGCGGCGGCCTTCGTGCCGGGGGTCAATCCTCTCGGGTTGCTGACCTCGAACCGCAACACCTTGACGCTGGGCAACCAGCGGTAGCGCCGCAGGGTCTGGCAGAGGCGTGGCAGGGTGGCACCCCCGACGGCTCGGTGGTCCAGGGCTGCCGACGATATTCTGCCAGCGCAGTTCGGGAAATCGGTGAACTTCATGTCCACTCCGCCGCGCCTCGCGCCATCACCGGGTAACTTGGTCGCCGCGACCATCACCACATCATGCGAAATCTCTGCTGCGCGCTCTTCCCTGCGGTCCTCGTCGGTTGGTCCAGCTCGCTGGCAGCCCAAGCGCCCGGCTTGGTGCCCGAAGTCGAGCCGAACGACACCGCGCCAGTCGCCAACTCGATTGCGCCCGGCTTGCAGGTGCAAGCTGCGCTCACCCCTGGAGACGTGGACTTCTACCGGTTCACGTTGGTCGCTCCGGCGCGGGTGCACTTGTTCACCGGCCGGGTCGGGGGAGTCGGCATCGACACCGTGCTGCAGCTCTGGGATGTCACTGGGGCGACCCAGCTGGCGTACGACGACGATTCGCGTGGGGCCCAGTCGAGCCTGGCCATGGATCTGGGCCCGGGGACTTGGTTGGCTTCGGTGAGCGGCTTCTCAGGCACTGTCAGCGGTGCCTATTCGCTCGATCTTGGTCTGGATGCGGTCCAAGTCGCCACCTTGGTGGAGAACTCGGCCAGCGAACAGGCCAACAACCGCAACAACAACAACGGCGGCAGCCCCACGGCGATCCCCAGTGGTCCGTGTCTGGTCACCGTCGGGGCGGCGCGGCCGAATGCCGCCGACGAAGACTGGTACTCGCTGTCCTTGCCGACCCAGAGTGGCGTTTGGATTCTGATCAACGAGGGCAAGGGCTCCTGGATCTCGCAGTACCGCTGGGATCTGCTCGACGCCTCCGGCGGAGCGCTGCCGACTGCCTTCGGGGCCACCGGTGGCAACAGCCCGATCTACAGCGTTCGCTCCTCCCTGCAGCGGGTCTGGCCCGCGGGCAACTACCGGATCAAGATCTCCGAACGGACCGGCTGTACCAGCGGCGGCGTCAGTGTGCCGTGCGCGACCGTGAGCCCCTACTCGAAGGTTCCGTACGGCAGCTACTCCATGTCGGTGGTGACGGTGCCGATGTTGACCGGGGCCACCCGGCCTCACTCCGGTGCGGCCACGTTGTTGGCCGGGGGTGAGGTCGGCAGCGGGACGCTGTCGGCAGCGAGTCCCGGGCAGGATTGGGTGGTGAACACCAGTGGTCCGTCGACGCTGTTCCTGCAGACCCGGGGCGGCAGCGGCACTGCATTGCAGGACACGACCCTGCAGATCTTCGATTCGAGCGGCCTGCTGGTGGCCACGTCTTCGGGAGGCAACGTGTTGGCGAACACCAGCGGCCTCCATGCGCGCATGGTGGTCTCGCTCAACCAATCCGGTGCGGCAGCGTACACCGTACGCGTCACCGGGGGAGGATCCCAGCCTGGCTATCCGGCCACCTACCTGCTCGAGGTCGGTCTGGCAACCTGCACGCCCTATCTGACGGCTGGCATGCTCAAGAGAGACGGCAATGTCTTCTGCACGACCGCAGGTCTGCGGGTCGAGTTCGGTGCGCAACTCGGCGAATTGCCCGTCGTGGGTACTCTCTTCGTCACTGAAGTCGCCAATGCACCACCTTCCTCCCTGCTGCTGCGCATGATCGGCACCAGTGACACGTTCAGCAGCACCTTCGGTCCGCTGCCCGTTGACATGGGGCCCTTTGGTGCGCCCAATTGCTCGCTGATGGTCGATCCGATGGTGATGGAGGCCTGGCTCGCAGGGCCAGCCGGCACCGCTCAGTTCGCACAGGCGCTCCCGACGGCATCGGTGTTCTTGGGCTTCGCCCTGCACGAACAGGTTGCAGCCTTCGATCCGTTCGCCAACCCATTGGGGCTCGTGTTGTCCAATCCGATCCGTTACGTGCTTGGCAACCGGCCGTTCTGATGCCACGGATCCTGGTCTGGTGGTGGTGCGTGGCCAGCCTGCCAGCGCAGAGCGACGCTTGGAGCAAGGTGTTGGCCGAGGCGGCAGCGGTGCCGGAGGTGCCGCCGGCGGCGGCTTTGGCGGCGGCCGAGCGGCTGCGTTCGGCGATGGCGATGGCGCCCGAGATTCCCGTGGCAGAGCTGCAGCGGGCTCTGATGGTGGCCCGACGTCTTCGCGAACAGCATCTCGAACGCATGGTGCTCGAGCGGCTGCACGCAGCTCTGCCCATCCAGGAGCCCGCTGGTCTGCAGGTCGCGGTGGATCTCGGTCACCTGCTGGTCGAGTTCGGGGAGCTGGCGCGGTCCAAGGCGCTGCTGTCTCTTGCGCTCGACGTCCATGACGGTGCGAACACGGTGGGCCGTTGGTTCGCCGTGGCTTGCCTCGCGCGGGTGCAGCGGCTGCTCGGCGAGATCGCGGTCGCAGAGGACTCCGGCCGGGAGGCGCTGCTGCAGCTCGAGGCCCTGGCCGAGCCGCTGGACGCCCGACTGCTGCAGGCCAAAGCCATCGCGGCCAAGACGGCGCTGGCGCAGGGGCATGCTTACGGCGTCAGCCATCTCGGGGAATGCGTGCAGGCACTGCAGAGGAGCGGCAGTGCCCCAGCACTGCAGTTGATGGTCCGTGTCGACCACCTGATGGCCAAGGCCTCCCTGCAGGCACCTGCGGACCCGACCGCAGAACGGCAGCTGCTGGCGGACTGCGAGGCGGCCTTGCCGGCGTCCCACCTGGTGCTGCAGACGGCGCGCATCAACCTGGCCGGCATGTTGCTCGACCGGGAACCCGCTGCCGTCCTGGCGCTGGTGCAGCCCGTGCTGAGCGAACTCGAGCGCCGCGGCCCGGGCGTGCCCTTGTGGCACCAGGCGAGGTTGCTGGCGGCGGCCAGCCACCGGCTGCTCGGCGATCCGGAGCCTGCCGTGGCATTGGCCGCGGCGGCTGCCGCGGCAACCGCGACCCAACCGCCAACGGCGCTCCGGCGGGTCGAGGCCGAACTCGAGCTCGCCGAGTGCCAGCGCGCCGTCGGCGACCTGGCAGGCGCGCTCGACCTGCAGCAGCGGCTGGTGGCGGCATTGGGTGCGGCGCCGCACCATCCCTGCGCCAGCCGGGTTGCCCAGAGCCTCGCCGCCAGTCTCGGCCAGTTGGGTGACTGGGAGGCTGCAGCGGTCCAGGCCGCGCAAGCGCTCGCCGCGCTGCCGCCGTGGTCGACCGCGGTGCAGCGCAGCACGGCCACCGCCAACGCAGCGTTTGCCAGGTTCCAAGCTGGTCGACCGCACGGTGTTCGCCGCGAGCTGGAGGCCGCATTGGCAGCGATGGCCGCGGCCGTTGGTGCGGCGGCGCCGGCAACGCTGCAGATCGCCGAACAATTGGCCGCAGTGCGGCTGGCGAGCGGCGACGCAAAGGGGGCGGTGGTGGCGTTCACCGGCATCCACCGTGCCCTTGCGGCGCCCCACGGGTTGTCGGCCGAACGGGCGCTGCTGCACGTGGCGGTGGCGTGGGCGATGGCTGGTGACGCAGCGAGTGCGGCAGGACTGTTCGCGCAGGTTGCGGCAGCGCGCGAGGCGCGGGTGGGCGCGCAGGATCCCGCACTGGCGCGAGTGCGCGCCAACCTCGCCCTGTCGTGGGCTGCGCTCGATCGGACGGAGGCAGCGAGGACACTGCTGCGGCAGGCGTTGGCCGATCTGCCGGGGACCTTCCGTCTCGAGCGGGCGCTGCTCGAAGTCGAACTCAGCGGCATGCTGCTGGCGTCTGGGGAGGCTGCCGGAGCGGCGGAACTCGGCCACCGGGCGCTCGCGGCGCTGCTGGAGGCGGGGCCCCAAGCGCCAGCGAGGTGGCCGCTGGCGTGGGCGCTGGCGGTCCGTGCCGTGGCCGCTGGATCCGACGGCTGGCTGCCCAAGGCGCTGGCCGCGTGCGCGCCGGCTGGCCGGCAGTGGTTGGCGCAGATACACCTCGCCCCTCGCGAACTGGTGCTGGCGGCCGTGCAGTTGCAGCCTCTGGCCGATGTGCTGGCGGCGGCCGTGCTGGGGACCGCACCGTTCGCCGAAGACGCGTCGCGCACTGGCGAACTGGCACTGCTGGTGGAGTCGCTGCGCGATGTGCCCGTGCGTTCCGCTCGGGCGGCCAAGGCGCTGCAGGGTCGGCCCGGGCAGGCTGAGGTGACGGCACTCGGCCACGACCTGCGGGTGGCGGCCGCGAGGGTCGCTGCCCTCGGCAGCGATTCGGCGGCCGCTGCCGAGGGTCTGCCGGCGCGCTTGCGTGCCGCGGTCGAGCAGCGCGACAAGATCCAGCGGCAGCTCGCCGAGCGGGCTGCCGCCTGCCGGTCTCTCGATGCCGCGGCGCTGACCTTGTCCGACCTGGCGGCTGGGTTGCCGGCCCGGACTGCGGCGGTGGCGTTGCGACGCTTGCAGCCGGGGCGGGAGAGCCTGCTGCTCGCGCTGGTGCTCACCCGGGACGGCCGGGTGCGCTGTGTGCCGCTCGGGCCGTTCGCGGCGTTCGCGGCCATGAGCCGTGAACTGCAGCAGCAGGGCTTCCACGCCCCGGCGCGCAGTGCACTGGCGGCCAAGGTGCTGGCGCCGGTGGTCGCAGCACTGCCCGCCGACACCACCGAGGTCCTGATGGCGGTCGACGGGGAACTGCAGGCCGTGCCGTGGGATGCTCTGGAGCTCGACGCTCGGGGCCCGCTCGGGGCACGCCTGCTGGTGCGCAGCATCGACTCCTGGTTCGATCTGCTGGCGCCCGAACGCCAGGATTCGTTGCCCCTGGCGCCCTCGTTGGTGGCGTTCGGCGGCATCTCCTACGGGGCTGCGGCCGAGGGCGCGGTGGCGCGCGGCGGCGTCGGGCCGTTTCCGCCGTTGGCCCATGCCGAAGCCGAGGTCGACGCTCTGGCGGCGGCGTGGCGAGCCCACCTGCCGGAAGCGACCTTGCGGACCCGGCATGGAGTCGAAGCCAGTTGGGCGGCGCTGGCGCAGCTGGCGCCGGAGGCAGAGGTGTTGCACCTGGCGACGCACGGCTGGTTCGAGACCGAGCGGGTCGACGGGGAGACCGTGCGCGACCCGTTGCGCTGGTCTCCGGCGCGGCTCGAGGGGCTGGCACCTCAGAGTGGGCTGGCACCGTTCACGCTGTGCGGTCTGGCTCTTGCCGGCGCCAACGCGGGTGAGCCAGGGTTGGTGCGCGGCGAGCAACTCGCAGCCTTGGAGCTGTCGCAGTGTGCGCTGGCCGTGCTGTCGTCGTGCCACGGCGGCTCGGGGGTCGGAGACGGCGGGCACGGCGTGGCCAGTCTGCGGCGTGCGCTGCGGGCTGCCGGGGCACGCTTCGTGGTGGCGGCGCCCTGGCCGGTCGACGATGCGGAGACGAAGTCGTTGCTCACGGACTTCCACCGCCGGCTGTGGACCTCACCACCCGCAGGACGCGACCCGGTGCGGGCGCTTTGGGCCGCGCGAATGGCCGCCCGCGAGCGCGGCGCGGCGTGGCGAGACTGGGCCGGCTGGACCGTGGTGGGGCTGTGAACGACGATTTCGCGAATCGATGTCCGATCGACCTGGGGGCTGATCATGTAGGGTGAACCGACCCACTGCTGCGTGACCGCGAACGAGCTGTGGCTGCCCAGCTTGCTCACGGTCTTCGGTTGCTTTGGCCCTGCGCCGGTGCGAACTCATGGATCAGACCGATCACCCCGAATCGAGCCTCCCGCGCCGGACTCCCGTGGATGCGGTCCTCGTCGCTGCCCTGCTGCGGGGCGACGACGAGGCGTGGCGCAACTTCCTGATCGACCACCATGCGGTTTTCGAGCGTTCCCTCCGGTTGGCGATCCACCGCGCCGGTGCGCGGCTCGACGCCGAGGATCCGACGCTGCTCGACGATGCCAAGGTCTACTTCTACGAAGCGCTGCGGCGCGGCTTCCGCTCCTTCCAGGGGGAGGGGCAGTTCTTCGCCTTCTTGCACCGCACCGTGAAGAACTTCGTGTTCGAGAAGCGCCGCGGCCGCGCCATCGACCGTGCGGCCAGAAGCGCAGTCGATGCCGATGCGGAGGACGGCCCGCTGGACGACCGCGCGGCAGCGGCGTGGGCTGGGCAGCGGCGGGCGGAGCTGGACCCGGCCCTGTCGGCGAAGCTCGACGAGTGTCTGTTGCGATTGCCAGGGCTGTACCGCTCGGTGGTGTTGATGCGCCACTACGAAATGATCGACGAACCTCTGCAGGCTCTGGCCGCGGTGTTCAACGCCACTGTCGAAGCGATCCACAAGCGCTACCAGAGGGGGATGGCGCTGCTGCGGGAGTGCATGGCAGGCTGGAGAGAAGCATGACCCTTGGTCCCGACGATCTGGAAGCGCTGCTGGCCGCCCGCCGGACGCAAGCCGCGGCACCGCCGCCACCTGCCGATGCGGCTTGGCGCCTTGCGGCCGGCGAAGACGTGCCGCCTGAGCAGCGGCGCGATGTGCTGCACGACGCCGAGTCCCTGCGCGAACTGGCGATCGCCCAGACCGTGCTGGAGGTGCGGGGGCGGCCGCACCCCGATGCCGAACGCAGCGCCACAGCGGTTCTGGCACGGGTGCGTGCGGACCGGCGTCGGCGGTGGTTCCGCCGCGTCGGTGGCTTGGCCGCGGCGGCGGCGGCGGCGTGGTATTGGCTCATGCTGCCGCCGGCAGACCTGCGCTGGGGGCCGATTGCCGCCGGTGGGGATCGAGCCGTTCCGCGTGCCGGCCGCTGACGGGCTCCTGGTGTTGGTGCAGGCATCGGAGCCGCTTGCCGACCGGCTTGGCCAGTTGACTGCAAGCCTCGAGGCCGCAGTTGCCGATCCGGCC
>JAEUHP010000205.1 GCA_016795295.1 Planctomycetota bacterium | reverse complement strand
TGGGGCATGAGGAGTCCGCACCCGTTCAGCAGGGATGGTGGGCGGAGTGTAGCTATGCCGTGGGATCAGAATGCGCGCCACCGAAAGTCGGCAAGGTACGCCTCTGCGTGAGCATGGAGCGTGCCACGCAAAGCAGCAGCTTCCTCAGGAGCCACCGCGCTTCTGCTGCAGCTCCTGATTCTCAGGGTGGCGCGCAGCACCCTGCGCCCACACGGCGCGCGCCCGCGCCGGATCGCGCGCTTCGAGCAGGTTGCCGAGATAGAGATAGGTCTGGGCCTGGCTCGCCTCGACCGGCATCGACGCCTGCTGCTGTACCAACTTCTCGAAGTGTGTGATCGCTTCACCCTTCTTGCCGAGAAACTCTGGCCAGAAGGTGTAGCTGACCGCCTTGGTGAAACGCGCTTGCCAGTGCGCCGGATCGAGGTCGAGCACTTTGTCGAGCACCCCGTCGGCCTTCATCGACAGGTTCCACTTGGACGGGTCCATCTGGTTGTAGGCCAAGTATGCCGAGACGAGCTGCATCTGGGTCTTGGGATCGTTCGGGTTGGCCTTGGCCGCCGCTTCGAACTGTGCCACCAGCTCGTCCATACGGCCGCTCGCGAACGCGCGCTTCCAAGCGTCGGGCTGGTCCCAGTAGCTCGAGCCCTTGAGTTCGCCGTAGGCGCGCTCCGGATCGAACCCCTCGGCGCCGGCGGCAGCCGTTTCGCCTGGGCTCCCGGCACCGCGCCGCCGCAGGTAGGCCTCGACGGCAGCGGCGACCGTAGCCGGTTCGAGTTGCGGTACGGCGATGCGCTCGTCCGCCCCCGCACCACTGCGCTCCGGGTGCGGAACGGCCAGCGTTGCGAGCTGCTGCTGCAGTGCGCGCTGGGCCTGCTGCAGTTCGGCGATGGCCTGCGACAGGTTGCGATCGACGGCCGGCGCCACGGGTTCGGCGGGGCGCAGAGCCAGGGTCACGGCGGCGGAAACGCCGACGGCGAGCAACAGGGAAGAGACGAGGGTGACAGCGGGTTGCATACGGGATTCGGTCGTGGACGAGGTGTCATGCGCGGTGCGCATCCCAGTATTGCCGAGGGAGCTGCGGTCACCGAGCCGCCGCGCGCAGCCGGCGCACGCAGGCATCCTTGCCGAGCAAGAACACCACGTCGAACAGTCCCGGACCCTTGTCGGTACCGGTCAAGGCAGCGCGCACCGGATGGACGAAACTGCCGAACTTGACGCCGATGCGCTCGGTGAACGCGCGCGTCGCCGCTTCGATCTGCGCCGGCGTGTCCCACGGACAACCGGCCGGCGGCGGCGCATCCTTCTTCGACGGCAACGACACTGCGGCGTCGGCTGCAGCGCGGTCGGCTGGATAACTCGGCGCCAGGTTGCTGGCCGCGAGCAGGTCCGCGTACCCCGCGAGCCACGCCTTGCACGCCGGGTCCTTGGCGAGGTTCTGCTGGGCCGCAGCGTCGAGCACGGGCAGCTCGCCGAACAGCCAGCCGAGTTTGCCGCCGAACTCACCGAACAGCGCCACACGCTCCTGGTAGCAGGCCAACGCGTTGCGCAGCCACCCACGGTGGCCAGCGAACACCGCCTCGGGCACCGCCGTGCCGAGCCACGGCCGCGCGCGCTCCAGCAGTTCGTCCGCCCCCATGCGCCGCAGATACTCGCCGCACATCCACCGCAGCTTCTCCTCGTCGAACTTCGAGCCGGACTTGCCGATGTTCTCGATGCGGAACGCCGCGACCATCTCCTCCCGCGTGAACAGGTCGCGGTCGCCGGAGAAACCCCAGCCGAGCAGCGCGATGTAGTTGAACACCGCTTCGGGCGGGAAGCCCTTGTCGCGGTAGTCGAGCATGTTGGTGTCGGCGTCGCGTTTGCTGAGCTTCTTGCCCTCCTTGTTCAGGATCAGCGGAATGTGCGCGTACTGCGGGCACTCGGCGCCGAGCGCTTCGAACAAGAGCCGCTGCTTGATGCCGTTCAGGAAGTGCTCCTCCCCACGCACCACGTGCGTGATCTGCATGCCGATGTCGTCGACCACGCAGGCGAAGTTGTAGAGCGGCACACCGTCGGGGCGCAGCATGACCCAATCGTCGAGTTCCTTGGTGTTGACCTCGACTTCGCCGCGGATCAAGTCGACGACGCGCAGCACGCGCGCCTCGGGCATGCGAAAGCGCAGGTTCGGTCGGCGGCCAGCGGCCTCGAATGCCGCGCGCTCGGCAGCACCCAGATGGCGGCAGCGGCCGTTGTAGCCGACGAACCCGGCCTTCTGTGCCTCGAGTTCCTTGCGCCCGGCTTCGATCTCCTCGGGCGTGCAGTAGCAGGGGTACGCGTGACCTGCCGCGACCAAGCGCTCGGCCGCGCTGCGGTACAGATCCAGTCTCTGCATCTGGAAGTACGGCCCGTAGGCGCCGCCTCGCTCGGGGCCTTCGTCCCAGTCGATGCCGAGCCAGCGCAGACCGGCCAAGATGATCTGCAGCGAGGCGTCCGAGGAGCGCGCTTGGTCGGTGTCCTCGATGCGCAGCAGGAACTTGCCACCCATGGCACGCGCCGCCGCCCAGTTGTAGAGCGCGGTGCGCGCGCCGCCGAGGTGCAGCGGACCGGTCGGGGAAGGAGCGAAGCGCAGGCGCGGCGTCGGATGGATCATGCCGCGCGGAAGGATTGCGCATCGGGCGGCCACTTGGAAGCCCGGAGGCGCGCATGGCAAGCGAGCACCCTGCAGCAGGGGCACCGCCGCCACCGCAGCCAAGGTGACCACACCGCGCCGGTCAGGACTGCCAGCCGGCCCAACCCAGTGGAGTTCCGAACCGTGTTCTGGGCCGGATCAGGGCACGGCGGAGAGCAGTTCGAGCTGCCAACCACCCGCCTCCCGTGCCACGCTGAGGCTGCCCAGCTCGACCCCGAACGGATCGCTGGTGCCCAGTGGCACCGCGAACAGAGCGCGCAGAATCTGCCGGACCGTGCCACGGTGCGCCACCACCAGCAGATCGCCGGTCCAAGGCTCCTGCACCATCGCCTGAGTCCAGGCCGCGACCCGCGCGGCGAAGGCGGCCCGTGGCTCGCCGCCAGGGAACCCGGTGGTGCGGCCCCTGCGATGTTCGCGCCAGAAGTCGGGGAAACGCGCTTCGATCTCGGCTTCGGTCAGGCCTTCGCAGTCGCCGAACGAAATCTCGCGCAGGGCCGGCTCGGCACACAGCCGCTCGCGCGGTGCACCGCACAGCTCCGCCAAGATCTGGGCCGATTCGGCGGCGCGCGACAGCGGCGAATGCACGATGCGCTGGAACGCCGTGCCAAGCAGCCACGGGCCGAGGGCGCGGATCTGCTGCCGGCCGAGATCGGCCAGCGGCACGTCGTTCTGGCCGTGGAAACGCACCGACGACTGCCCCGTGGTCTCGCCGTGGCGCACCAGCCAGAGCCGTCGTTCGGGTGGGCCTTCGCTCACCGCAGCATCGCTCACCGCAGCAACTGCAGGACCACCAGCACCAGGATGCCCACGCCGACGAGGCCGAGCGCCGCCAGCACCGCGCGGTTCCAGCCGGCGTGCTCCTGCACGACGCGCTGCAGGCGGTTCGACTGGTCCTCGTTGCTACGGCGCAGCGCGGCGAGCCCTTCGTCGGTGGTGCGCTGCAAGCTCTGCACCGCGTCGCGCTGCGCCGACTGGGTCGCGGCCAGTCCCTGGCCGATTTGCTGGCTCACCTGCTGCAGTTCTTCGTCGCGGCGCGCGGCGAGCTGCTGGGCGGCCTGCGCCTGCTGGTCGCTGTGCTGCACCATCTGCTGCATCGAACCGTGGATGCGGTCCATGGTCGCCTGGAATTCGCGCACCGTCGCAGCGGTGCGTTCGTCGGTCGCAGCGGCCCGCGCCAACGCGGTCTCGACGTTCTGCAACAGGTTCGGCAGCACCGACAGCGTGCCAGCGAGCCGTTCGCCGAGCGCGTGCTGCCGCTCCATGTGCTGGGACAGGCCCTGCAACACCGCGAGCTGCTGCTCGGAGAGCGCGGGCAGGGTGCCGAGCGCCTGGGCCGCACCCAGCAGGCGGGCGAACTGCTCGTCCTGGCGGGCCTGGGAGCCGCGCAGCACCGCAGTCAGCTCCTGGAAATGGCTGCCGATCGCCAGCAGCGCCTCTTCGCGGTCGGACAGCTTGCGGCTCGAGCGCAGTTCGGCCGGGGCGAACTCGTTCGCCAGCGGCTGGACCACCGCCGGTGCCGGCTCCGCGGCGACCCGCACGGGTGCTGGGGGCTGGGCGGCCAGGGGCTGACCGCTCGACTGCGAGTTGGGCTGCGCGTTGGGCTGGGCACTCGAACCAGCCGCCGGCGCCACGGCCGGCGCAACCGGGGTCGGAGCAGGCGTCGAGGCAGGGCTCGACGCGGTGGACTTCACCGCCGGTTTCGACTCGAGCGGCTTCGACTCGGCCGGCTTCGGCTGGACCATGCGCGGTGTCGGGCCAAGCCCGGCACCCGTGCGCGGATCGACCCCGCGGCCCGGCGTTTCGGCGCGTTCCACGCGCACCCCCGAACCCGAACCCCACCGCTCACGCAACCGCTGAAAAAACGAACCCTTGTGGACCATGGTGCCTCCGCCGCGCACCGACCGCGCCGCCGACGGCCGGAACCCCCCGGCACCGCCGGCGCGCGTGACCAGATCCGGCCGGCGCAACCGCGGCTCGCCACCCTAGCGGCAGCCGACCAGAGCGCAAGCGCCTTCGTCGTGAAGATCCGGCGCCATCGTGGCCAGCGCCTCGGGCAGCCGCCGCGGCGGCGCGCTTCGCACGGTAGTTCTCGCACTTCTTGCTTGCACGGCACCGAAGCGCCGCTACCCTGTCCGTCCCCTTCCGGAGCCCCAAGCTCCCCTGCGCAAGGTTCGGTGGGGAGTTAGCTCAGTTGGTAGAGCGCGACAATGGCATTGTCGAGGTCAGGGGTTCGACTCCCCTACTCTCCACCAGTTTTTTCCCGGCCCGAGCGGCCGGGACCCGTTCCCGCCGGCCCGCGCAGCCGGCCCCTCGTCCCGCCTCACCTGGCCGGCCGAGGGGTGAGCGCCGTCCACGCCGAGGCCGCCGCGCGGCGCGGACGACCCACCCGTGCACCCGGCTTCGGCCACCGCGCGGCCCGAGACCTGCGGCGGTAGTGAGCCTCCCCGCATGCACGAACTCGTGATCCTCGGCGCCGGCAAGATCGGCCGGATGGTCGCCCACCTGATGACCACCAGCGGCGACTACCGCGTCCGCGTGGGCGACGTCGCGCAGCCAGCCGTCGACCACCTGACCCGCAAGTATCCGAACGTGCACGGCCAGGTCGTCGACTTCGCCAGCGCTGCGAGCCTCGACGCGATCCTGAAGGGCGCCTGGGCGGTCATTTCCTGCGCGCCGTTCCACTGCAACCCGCTGATCGCGCAGCGCGCCAAGGCACACGGCGTGCACTACTTCGACCTCACCGAAGACGTCGAGGTGACGCACCAGGTGAAGCAGCTCGCCGAAGGCAGCAAGACGCTGTTCGCGCCGCAGTGCGGCTTGGCGCCCGGCTTCATCACCATCGTCGCCAACCACCTGATGCGGTCGATGACCGAGGTCAGCGACCTGCGCCTGCGCGTCGGCGCGCTGCCCCGCTACCCGTCGAACCGGCTCAAGTACAACCTGACCTGGAGCACCGAAGGGCTGATCAACGAGTACTGCAACCCGTGCGAGTCGGTCGAGAACGGCCAACTGACCACGGTGCCGCCGCTCGAGCAGCTCGAGCGCCTGACCATCGACGGCGTCGACTACGAAGCGTTCAACACTTCAGGCGGCCTCGGCACGCTGGCCATCACTCTGAAGGACCGGGTCAAGAACGTCAACTACAAGACGATCCGCTACCCGGGGCACTGCGAACTGATGAAGTTCCTGCTGCACGATCTGCAGATGCAGGACCAGCAGGGGCTCTTGCGCGACATCTTCGAGAAGAGCCTGCCGGCGACCTTCCAGGACCAGATCGTGATCTTCGTCAGCGCCACCGGCAAGTATCTGGGCCGGCTGTGCGAGCGCACCTACGCGAAGACGATCTACCACCTGCAGATCGACGGCGAGAACTGGAGCGGCATCCAGATCACCACCGCCGCGGGCGTCACCGCGATCGTCGACATGCTGCGCGCCGGGCAGTTGCCGAGTGCGGGGCTGCTCAAGATGGAGAACGTCGACTACGAGCAGTTCCTGAAGAACCGGTTCGGCAAGTACTACGCGTAAGTACTGGCACGCCGCCACGCGGCGTTTCACCAACCGGCGAACCCAGCACTAGGCGCCGCTGCGGCGTGAGGGATGCCGGAACGCCGCTGCGGCGTTCAGTGCTTGCCCGCAGCCGCGGGCTTCGCCGGCGGATCGACCGTCGGCAGGCTCGCCAGTTCGTCCTCAGCACCCGCCGCCGCCACCCACTGCTCGAACGTGAAGGCCCGCTGCGCGAGCGGGTGCTGCCCCGCCGCCGCGACCAGGAACGGCTGCAGCACGTGGCCGAGGTAGGCCATGCCGAGGCGGTTCGCGTGCAGGCGATCGTCCTGCAGCAGCGCCCCGGGTGGGGTCGCACGCGGGCCGTCGCGCAGCGGCAGGGTCACGCCCTGGTGCTTCATGGTGCGCACCGCCTCGGCCAGCGGCACCACCTGCCAATTCGGGCGCTCCTTGGCGAACGCACGCAACTGCTGGTTCAGCGCCCCGAGCAACTCGGGCGAGGGAATCTGCCGCGGGTTCAGCATGCGCGCGGCCGCGCCCTGCATGTCCGGCAGGTCGCCCACCAGCACCGGCACGGTGAAGCGCGCCAGCAGTTCGAGGCCCTTGGCCAACCGTTCGCGCCGCGCCTCGGCTTCGTCGCCGTTCACGTAGCCGTAGGCGAACCAGAACGGGAAGTCGATCGCCAGCAGCACGTCGGGCGCTTGCTTGCCCGCCGCGTCGGCCTGGTCGGTGCCGATCTTCTGCGGGTTGGTGAACATGAGCAGCATCTGCGGGGTCTTGTGGATGGTCACGCTGCCCTGCTCGTCGAGCCACGGGCGCAGCAAGGCCTGCAGGTTCACGGTGTCGTTGAGCCGCTCGGCGCCGGTCATCGGGCCGTCGCGGAAACCGCCGCTGACCGAAGCGCCGATCACGTGCACGCGCAGGGGCTTGGCGGCGGCAACCGGCGCGGGAGTTGCCTGCGGCTCGGTCGGCGTCTGCGCCAGAAGCCACGGAGTGAGAAGCAGCGCAAGGAGCAGCGACGGGCGAAGGATGCACATGGCAATTCCGATGCTAGCGCCGGAGGCACCAGGGTGCAGCCGGCAAGCGCTGCACCACCCACGAGCCATCACTGGATGGTGAGGCTCAGCGCGCGCGAGTTGCCGAGCGGCAACGCGAACGGCAGCGCGGGATCGAAGTCGAACACCTGGCTGCCGAGGCTGGCGCCCAGGAGCACGGGGTGGTTCGGGATCGGCATCGAATACCGGGCCTGGCCCAAGGCATCGGTGAGCATGCCAACCGTGACCAGAGTCCCGGGATCGCAGTAGAGAAAACTGTCCGGCTGGCCGCCATACAGCATGAGCGGCAGCGGGAACGGCGACAGGCCCAGGGCGATGCCGATGACGGCAAAGCCGTTCGGCCGCAGCAGGCTCGTGTCGAGGTGCAGGAGGTGGCCACGCACCGGCGGAGTGTCGGCCGAGAGCCACGGCGTGCCGACGGTCGTCGAACTGCCGTGGCCGGTGTAGACCAGGGGGCCGGGGGTGACACAGATCGGGTGCGGTGGCGCTGCCGGCTGTGGCGGGTTCATGCGGTAATAGAATTGGGTCCCACCATCCGTCGACTGCAACTGCCGCCAGGTGTCGAAGGTCTGCAGCAACGTCTGCGGCAGCTGCACAGAAGCCCAGTTGCAGTCCGAATCGCCGGCAGCGTTGGCCCGGACCAAGTAGACGTCCTGGGCCGCATTGGTGATCTCTGTGGTGCCCGTCGCGATCGCTCCGCCATCCGCCGTCGGCAAGACCTGGAAGAGCCGCTCCATCTTGCCAAGCGCCCCGTAGCGCGTCGCCGTCACGACCGCGCCCGTGGCATCGGTTCTCAAGATCACGGCATCGTCACCGAACTGGCCGTTCATCAGCAACCGGCCTTGCTCGGCCAGCGCCAGCGTCGGCCGTGAGCCGAGCAAGGTCGCATAGTGCCGCCGCCACAAGGACGCGCCCGTCAAGTCGACCTCCATCAAGAAACTGCCCGTGAGCGAGGACGTCGGACCAAAGTGCCCGTACACGGCGAAACCGTTCGCCGTGGCCGCGATCGCATGCTGCGCCACGTCCTGGCCCGTCACCGGGCCACCGGCATAGGTGAAGGCCCACATCGGGATGCCAGCACAGGTGGTGCGCAGGATCAGCGTCTCCCGCCACTGCGTGCCAGGGGCCTGCATCGAACCGACGATCACGAACGAGCCGTCGCTGGCCTGGCACAGATCGTGGAAGCGGACCGGGTTGTTGTTGTAGGTGTACGACTTCCAGCAGGACAGCACCCCGGCGCCATCGGTTGTGAACAGGACGCCTCGGCTGGCCGCCTGGGTGTCGACGTTGGTGATCACCGCAAAGCCGCCGTCGGCGGACTGGATCGCGCGTACTCCCTGCGCGAATCCGGTCGCCTCGCCGCTGTATATGCGGTATGCGAACGGCCACTGAACCCCGGCCGCAGAAAAGCGGGTCAGGAACACTTGGAGGCCCGCCAGGCCATTGTCAACTTCACCGGCGACCAGGTAGCCACCGTCGGCGAGCTGCCGCAGGCAGTGCGGCGTGATCTCCAACAAGCCAACGAGCGGCGTGTGCGTGGCACCGAACAGCTGGGTGCCGTTGACGTCGGTGGCAATGCCCAACGGATTCGTGCCGACGGTGCCCACGATCACGTGGCCGCCGGGGCGGAATGCCAACGCGTTGCCAGACTCGGCGACGCCGGCCGAGCCATAGCCGTACTGGAACTTCTGCGCCGGCAGCAGGGTGCCGAGCAGCAGCGGCAGCAAGTAGCTGGCGCGGCGGAGCAGGTGGCAAGCAGGGAGGCGGGGAATGGGTAGCGGCAGGGTGTTCATGGTGGTCTTCGTTGGTTCGGCGACCCTGCCAGATGGCCCGCGCCACAGAGAACTGGACAACCACGCGAAAAATCCCTGCCGCAAGGCTCCGGGATGGCTCCGGGCCACCTGCGG
This sequence comes from Planctomycetota bacterium, assembly GCA_016795295.1. Taxonomy (GTDB): domain Bacteria; phylum Planctomycetota; class UBA1135; order UBA1135; family UBA2386; genus JAEUHP01. Next base: position 118,232 of record JAEUHP010000205.1, on the reverse strand, counting down.
CGATGGCCAGGATTGGCCACCAGGTTCGGTTGCGGCCGGGGCGGCGACGGGTTCGACTGCCATCCCATGACCGCCGAAGCGCTCTACCTCGCCGCCGTGCTCGCCCTGGCGATGGTCTCGTTCTGGCGGCAACGCCTGCGGCCGGACGTCACCGCCCTGCTGGTGATGCTGTCGCTGCTGGTCCCGTGGCGATCGACCGCCGAGGGTTTCCGCAGCATCCTGCGCCCGGCCGAAGCGTTCCACGGCTTCGGCAGCCAGGCGGTCGTCATGGTCGCGTCGATGTTCGTCCTGTCGGCCGCCATGGTGCGCACCGGGGCGGCCCAGCTGCTCGGCGGCCGGCTGCTCGCGGCAGCCGCCACCAGCGAACTGCGATTCCAGCTCACGGTGCTCTTGCTGGTCACCACCTTCAGCGCAGTCGTCAACGACACGACCACGGTACTGGTCTGGATGCCACCGGTGATGGCGATCTGCCGCGAACGCGGCTACGCGCCCTCCCGCGTGCTGATGCTGCTCGCGTTCGGCTCGCTGCTCGGCGGCCAGTGGACGCTGATCGGCACGCGCAGCAACCTGGTGCTGTCCGACTACCTGCACGAACGCACCGGCACGGGCCTCGGCTTCTTCGCCTTCACGCCGGTGGCGCTCGCGGTGTTCGCCGCGTGCGCCGCCTGGTTCGCCCTGGTCGGCCGGCGCTTCCTGCCCACCGCCACAGCCCGCCCCACGCTCGAGAGCCGTTACGAAGTCGCCGAGTTCCTGACCGAGACCATGGCCGAGCCCGGGTCGAGCTACATCGGCCGCACCTTGGCCGAGCTCGACCTGCAGAGCCGCGACGTGACGGTGCTGCAGGTGGTGCGCGGCCGCGAGTTCCTGCCGCCGCAGGGCCACCTGCGCATCCAAACGCACGACGTGCTGGTCATCCAGGGCCGGGTCACGGCGATCACCGACGCGCTGCAGCGCGGCTTGTCGGTGAAAGAAGAATTGCAGGTCGACGACAAGACCCTCCGTTCGGCCGATCTGCGCATGGTCGAAGCGATCCTGCCGCCCGACAGCGAACTGCTCGGCCGCAGCCTGCGCGACCTGGAATTCCACCGCCGCTACGGGGTCAGCCCGCTGGCGATCAGCCGCGCCGGCCGCTCGATCCGCGAACGCCCCCTGGCGGTGCCGCTGCGCAGCGGCGATTCGCTGCTGCTGGTCGGCCACGAAGCCGAACTGCAGCGCCTGCGCCAGAACCCCAACCTGCTGCTGCTGGAATCGCGGTCGATGCCGACGGCGCGCCGCATGCACACCTGGATCGTGCTGGCGCTGATGGCGGCGATGGTGCTGTGCGGCGCCACCGGCTTGCTGGCCCCCGCGGTGGCGATCCCGATGGCCGCCATGGGTGCGGTGCTGACCGGCTGCGTCGGCATGCGGGCGGCCTACGAGCAGTTGGACCTGCAAGCCATCGTGATCGTCGGCGCGATGATCCCGTTCGGTGAAGCCCTGCAGAGCACCGGCACCGCCCAATGGGTCGCCGAAGCCGTGGTCGGCAGCGTGCGCGAACACTCCCCGGTGCTGCTCCTGGCGATCGTGCTGGCGTTCGCCGTGGCGATGACCCAGGTGATCGAGAACGCAGCCGTCGCCGTGGTGCTCGCCCCGGTGGCTTACGAGATCGCCGCCGCTGGGGGCTGCCGGCCGATGCCGTTCCTGCTGGGCGTCGCGATCTGCGTCTCGGCCGGGTTCGTCACGCCGGTGGCACACGAATCGACGATCCTGGTGATGGGCCCCGGGCGGTACCAGTTCCGCGATTACGTGGTGCTGGGGCTGCCGTTCGCGGTTTCGACCTGGCTGGTCACCACGCTGCTGGTGCCGCTGCTGGTGCCGCTGCGCGGCTGAGCCGGTTGGGCGCATGCCGGAACCGGTGACGGCGGCGCGCCAAGGTCCGCCCACCAACGGACCCGGCTCGGCCGCGGCTACCGAACGCGCGCCAAGCTCGCCGCCGCTGCTGCATCCAGCACCACCACCACCCGCCCGTGCCGCTGCACCAAGCTCGCCGGACACTCGGGACCCACCGGCCCTTCCAGCATGGCGCGCACCGCCGCAGCTTTGCCGGCGCCGAACGCACACAGGAACAGCCGCCGTGCCGCCGCAATGGTGCCGAGCCCCGAGGTCACTGCGTGCGTCGGCGGCTCGCCTGGCCGAAAGCGCGGCCGGGCGTCGGCGCGGGTGGTCTCGGCGAGCGCTGCGACATGGAACCCGGTGCCGAAACGCGTGCCCGGCTCGTTGAACGCGAGGTGCCCGTTGCGCCCGATGCCGAGCAACTGCAGCGCCACGCCGCCCTGCGCCTGCAAAGCCGCTTCGTGCTGGGCCAGCACCGCTGGGCTGCCGTCGTGCGGCACCGGCAGAAACCGGCCCGCGCGCCACAACGCGGCGAACGGCGGGCACGCCGTGAACAGTTCGTGCACCATGCCGCCGGCACTCTGCGGCGCAAAGCCCAGGTACTCGTCGAGGTGCGTGAATTGCGCCTGCGGCAACCGCCCCGCGGCGAGTTCGGCCGCGAGGGCCGGCCACAGCCCGGCGAACGTGGCCCCCGTGGCGAGCCCGAGCCAACCCCGCTCCCGCGCCGCTGTGCGCAGCGCGTCGAGCAACAACGGCACCGCTGCGGCGGGGTCCGCCACCACCTGCACCTCGGGAGCAGCCATCGGCTCGGCCATGCGCGGACTGTGCAGTGCGCACGCCGCGGCGGCAAGAGCAAGCTGAACCCTGGAGACCCTGGTCAGGAACCGGCCGCCGCCGCGCGCCGCCCAGGCACCAGCCACGCCAGCAGCACAGCGGCCAGCAGCGCCAGCCCCGCCGCCACGCCGAACGCCAAGGCCGCACTGCCGCGCTCCCACACGAGCCCGAGCCAGAGCGCACCCACCAAGGCACCCCCGCCCTGCAGCGCGTGGAACAGCCCGAACACCGCCCCGCGCCGGTCGGCACCGCTGAGGTCCGCGACCAGGCCGCGCTCGGCCCCTTCGCTGAACGCCGCATGCAGCCCGTGCAGCGCGAACAACGGCCACAGCCACGGCGAGCCTTCGAGCAGCGCGAACCCGGCCATCACTCCGGTGTGCACCAGGAGCCCGGTGCCGAGCACCGCGCGCCGGCCGAGCCGGTCCGAGAGCGCTCCGAGCGGCGCAGCGAAGCCCGCCCGCACCACGTGCAGCAGCGCCCACAACAGCGGCAGCGCGGCGGGTGGCACCCCGAGTTCGCGCGCGCGTGCCAGCAGGAACAGATCGACCGCGGCGGCCATCGCCGCGAGCACCACCACGAGCCACAGCGGCGCAAGGCGTCCGACGGTGCCCGGGGCCGCCGGCACGACCGGCCGCGTGGGACGGACTTCGGCCGCCGGCACTTCGCGCACCAAGAGCCACAGCACCAGCAGCGCGGCGAAGCCGGGCACCAGGGCCGCGGCGAACACCTGCCGTTCGCTGCAGCCGAGCCACAGAAGCCAGGCGGCGAGCAGCGCGCCGCCACAAGCGCCGGCGTGGTCGAACGCACGCTGCACCCCGAACGCGGCACCGCGCCGGTCGGCCGGCACCACTTCGGTGAGCAGCGCATCGCGCGGGGCGGCGCGCAGGCCCTTGCCGACGCGGTCGAGGCTGCGCACCAGCACCGCCTGGAGCGGCGTCGCGCAAAGCGCGAACGCCGGGCGCATCAGCGCGGCGAGCCCGTAGCCAACCACCAACCACGGTTTGCGCTTCTGCTGCCGGTCCGACCAGCGCCCGCTCACGATCTTCAGGCCGGCGACCACCAGTTCGCCGAGGCCGTGCAAGAGGCCGAGTTCGACCATGCCGCCGCCGAGGCCCGCCAAGAACGCCGGCAGCAGCGGCACCACCATTTCGCTGGCGAGGTCGGTGGCGAACGAAACGAGGCCGAGCGCGTAGACGGTGCGCGGCAGCCGCGCTCGGCTCACGATTCCCGCTCCAGCACGGCCCGCACGCTGCCTTCGCAGTGGAACAGCAGCGTGCGCGCCGCCGCGGGCGCGATGCCGCGCTGGCCGACCACGATCGCGGTCTTGACCTCACCGTCGCACTCGGCGAGCAGACGCTGCGCCGTCGCCAGATCGCAGCCGAGCGCCGCCACCAGCATGCGTTCGCAGCGCGCGCGCAGCTTCTGGTTGTTGGCCTGCACGTCGACCATCAGGTTGCCGTAGACCTTGTGCCGGCGCACGAACGCGCCGGTGCTCAGCATGTTGAGCACCAGCTTGGTGGCGGTGCCGGCTTTGAGGCGGGTGCTGCCGGTCAGCACCTCGGCGCCGGTCGGCACCTCGATCGGCAGTTCGGCGGCGGCGGCGACCGGCGAACCGGCGTTGCAGACGATGGCGATCCGCAGCGCACCGGCGCTGGCTGCGGCGCGCAGGGCGCCGAGCACGTAGGGCGTGCGGCCGCTGGCGGCGATGCCGACCACCGCGTCGTGCGGGCCAGGGCGCAGGGCCGCAAGGTCCTGGGCACCGCGCTCGGCGTCGTCTTCGGCACCCTCGACGGCGGCGAGCAGGGCCGCAGGACCACCCGCGATCAACGCCTGCACTTGCTCGGGGCCGGCGGAGAACGTCGGCCCGCACTCGGCGGCGTCGAGCACGCCCAAGCGGCCCGACGTGCCAGCCCCGACGTAGAGCAACCGGCCGCCCTTGCGCAGCCGTTCGGCGATCTGGTCGACGGCCGTGGCGATGCGCGGCAGCACGGTGCCCACGGCCGCGACCGCCGCCCGGTCTTCGTCGTGCATGATCGCCAGCAGGTCGGCGGTCGGCAGGGCGTCGAGCTCGTGGGTGCGCGGGTTCCTGGCCTCGGTGGACAGCGCCGCGAGATCCGGTTTGGTCATGGCAAGGCCTGCGAGTATAGAGCCGGCATGGCCGTGGGTGCGCTCGACTTCGTTGTACTCGGCACCTACCTGCTGCTGATGTTGGTGCTGGGCGGCTGGTTGGGCCGCGGCAACCGTTCGGCGCAGGACTACCTGCTCGGCGGCCGCGGCCTGCCATGGTGGGCGCTGCTGCTGTCGATCGTCGCCACCGAGACCAGCACGGCAACCTTTCTGTCGGTGCCCGGCATCGCGTGCGCAGGCCTGCCCTCTGCGACCGGCGATCTGCGCTACCTGCAACTGCCGCTCGGGTTCCTCGCCGGCCGCGCCCTGGCAGCGCACTGGCTGGTGCCACGGTTCCGCACCGGCGCCCTCGGCAGCGCCTACGAACTGCTCCAGCGGCACAGTGGTCGGACGGTGCAGCGGCTGGCCAGCGGCTTGTTCCTGGTGACGCGCACCGTGGCGGACGGGCTGCGGCTGTGGCTGTGCGCCGTGGTGCTGCAGACCCTGCTCGCCTGCAACCAGGCGACCGCGGTCGCGGCGACCGCACTGGTGACGCTCGCCTACACGGTGTTCGGCGGCCTGCGCGCGGTGGTCTGGACCGACGTGGTGCAGTTCGGGATCTACCTGCTGGGCGCCGGCGCGGCGTTGTGGGTGCTGCACGGCGCGTTGCCCGAAGGGCTCGGCACGGCGCTCGCCACGGCGGCGTCGGCACCCGATTTTCGCGTGCTCGACTGGGGGTTCGATCTGGCGAATCCCTACACCGTGTGGGCCGGCGTGTTCGGCGGCGCCCTGCTGTCGCTCGGCACCCACGGCGTCGACCATCTGGTGGTGCAGCGCGTGCTCAGTGCGCGCACCACCCGCGACGCGCAGCGCGCGGTGCTCTGGAGCGGGCCGGTGGTGCTGCTGCAGTTCGCGCTGTTCCTGGTGCTCGGGCTCGGGCTGTCGCAGTACTACGCGGCCCACCCGCCGGCAGAGCCGTTCGCGCGCGGCGACCAGGTGTTCCCGCACTTTCTGGTGCACCACCTGCCGAGCGGCCTGCGCGGCCTGGTGCTCGGCGCCCTGTTCGCCGCGGCGATGTCGACGTTGTCGAGTTCGCTGTCGGCGTCGGCGAGTGCGCTGGTGCACGACTTCCTGGTGCCCTGGAGCGGCCGCGCGGACGATGCGGTCTGGCAACTGCGCGCGGCGCGCTGGGCGACGCTGGGCTTCGGCGGCCTGCAGGTGGCGGTGGCACTCGGCGACTTCGGCGGTGGCGCCGCGGTGGTCAACCAGGTGCTCGGCATCGCCACGGTCACCACCGGCGTGATCCTCGGCCTGTTCGGCTTGTCCCTGTCGCCGGCGTGCGGGCCGCGGCATGCCGCATTCGGCGCACTGGCAGGCCTGGTGACGGTGGCACTGGTGTTCTGGGTGTTGCCGCATTGGTTCGAACTGGCGTGGCCGTGGCGCGGTTGCCTCAGCAGCGGCGCCACGCTGCTCGGCGGCTTTGGCTCGTTCGCCTGGCAGCGGCTGCGGCCGAGCCACGCACCTTGGTGAGGCCGCAGCGGCAATCGGCTACGCTGTGCGCCGTGGTCGCCCTGCCGCACAACCTCGTGGTCGCCTGCTCGCTCCTCTGTGTGGGCTCGGCGCGGCCGCAAGACCGGCCTGCGGCGACCCCGCAGTTGGTGGTGCAGCACTGCGGCGCCTGCCACCTGGGCGTGGATGCCGAGCGCGACCTCGACTTCGAGGTGGTGTTCGCCACCCCCCAGGCAGCAGGCTCACAGGGTGCGGCCGCGCTCGAACGTGCCTTCGCCGCCGTGCGTGCGGGCACCATGCCCCCGGCCGACGAACCTGCGCCCGACGCCGCCGCCCGGCGCGATCTCTCCTTGTTGTTCGGCGCCGCCTGGCCCGCCCCCGCGGATGCCGGACAACCGACCCTGCGCCGCCTGTCACGCCGCGAATACGGGGCTTCGGTGCGCGCCGTGTTCGGCGTCGAACCACCGCCGGCCGACCTGCTGCCCGAGGATCCGATCGTGCACGGGTTCGACAACCTGGGCGATGGTCGCGCCCTGTCGCCGCTTTGCTTCGAACAGTACGCCGCCGCGGCGGCCGCGGTGAGCCGCGCGGTGCTGGCGAGCCCGGCCGCGCGCAGTGCGTGCTGGCCCGCCGAGCTGCCGCTCGAAGCCGCCCTGCCGCAGTGGCTGGCCAGAGCCTTCCGCAGGCCTGCCACGGCGGCCGAAGTCGAAGCACGCGTGGCCCTGGCCGCCGCGCGGCGCGCCGACGGTGCCAACGCCGACGCCGTGCTCGACGCGCTGCTGCAGTCGGTGCTGCTGGCGCCGTCGTTCTTGTTCCGCGTCGAAACCGGCATGCCCAGCGCCGGCGCCCCCCTCGACGGCCACGAACTCGCCGTGCGCCTCGCCTATTTGTGCGCCGCAGGCCCACCGGACGCCGAACTCGGCAAAGCCGCCGCGGCGGGCACCTTGGCCGACCCCGCGGTGCGGCTCGCGCACGCCATGCGCCTGCTGGCGGCCGACGGCGGCCGCGCGCTGGCCGAGACGTTCTTCGACCAGTGGCTGCGTGCCCATCTGGTGCTCGACAGCAACGCCGACTTCCGCCGCTACCCGCAGATCTGGAACCACTCGCTGCGGCCGAACCTGCGCGAAGAGGTGCTGCGGCTGGCGCAGGCCCTGGTCGCCGAAGACCTGCCGGTCACGGTGCTGCTCACCGCCGACTTCACCCACGTGGACCCCACGCTGGCCAAACTCTACGGCCTGCCCGCCCCCGAGGGCTCTGGCCTGCAGCGCGTGGCCCTGCCCGACGACCGCCGGCGCGGCGTGCTCGGCATGGGCGCGTTCCTGATGAGCAGTTCGCTGCCGTTGCGCACCAGCCCGGTGCGGCGCGGCCGCTATGTGCTGGAAGTGCTGCTGGACCGACCGGTGCCCCCGGCCCCGCCCGGAGCCGGCACGCTGCCAGCAGACGACACGCCGGTCGGCAACCGGTCGCTGCGCGAGCAACTCGAACAGCACCGCCGCGACCGCCGCTGTGCCACCTGCCACGCAGTCATGGACCCGTTCGGGCTGTTGCTCGAGAACTTCGACGTGCTGGGCCAGTGGCGCACCGAGTTGCACGGCCAGCCGATCGACGACCTGGTGCCGATGCCGAACGGCACCGCGGTGCGCGGCCCGCAAGGTCTGCAGCAACTGCTGCGCGCGCAAGAGCACGAGTTCGTGCGCAGCTTCGCCAAACACCTGCTGGTGTTCGCCAGCGGCCGGCCGCTGTGGCCCAGCGACGAAGCGGAACTGCAGGCGATCGTCGCGGCGACGCGTGCTGGCGGGGACCGCTGGTCGGCCTTGCTCGGTGCCGCGCTCGCTTCCCCACTGTTCACCCACCGCACTTCCGGAGCCCCGCGATGAATCACCCCACCCAGACCCGGCGCGCATTCCTGCGCGGCACTGGTTGCTGGCTCGGCTTGCCGTGGCTCGAAGCGCTGGCAGCGCGAAGCAAGCATCCGGTGGCGCCACCGCGCCGCCTGGCGATCCTGGTGATGCCGAACGGGGTGCTGCCAGCCGCCTGGCAGCCGACCGCGCAGCCGGGCGGCGGGTATGAGCCGTCGTTCAGCCTCGCCGCACTCGGCCCACGACAAGCGGTCACGTCGGTGCTCACCGGCCTCGCCAACCGCGGCAGCTTCACTGGCGACGGCCACTACGCCAAGGTGGCGCCGCTGCTCACCGGCGCCACGATCCGTCGCACCGGCGGCCGCGATCTGTGGAACGGCGTGTCGTGCGACCAGCTCGCGGCCCAGCAGCTCGGCGCCCAGACGCTGCTGCCGTCCCTCGAACTCGGCTGCGATCCGATCTATCCGGTCGAGGACATGGGCTATTCGACCGTCTACGGCGGCAACCTGGCCTGGGCCGCCCCGGACCGGCCGGTGCCGAAGGAGATCGTGCCGCGGCGGGTGTTCGACCGCCTGTGCGGGCTGCGCCGCCAGAGCACCGACCCGGGCCAGCGCCAGGTGCTCGACCTGGTGACCGCGGAGGCCCGCCGCCTGCGCAGCAACCTGCCGGCACGCGACCGGCAGCAGCTCGACGCCTACCTCGAAGCCGTGCACGCCCTCGAACGGCGGATCACCGCCGCAGCAGCGGCCAAGGCGAACGCCACGGCATCCGGCGCAGCGCCGCCCGACCCGGCCGCCCCACCCGCTGGCGTGCCGGCGGACTACCCGACCCACGTCGAGCAGATGACCGACCTGATCGCCTGGGCGTTCGCCACCGACAGCACGCGGGTGGTCACGTTCTTGCTGGCCAACGAAGTCTCCGGCCGCAATTTCTCCTTCGTCGACGGCTGCGCCGGCGGCTTCCACGAGTTCTCGCACCACGAAGGCAAGGCCGACAAGCAGGAAGCCTACCGCCGGATCAACCGCTGGCACGTCGAGCGTTTCCGCAGCTTCCTCGACAAGCTGGCCGCGATTCCAGAAGGCGAGGGCACCGTGCTGGACCACACCATGGTGGTGCTGGCGAGTGCCATGCGCGACGGCAACGCGCACAGCCCGCACGACCTGCCAGTGCTGTTGGCGGGTGGCCGCGCCTTGGGGCTGCCGCAGGGGCGGCTGCTCACCCACGCCAACGACACGCCGCTGTGCCGGCTGTGGCTGCTGCTGCTGCAACGGCTCGGCGTCACCGCCGAACGCTTCGGCGACGCGGACACGCCGCTGTGGTGACCCGCTCCGGTTCCAGTGCCTTGGCCACGCCGTGACCACTCCCGACCTGCACGCAGCGCTGCAGCTGCACTTCGGCTTCCCAGCGTTTCGCGGCCTGCAGCAGGCAGTGGTCGAGCACTTCCTCGGCGGCGGCAGCGGCTTGGTCGTGATGGCCACCGGCGACGGCAAGTCGCTGTGTTACCAACTGCCCGCGCTGGTCGGCTCTGGCCTCACCCTGGTGGTGTCGCCCCTGATCGCACTGATGGACGATCAGACAGCGGCCCTGCAGCGGCGCGGCTTGCCGGCGACCTGCATCCACAGCCAGCTCGAAGCCGGCGAACGCCGGCGCCGCCTCGCGGCCGCCCAGAGTGGCGAGGTGCGGCTGCTCTACGTCACGCCCGAACGGTTCCGCGTGCCGGAGTTCCGCGCCCAACTGCAAGCCCTCGGCGTCACCCGCCTCGCCGTCGACGAAGCGCACTGCCTGTCGCAGTGGGGCCACGACTTCCGCCCGGACTACCTGCAACTCGGGGCCCTGCGCGCCGAACTGGGCGAGGTGCCGTGCCTCGCTCTCACCGCCACCGCCACACCGGAAGTCCAAGCCGAGATCCAACGGGTGCTGCGGCTGCCGGCCAGCCCGGTGTTCCGCACCGGCATCGCCCGCGACAACCTGTTTCTGGAGGTCCACGACACTCCCGACGAAGACACCAAGTTCGCCGCACTCGAAACCGTGCTGCAGCGCACCGGCGGCCCGGCGATCGTCTACGGCGCGCTGATACAAGACCTGTTGCGGCTGGAGACGCGCCTGTTGCGCGCCGGCTACCGACCGCTGCTCTACCACGGCGAATTGTCGGCGCACGAACGGCGCACGCAGCAGCAGCGCTTCGTCGCGAGCGACACGGCGCTGATGCTCGCCACCCCTGCGTTCGGCATGGGCGTCGACCAGCCGAACCTGCGCGCCATCGTGCACTGGCAGTTGCCGCGCACGCTGGAGGCCTACTACCAGGAAGTCGGCCGCGCTGGCCGCGACGGCCTCGGTTCGGTGTGTGCCCTGCTCTACCGCGCCGAAGATCTCGAGATCCAGCGCGACTTCATCACCTGGGCCAATCCCGAGGCCGAACTGGCGACGCTGGTGGTTCAGCACCTGCACGGGCTCGGCGACGCGGCGCACGTTGAGGATGCCGACTCGCTGCGCGAACGGTTCCTGCCCCGGCAGCGGCGCGACGGGCGCATCGACACGGTGCTGCGGCTTTTACGCCATGGCGGCTGCCTCAGCGGCGAGCCGGGTCGCGACCTCAGGGTGCTGCGCACCCCCAACGGCGACGAGCTCGAGGCGTGGTTCCCGATGGCGAAACGCCAGCACGACCTGCGCGCGCTGCTGCGCATGGTGCGCTACGCCACCGAACCCGGGTGCCGAAAGCACACGATCCACAGCCACTTCGGCAGCGACGACGGGCCCGAGAACTGCGGGAGCTGCGACGTCTGCACCGACCCGGAGGCGTGGCGCGCGGCACACCTGCCGCCGCCGCGCACGGTGCGCACCGCGCGCCCCGACGCGGTCGAGCCCGCCGACGGGGCTCCCGTGCAACGGGGCGACTGGCTGCAGGTGCCGCGTGTCGGGCTGTGCTGCGTGCAGCGGGTGCACCGCCGCGGCAAACATTGGCACGTCGACGTCGAGCTGGCGAACGACCTGTCGCGGCGTTCGCTGGACCTGTCGCGCCCGGGCTGGGTGAAGCTGCCGGGCCGCGCTGCGCCGGGTGGCTGAAGCGGCCCGAGGCAGCGCCGCCTTTCGGGCACCCGGCAACGGATGACGATCTCGGTGGCCGAGCACGAAGTCACCCGGCCCGCGCACGGGAAGCAGGAATCCGGCCCCACAACCGCTATCCTGCCAGCCCCGCCGCCGCCTCCACCGTGGACCTGCAGAGCCTCAAGATCGAACGTTCGCCCGCTCCGGCGGTGCGCCGCCGCAACCCGTGGCCACTGCGCCTGTGCCTGCTCAGCGGTGCCGCGGCAGCCGTCTGGCTCGCTTGGCCCAGCCTGCGCACCACGCTCGACCGCGTGCGCCTGCCCGAAGTGCAGGTCGCCCTGGTCACCGAGACCCGCGGCCAAGCAGCCGCGGCGATCCGCGGCACCGCGGCGAACGGCTACGTGGTCGCCGCGCGCCGGGCCGCTTTGTCCTCGGACGTGCCGGGCCGCATCGTCGAACTCAACGTGCGCGAAGGCAGCGTGGTGCGGAAGGGCGACGTGGTGGCACGCCTCTACGCCGACGAGTTCCGGGCCGCCCTGCAGCGCGCCGAAGCCGACTTGGTCACTGCCGCGGCGAACCAGAGCCGCGCCGCAGCGGCCGCCGCGGCAGCCGAGGCGGAGGTCGCCCAGGTGCAGGCCGCCGTCGCCACCGCAACCGCGCAGTGCACCGAAGCGGCGGCGCAGGCGCGCTTCGCCACTCTGGAACTGGCACGCGCCACCGACTTGCTGGCGCAGAACATCGGCTCCGTGCGCGACCGCGACCGTGCGCAGAGCGACTGCGAGGCGGCCAGCGCACGCCATGCGGCGCTCACCGCCGCCTTGTTGCAAAGCGAACGCGCCGTGGCCAGCGCCAAAGCGCGGGCTGCGGTCAGTGCCGCCGACGCGGCGGTCACCACGGCGCAGCTGCGCGCGGCGACCGCGGCGCGCGATCTGGCCAAGGCCACGCTCGACAAGACCGACGTGCGCGCACCGTTCGACGGCGTGGTGGTGCTGAAGGACGCCGAAGTCGGCGAAGTGGTGTCGCCGAACGTGCAAGGCGGCAGCAACGCCCGCGGCGCCGTGTGCACCCTGGTCGACTTCGCCTCGCTCGAGGTGCAGGCCAACGTGCCCGAGACGGCGCTCGCGGCGGTGCGCCTCGGCGCGCCGGCCGACGTGTTCCTCGACGCGTTCCCCAACGAACGCTACCCCGGCCGCGTCGACCGCATCTGGCCGACCGCCGACCGGCAGAAGGCCACCGTCGAAGTGCGCGTCGCCCTGGAACGCAAGGACGAACGCCTCCGCCCCGAGATGGGCGTGCGCATCGTCTTCCGCGCGGCGAGCGCAGAGGCGCCCGAGGCCGACGTCGGCGCGCCGACCCTGCTCGTCGACCAGACCGCGCTCGTCGAACGGCAAGGCCAGCGCGGCGTGTTCGTCCTGGCCGGCGACACCGTGCAGTTCACGGTGGTGGTGCCCGGCGAGAGCAAAGCGGGCCGGATCGCCATCGAGAGCGGCCTCACGGCCGGCGCGCGGATCGTGCTGGCCCCGCCCAGCACGCTGCAGAGCGGCGCGCGGGTGCGCCAGAGCAATCCCTGACCTTCCCATGGCCGTAGCCATCCAGATCCGTTCCGTCACCAAGTCCTACCAGCGCGCCGGGGAAACCCTGCGCGTGCTCGACGAGCTCGACCTCGACATGGCCCCGGCGACGTTCTACGCGCTGATGGGCCCGTCGGGCTCGGGCAAGACCACGCTGCTGAACCTGCTCGGCGGCCTCGACCGCGCCGACTCTGGCGAGGTGCGGTTCGGCGACACCGACCTGCAGGGGCTGAGCGGCGGCGAGCTGGCGGCGTGGCGCGCGCGGAACATCGGCTTCGTGTTCCAGGGCTTCAACCTGCTGCCGGTGTTGACCGCCCGCGAGAACGTCGAACTGCCGCTCCTGCTGCAACCGCTCTCGGCCAGCCAGCGCCGTGACCAGGCCGAGCGCGCACTGCAGTTGGTCGGTCTCGGCGACCGCATGGCGCACAAGCCGCGCGAACTCTCCGGCGGCCAGGAACAACGCGTGGCGATCGCGCGCGCCATCGCCAGCGACCCCGCAGTGATCCTCGCCGACGAGCCGACCGGCGACCTCGACCGCACCACCGCCGACAGCGTTTTGTCGCTGCTGCAGCGGTTGAACCGCGAACTGCACAAGACCATCTTGATGGTCACCCACGATCCGCAGGCGGCCAGCTACGCCGACCAGGTGATCCACCTCGACAAGGGCAAGCTCGGCCGCATCGAGACCAACCACCCGGCAAGGAGCTGAGCCATGCCCTGGAAACTGCTGCTGCGCAACCTGCTCGGCCATCCGCTGCGCAACCTGCTGACGCTGGTCTCGGTGGCCTTGGCGGTGTTCCTGATCGTGATGCTGCAAGCGGTGACGCTCGGTCTCGCCAACACCGTGTCCGCCGCGGCCAGCAACCGGCTCCTGGTGCAATCCGCCGTCAGTCTGTTCGTCGACCTGCCGCTCGCCTACCAGCAGAAGATGGCGGCGGTGCCGGGGATCAGCGCGATCTGCAAGTGGCAGTGGTTCGGTGGCCGCTACGAACAGGACAAGGGCGGCTACTTCGCGCAGTTCGGCATCGATCCGGACACGTTCCTGCCGAGCTACCCGGAAATGACCATCCAGTCCGGCAGCTACGAGGAGTTCCAGAGGAACCGCACCGCCGCCGTGGTCGGGGCCGGCCTCGCCAGCAAGTACGGCTGGCGGCTTGGCCAGACCGTGCCGATCACCGGCACGATCTTCCAGCGCGTGGACGGCCAGCCGTGGCAGTTCACCATCGCGGCCATCTACCAGAGCAGCTCCCCGGCGATCGACGAACAGACGCTCTGGTTCCACTACGACTACCTGCGCGAATCGGTGGAAACCGGCGGCGCCACCGGTCCGGACGGCGTCGGCGTCTACATGCTGCGCCTCCAGCCCGGCGCCGATGCCCTGGCGGTGCAACGCGACGTCGACGCATTGTTCGAGAACGGGCCGCAACGCGTGCAGACCACCACCGAAGCCGAGTTCAACCGCCAGTTCGTGTCGATGCTCGGCGACGTGCCGTCTCTGCTGCGCCTGGTCGGCGGTGCGGTGCTGTTCGCGATCTTCTTCGCCGTGCTCAACACCATGCTGATGGCCGGCCGCGAACGCACCCGCGACCTCGGCGTGATGAAGGCGCTCGGCTTCGGCAATGCGGCCGTGGCAGGCCTCCTGGTCGCCGAGAGCCTCGCCGTGTGCGGCACCGGTGCCCTGCTCGGCATCGGCCTCGCCGAACTGCTGGAGGGGCCGTTCCAGATCGCCACCTCGTCGTTCCTGCCCAACTTCGCCTTCGACCGCGACACGCTGGTGCTCGGCGCGGGCTTGGCCCTCGCCACCGGCCTGATCTCGGGTCTGGTGCCGGGGCTGCGCGCCGTCCGCCTGTCGCCGGTGGTGGCCCTGCGGGAGGTCGGCTGATGGCCCTCGTCCCGTTCCGCTACAACCTGCGCAGCCTGTGGGTGCGCGGCGCCAGCACCCTGCTGACCCTCTGCGCGGTCGCCGCCACGGTCGCCGTGCTCGCCGGCATGCTGTCGCTGCAGCAGGGCTTCGTACAACTGTTCCAGGAACGCGGCCGCGACGACCTCGCGGTGTTCTTGCGCAAAGGCGCCACCTCGGAGGGCGAGTCGGGGCTCACGCGCGAGCAGTGCGCGATCCTGCAGAAGGAAGTGCCCGAGGTGGAGAAGGACGCCGAGGGCCGCCCCTTGGCCAGCGCCGAACTGTTCCTGGCCGTGCGCCTGCGCAAGTTCGACGGTGGCGAGACCAACGTGTCGATCCGCGGCGTGGAGCCCGCCACCTTCGCCATCCACGGCGACGACGTGCGCATCCGGGACGGCCAGAACTTCACCCCGGCCAGCGACGAACTGATCGTCGGCGCGGGCCTGGTCGGCCGCATCGCCAACTGCCGCATCGGCGACGTGCTGCGCATCAACACCGTCGACTTCCGCATCGTCGGCATCTTCGAGGGCAAAGGTGGCTACCGCAGCGAGCTGTGGGGCGATCTCGACCGGCTGTCGGCGGCCCTGCAGCGGCCGGTGCGCAGCCGGGTGCTGGCCAAGGTGCGTGCCGACACCGATCTGGCGGCGGTGCAGACCCGCTACGAGAGCGACCTGCGCGTGCAGCCGAAGGTCGAGAGCGAACGGCAGTACCTCGCCAGCCAGACCCAACGCCTGTCGCTGACCTTCGCCATCCTCGGTGGCTTCCTGGCGTCGGTGATGGGACTCGCCGCGGTGTTCACCGGCACCAATTCGATGCTGGCGGCGATCGCCTCGCGCACCCACGAGATCGGCATCTTGAAGGCCCTCGGTTTCCGCCCGTTGCCGATCTTCGTCTCGTTCCTGCTCGAAGCGACCCTGCTCGGCTTCCTGGGCGGCGCGCTCGGCTGCCTGCTGCTGATCCCGTTCCAGGGCGCCGAGACCGGCACCATGAACCAGACCTTCTCGGAGGTCACGTTCGCCTTCCGCACCACGCCCGCGGTGATGGTGCAGTCGATCGTCTTCGCCGGCTTGCTCGGCCTCTGCGGCGGCGCCTACCCGGCCCTGCGCGCCGCGCGCATGGCGCCGACCCAGGCGCTGCGGCGCGCTTAGCCGTGGCGAGTCCGCTGCGCGCGCTGACCCAGCTCTACCGCGAAGCGTTCGGCGGCCTGCCGGCGCGCACCTGGCTGCTCTGCACCGCGGCGTTCCTGAACCGCTGTGGCTCGATGGTGGTGCCGTTCCTCGGCCCCTACCTCAAGGATGGTTTCGCCTACACGCCGAGCCAGGCCGGCCTCGTGGTCGGGCTCTACGGCATCGGCGCGTTCCTCGGCAGTTGGCTCGGCGGCTGGCTGACCGACCGGCTCGGCGCCGTGCGGCTGCAGGTGCTGGCGCTCGCCAGTGCGGCGCTGTGGATGTGGCTGATGCTGCTGTGCACCGAGCCGTGGTCGTTCGTGCCCGCGGTGTTCGTGCTCGGCGTCTGCAACGACGCGTTCCGGCCCGGCAGCAACACCGCGGCGGCCCAGAGCGCCCCGCCCGAACTGCGGCGCAAGGCGCTGTCGCTGAACCGCTTCGCCCTCAACCTCGGTTGGGCGGTCGGGCCCACGCTCGGCGGCTACCTGGTGGCCCGCGACTTCCGCTGGATGTTCGTGGTCGACGGGGCCACCTGCGGCCTTGCGGCCCTGTGGTTGTGGTGGCGGCTCGGCGACTGGCGCCCGGCGGCGCCCCGGCCGGCGGCAGCCACGCCGGTGGCCGGCGCCGCGATCGGCCAGGGGCAGGGGCACGAACGGCCGTTCGCCGACCGACACTTCGTGCTGCTGATGGGCGCCAACCTGCTCGTGCTGCTGGCCTTCATGCAGTACTTCACCACCGGCACGCGGGTGTTCGTCGACCAGGGCTACACGCCGCAGCAGGTGGGTTGGTTCCTGGCGGTGAATCCGATCCTGATCACGCTGCTGGAGATGCCGGTGGTGCACGGGCTGCGCGGGCGCCGGGCCCTGCCGGTGGTGGCACTCGGTTCGCTGGTGGTCGGCCTCGGCCACCTGGGGCTCTTGTTCGGCGGCGCCACCGCGGTGGTGCTCGCCATGGTGGTGGTGGCGCTCGGCGAACTGCTGCAGATGCCGCTGCTCGGCGCACACGTGAACGACCACGCTCCCGACCATGCGCGCGGCGCCTACAACGGCGCCTACGGCATGACCTTCACGCTGGCGCTGGTCCTGGCACCGGTGCTCGGCGGGGTGGTCTACGACACCTGCGGGGCGACCATGCTGTGGTGGGGTTGCGCGCTGAGCGGCGCACTCGGGGCGCTGGGCTTCTGGCGGCTCAGCGGTCCTGGCGCGGCAGCGGCACGGCAGCACTGAGGCGAGTTCGCCAACAGTCGTCGCGAAGCGGCCGGGGATCGAGTCTGCCGCACGACCGACCCCGCCACCTGCACCACCGACTACGTCACGAAGCCCGCGATCTGCAGATCCTCACCACAGGTCTCGTGCTGCACTTCCTCGAGGCGCCAGGCCTCGGCCATGAACGGCCGTCCTTCGCCGCCCACCGGCGTCGGCGACAGCCGCCCACCGATGATCTTCGGCGCGACGAACGCCAGCACCTGGTCGACGCAGCGCCAAGCGAACATCTGCGCCACCAACCCGCCACCGCCCTCGACCAGCACCCGACGCAGGCCGCGTCGCCGCAGTTCGCGGAACGCCTGCTGCAGGTGCAGCCGGCGCGGCCCTTCGGCGGTCGGCACGTGGATCACCTGTACGCCGAGGTCTTGCAGCACGCCACTGCGGCGCGCATCCACCTCTTCGCTGCACAGAAGCCAGGTCGGCGCCTGCCGCGCGGTGCGCACCAGATTGCTGTCGTCGTCGATCTCGCCGAGCGGATCGACCACGATGCGCACCGGTTGTTTGCCGGAGACCAACCGCACGGTCAGCTCCGGATCGTCGATCTGCGCCGTCTTGAAGCCGACCATCACGCCGTCGCAGCGCGCGCGCAGTTCGTGGGTGCGGCGGCGCGCTTCGGGACCGCTGATCCAGCGCGCTTCACCGGTCGGCGCCGCGGTTTTGCCGTCCAGGGTCATCGCCCACTTGGCCAACAGCCACGGCCGGTCGAGCTGCACCGTGCGGCGGAAACGTTCGTAGAGGGCTTCGCAAGCACGGGCAGCAACCCCTTCGAGCACCTCGACGCCGGCCTGGGTGAGTGCCTGGATGCCGAGGCGCCGATGGCGCGGGTCGGGATCGACCGCACCGATCACGACGCGTCGGATGCCGGCGCGCAGCAACGCCTCGGTGCACGGCGGCGTCTTCTTGCCGTCCTGGCCTTGCGGCGACGAACAGGGCTCCAGCGTGACCACCGCGGTGTCGGCGCGCACGCCCTTCTGCGCCGCCTCGGCGAGCGCCATCGCCTCGGCGTGCCGGCCGCCATAGAACTCGTGGTAGCCGCGCGCCACCACCTCGCCATCGCGCAGCAGGAGGCAGCCGACCCGCGGGTTGGGCTCGACTTCGAAGCGGCCGCGCTGGGCCAATTCGATCGCGTCGTGCATGCACGCGTCGAGCAGCAACGGGTCGTCGATCACGTGTGCACCTCGGCGCGATCCAGGCGGCCCTCCTGGTGTGCATCGTGGCCGAGCAGTTCGCCGAGGCACGAATGCGCGAGCGCGGCGGTCACCCGCACCGGCACGTAGGTGCCGATCAGCTCGCGGTCCTGGGTCGGGAAGTGCACCAGGCGATGGTGCGCGGTCCGCCCGCTGTAGCGCCCGTCGACCTTGCTGTCGCCTTCGACCAGCACTTCGACCACCTGACCGACCAGGGCCTGGTTCTTCGCCAACGTCAGTTCGCCCTGCACCGCGAGCAGTTCCTGGTTGCGGCGCTCCTTCTCGGCGCGCGGCACGTCGTCCGGCAGTTCGGCGGCGGCGGTGCCCGGCCGCGGCGAATACTGGAACACGTAGCTCTGGGCGAAGCCGACGCGGCGCACCAGATCGACCGTGGCCTGGAAGTCGGCCACCGTCTCCCCCGGATAGCCGACGATGAAGTCGCTGTGCAGCTCGACGTCCGGCGCCCGTTCGCGCAGCTGTTCGAGGCGCGCCAGGTACCGCTCCACGGTGTAGCCGCGGCGCATCGCCTTCAGCACCGCATTGCTGCCCGACTGCGCCGGCAGGTGCAGGTAGCGCGCCACCTTCGGCAGTTCGGCGATCGCCGCGACCAAGTCCGGCGACAGGAAGTTCGGATGCGAGGTGATGAACGCGAGCCGGCGCAGCGCCGGGATCTCGTGCAAGGCGCGCAGCAACACGGCGAGCGAGGCGTTCTGGCCGGTCAAGTCGCGGCCGTAGGCGTTCACGGTCTGGCCGAGCAGGGTGATCTCGGTGACGCCGTCGTCGCACAGCCGCTGGCACTCCTCGACGATCGAAGCCACCGGCCGCGACACTTCGTCGCCGCGCGTGGTCGGCACGATGCAGTAGCTGCACGGCATGTTGCAGCCGCGCATCACCGAGACGAACGCCTGAGACCGGTGCGGCCGCACCCGCACGTCGCGGAAAATGGTGTCGCCGCTGACGCCTTGGTCGACCGCGAGCATCGACGCCCCCACCACCTGGTGCTTGGTGCGCGCCGGTTCGCGGCTCGAGACCAGTTCCTGGTTGCGCGCGATCGCGGCCGCGACCGTCGCGTCGATGTCGCCGAACGCCGAAGGGCCGACCACCAGGTCGACGTGCGGCATGCGCGACAGCAGGTAACGGCGGTGCTCCTGGGCCATGCAGCCGAGCACCCCGACCACCAGGCCGGGCTCCTCCTTCTTGCGCAGGCGCAGCTTGCCGAGCTTCGACCAGACCCGGTCCTCGGCGTGCTGGCGCACCGAACAGGTGTTGATCAAGACCACCTGGGCCGCCGCCTCGTCGGCGGCCGGCCGGTAGCCGCGCTGCTGGAGTTTGCTCTCGACCAGCTCGCTGTCGAGCTTGTTCATCTGGCAGCCGTAGCTGGTCAGGTGGTAGGTGGTTGCAGTCATGGCGAGCCGCACATGCTAGCGCCAACGGCCGCGCCGGGCACCCGCCGGTGCGGCCTCTTCGGCGACTTCGGCGACTTGCCGAGGAACGCGCCGCGGAATGCGACCCGGCCGCCAACAACGCGCGGGCGCGGACCGTAGCTTACCGGCATGCCGAGCCCCAGCCGCCGCGAGTTCCTGTTCGCTTCGTCCGCTGCCACCGCCGCGAGCGCCCTGCCGTGGCATCGCCTGCCGCTCGCGTCGGCCAGCCAGAAGCAGAAGATCCTGGTGCTCGGCGGCACCGGCTTCCTGGGCCCGGCGGTGGTCACGGCGGCGCGGCAGCGCGGCCACGAACTGACCCTGTGGAACCGCGGCAAGACCAACCCGGGGCTGTTCCCCGACGTCGAACACCTGCAGGGCCAGCGGCGCCGGCCGCGTCCGGGCAAGCCGAACGACCCGGCTCAGGACCTGAGCGCGCTGAAGGACCGCCGCTTCGACGCCGTGGTCGACACCAGCGGCTACTTCACCGGCGAAGTGGAGGACATGGCGGCGGTATTGCGCGGCAATGTCGGCCAGTACGTCTACATCAGTTCGCTGTCGGTGTACCGCTCCCTCGAACAGAGCAATGCACCGGTCGACGAACAGAGCCCGCTCTGCGAGTGCCCCGACAAGTACACCCAGGACTTCGGCCCCAACTACGAGCACTACGGCGCCCTGAAGCGCTACTGCGAAGACGCGGTGGCGGCGGCGTTCCCCGGGGCGGCCACCTTGGTGCGGCCCGGCTACATCGTCGGTCCGGGGGATCCAACCGACCGCTTCACCTACTGGCCGGCCCGCTTGCTGCGCGGCGGCGAGTGCCTGGCGCCCGGACATCCCGACAACGAGCTGCAGTTCGTCGACGTGCGCGACCTCGGCAGCTTCGTGGTACGGCTGATCGAGGACCGGGCGATGGGGCCCTACAACGCGGTCGGCTTCGACGGCCGCATCTCGGTGGCCGAGTTCCTGCACACCGGCAAGGGCACGCTCAACCACCGCTGCTCGTTCACCTGGGTCGACGACGAGTTCCTCGAACAGAACGGCGTGTCGAGCTGGGGTGAGATGGGTTGCTGGACCCCCAAGGCCAAGAACGGCCGGGCCAGCAACGCCCGCGCACTCCGAGCCGGCGCCACCTACCGCCCGATCGCCGAGACCCTGCGCGACACCGCGGCCTGGGTGCAGAACGGCCGTGGCGAGCGCAAGTGGCAGGCGGGCATGACCGCCGAGCGCGAAGTGGAGCTGCTGGCGAAGTGGCGCGCGGCCAAAGGTCGGTGACAGCGCCGGGCGGCCACCGATTGCGCTCTACCGCACCGAGCGCCCACCTGTCCCCACCATCGCCCAGCAGGGCAACATGGGCCATACTTCCATGATGCGCGCTTCGTCCCTGCTTCCCTCCCTCCTGATCGCCGCGCTCGGCGCCCCGGTCCTGGCCCAGAATCTGTCGCTCGACCTCACCGGCGGCGCGATCGGCGGCACCACCAGCTTCCGGGTCCGGGCCCAGCCCAACGAGACCTACGCCATCGTCTTCGACTTCCAGGAGCAGGTGACGCCGATCCCAGCGCTCGGCATCACGCTGGCGATCAGCGACGCCTTCGCCGGCAACTCGTTCGTGCTGCCGGGCTTCTTCGGCAACACCGGCGCGCAGGGCGTGGCGAACGCTTCGCTGCTGCTGCCGAACGACCCGGCGATCGGCAGCCTCGTGATCTCGCTGCAGGCCGTCGCCGGGCAGACGTCGTTCCGCGTGTCGAACCTGCTGCGCCTCACGCCGCAACTGCGCCACACCTGGAAGGCGCCGCTGAACGAACCGCCGGTGCCGATCCTCGGCGGCACCACCGCCGTCGCCGCCAACAACGAGATCCTGTTCTGCGGTGGTTCGGGCCCGCTGGCCCAGATCTACAAATCCCGCACCGAGGAATGGGCGGCGGCTGGGGCCACGTTCGGCGTCGGCATCCTCTCGCAGTCGACCGCGCTGGCCGATGGCCGCATCCTGTTCACCGGCGGCCTCGACGCCACCGGCCAGCCCACCGACGCCGCGGCGCTCTACGACCCGGTCACCGGAACCACCACCACGCTGACCATGGCCAACCCACGCGCCGGCCACGGCGCGTCGCTGATGGGCAACGGCAAGGTGCTGGTCACCGGCGGCCTGCGCACCTTCGACTTCACCAACCTGCTGGCGCTGTTCGCCGGCATCCAGCAGACCACCGAAGTGTTCGACCCGGCCACCGGCGTGTTCACGGCCGGCCCGAACATGCTCGAAGCGCGCGCCCTGCACACCTCGACCACGCTGACCTCGGGCCAGGTGCTGATCGCCGGCGGCCTGACGCTGATCCCGATCGTCAACGTCCCGACCGTCTCGGCCACGGCCTACCGCTTCAACCCGGCGACCAACAGCTTCGGCTTCCCGGCGTTCTTCACCGGCGCGCGCTTCCTGCACAGCGCCGCGCCGACCAGCAACGGCCGCGTGCTGATCGCCGGCGGCCTGACCCTCGACCTGACCCAGTTCCTGCAGACCGGCCAGATCCAGGACCTGATCATCGGCACCCGCTCCGACTGCCAGCTCTACACCCCGGCGATCGGCAGCTTCGGCACGTTCGCCACGGTGAACGGCATGCAGCAGGGCCGCGCGGGTGCGGCGATCGCGCCGCTGGCGAACGGCGGCGCGGTGATCGCGGGTGGTTTCACGATCACCATCGACCCCACGACCAGCACCTTCAACCTCGGTGCCACCGACACCACCGACGTGTTCTCGCAGGGCCCGAACCTGCTGACGCCGGCCGGCGCGATGGCCGCGCCGCGGCTGTTCCCGGTGACGGTGACGCTGCCGGACGGCACGGTGATGGTGGTCGGCGGCGGCCCGACGGGCGCCGAGATCTTCCAGAATTGAGCGGCCCCGCCCGCGGTTGCGGGCGGCACCCCTCAGGATCTCACGGGAGCCGCGGCAACGCGGGGGACCGCCCCATGGCGCGGCGCGGCTCTCAGACCAGCAGCATCGCGTCGCCGAACGAGTAGAAGCGGTAGCCGAGTGCGATCGCTTCGCGGTACAGACGCAGCACCCGCTCGGTCCCGGCGAACGCGGCCACCAGCATCAGCAGGGTCGACTGCGGCAGGTGGAAGTTGGTCCACAGGGCATCGACCACCCGGAACGGCCGGCCGGGGTACAAGAACAGCTGCGATGCGCCGCGGCCCGGCGCCACGGTGCGGTCGTCCTGGGCACAGGTCTCCAGCGTACGGCAACTGGTGGTGCCGACCGCGACCACCCGGCCACCCCGCTCGCGTGTCGCGGCGACCGCGGCCGCGGTGGCCATGGGCAGTTCGTACTGCTCTGCGTGCATCTGGTGCTCTTCCACCACCTCGGTGCGCAGCGGCGCGAAGGTGCCTTCGCCGACGTGCAGGGTCACATACGCCAATTCGACGCCCTGGGCCTGCAGGGCCGCGAGCAGCCCGGGGGTGAAGTGCAGACCCGCGGTCGGCGCGGCCACGGCCCCCGGGACACGGGCGAACACGGTCTGGTAGCGCTGGCGGTCGCGCAACACGTCCTCCTGGCCGTCGCGGGCGATGTACGGCGGCAGCGGGGCCCGCCCGTGCCGGTCGAGCAGGGCGGCCGCCTGCTCAGGCGCTGCGTGAAAGTGCAGTTGCCAGCGGCCGCCGCCGAGGGCCTGGCCGAGGCGGAGGCGCACGGCTCCCGCCTCCATGACCAGTTCGTCGCCGGGGCGCAACTTCTTGCTGGGTTTCACGTAGCCCTCGCCTTGGTTGCCCTCCAGGCGGAGCACGAGGCACTCGGCGCTGCCGCCGCTCGGGCGAACGCCGCGCAGGCGCCAAGGGCGCACCTGGGTGTCGTTCAGGACCAGGAGGTCGCCTGGGCGCAGGAACTGGGGCAGGTCGCGGACGTGGCGGTGGTGGCTCTGGTCGGCGGCACGGTCGTGGACGAACAGGCGGGCGCTGTCGCGGGGCTCGGCCGGAGTGGTGGCGATGCGTTCGGGGGGGAGTTCGTAGGTGAATTCGTCGACGCGCACGGGGGGTTCATACCCGGGGGTGGGAACGGTGCGGTAGGTGTGGTTGCTGGTTCTGCCGCCTGGAAAGCACTCCCCTGCCCCCCCAAACCCCATGGGCCCGTTGGCCCCCACCGTCCCCACCGGCATACTCTTCGCCCCCAATGTTGACCCTCCACGGCATCTCGAAGTCCTACGGCGACCGCGTGTTGTTCGCCGACGCCGCCCTGCAGGTCAACACCGGCGACCGCATCGGCCTGGTCGGCCCGAACGGCGCCGGCAAGTCGACCCTGTTCGGCCTGATCCTCGGCGAAGAACCACCCGACGACGGCCGCGTGGTGCGCGACCGCGGCGCTTCGATCGGCTACCTGCCCCAGGAGAGCGCCCCGGTCGGCGACGAAACCGCGGCCGAGATCGCCTGCGCCATCCACCCCGACTTCGTCCGCCTGTTGCGGGCCGTCAAGGCCTGGGACGCCGGCCATCCCGAAGCCGCGAGCCATCCCGAGGACCTGCACGACGACCTGCACGAACGCTTCCACGAACTCGGCGGCTACCAGGTCGAAGCCAAAGCCAAGCAGATCCTGGCCGGACTCGGCTTCCGCCCCCAGCACTTCGACCGCCCCGCACGCGAACTGAGCGGTGGCTGGGTGATGCGCGCCCACCTCGCCCGCCTGTTGGTGCAGGAACCCGACCTGCTGATGCTGGACGAACCCACCAACCACCTCGACCTCGAATCCTTGCTGTGGTTCCAGCAGTACCTGCAGGGGTATCCCGGCGCGATCCTGGTGATCTCCCACGACCGCGAGTTCCTCAACGAACTGGTCACCGGCATCGTCGAGATCCGCAACCGCCAGTTGGTCCGCTACACCGGCAACTTCGACCGCTACCTCGCCCAGCGCGACGCCGCCGACGCCCAGCAATTGGCGCAGTTCCGCACCCAGCAGAAGGAGATCGCCCACCTGCAGGCGTTCGTCGATCGCTTCAAGGCCAAGGCCAGCAAAGCCTCCCAGGCGCAGAGCAAGTTGAAGCAGATCGAACGCATGGAACGCGTCGAAGCTCCGGTCGGCGACGAACGCAAGGTCGGCTTCCGCTTCCCCCAGCCACCGCGCAGCGGCCAGCGCGTGGTCTGGCTGCAGAATCTGCACTTCGCCTACGGCACGACCCCCGTCTACCGCGGCGTCGACCTCGAAGTCGAACGCGGCGAACGCATCGTGCTGGTCGGCCCCAACGGTGCTGGCAAGTCGACGCTGCTGAAGCTGCTGGCCGACAAACTGCAGCCGCAGCGCGGCGAACGCGGCCTCGGCCACAACGTCACCGTCGGCTACTACTCGCAGTACCGCGTCGACATGCTGCGGCCGGCCCGCACCGTGCTGCAGGAAGCCCTGGACACCGAGGCCAAGGTCACCGAGCAGGCGGTGCGCACGCTGCTCGGCTCGTTCCTGTTCTCGGGCGAATCGGTGTTCAAGAAGGTCGAAGTGCTGAGCGGTGGCGAGAAAAGCCGCCTGGCCCTGGTCAAGCTGCTGCTGTCGCCGCCCAACCTGCTGCTGATGGACGAGCCGACCACGCACCTCGACATGGGCAGCATCGATGCGCTGGTCCTGGCCCTGAAGCAGTTCGAGGGCACGCTGGTGTTCATCTCCCACGACGTGCACTTCATCCGCACGCTGGCCAACAAAGTGCTGCACGTGGCCAATGGCACACTGACGCCGTATCTGGGCGACTACGAGTTCTACCTGCAGAAGACCAAGGCGCTCTCGGCGCGTGCGGCGCTGACTGCGGGCAGCGCGCCAGAGGGCAAGGCGGTGAAGGCGGCGGCGAAGGGGCCGGCGCCGGCGGGTGGTAAGGCCAAAGGCAGTGGCTCCGGAACGGCCTCCAGCAAGCCCGCCGACGCGCGCAGTCTCGATCGCGACCGGCAGCGGCAGCAGAAGCGTCTGCAGCAGCAGGTCGAGAAACTCGAAGCGCAGGTCGATGCCGCCGAACAGCAGCGCAGGACCCTGGCGCAGCAGTTGGAGCAACCCGAGGTCTGGAGCGATGGGCCGCGCGCCGAGGCGCTGCAGCGCGAGTTCGCGGCGGCGGAGGCGGCCGTGCAGCGAGTCACGCAGCAGTGGGAAGCGGCGGCGTTGGAGCTGGAGTCGCTCGGCCGCGGGTAGGGGCTCAGGAACCGGCGGCGAGCGCGGGCCGGAAGCCCAGGTGGCCATAGCGCAGGCCAGGTTCGCTGCCGCTCCGGTGCGCCGACCGGCAATGGTCGGCCGAGTAGAACCACCCACCACCCCGGGTCGCCCGCTGGGAGCCGCTCTTGCCCAGCGGATCCACGGCGCCGTCGAAGCAGGCGTCACTCTTCGCGCCGGTCCCAGCGGCCACCAGGTCCGCACACCACTCCCAGACGTTGCCGTGCAGGTCGTAGAAGCCCAGGGCATTCGCTCGCCGCGACTTCACCGCGTGGGCATGCTCGCCCTGCCGATGGCCCGCATACACCGCGTAGTCGCGGAGCTGGGCCACGTCGTCCCCGAAGCAGTAGCTCGTGGTCGAGCCAGCACGCGCCGCCAACTCCCATTCCGCTTCGGTCGGCAGGCGGTAGGCATGGCCCACGGGCAGTCGGCCCGCGGCCCGCTCGCGCTCGGTCAGCTTGGTGCAGAACTCCACGGCATCCTGCCAGTGCACGAAGGTCGCCGCGACGTCGTCGCCCAGGAGCGTGCCGCTCTGCCCCTGCCAGGGCTGCGTGCCCATCACCTCGCGCCATTGCCGTTGCGTGACCTCGGTCTCCGCCAGCCAGAAGTTCTTGGTGAGGGTGACGCGGTGCTGGGGCTCGGGGTTGTCCCGGTCCCGGTCGCTGGCCGGACTCCCCATCGTGAAAGTCTGCGCCAAAACGGGCAGCATGACCAAGCCGATCGTCGTCGTGATCCGGGTGTCGGGAACTCGGAGGTTGGCAGCCGGCACCGCGCCGGGCGGCTGCGCGGTGGGGCCCTTCGCGCGGTCGGGCGCCGGTGCTGGGATGGCCGCGCGGCAGCGGTCCACCAAGCTGGTCACCAGGCCCACCTGCTCCGCCGGTGCTCCGCTGGCAGCCAGCTGCGCACTGGCCAGCGCGTCCGCGGGGCGGCCCAACGCCAACAACACCGAGCCGCGCAGGTAATGGCCCTCCCACCGACTGCCGTCCTTGGCAATCGCCCGCTCGACGATCGGCAGCGCCACCGCCGGTTGGTTGGCCCGGGCCGACGCCTGGGCACTCTGGTAGAGCTCGTCGAACGTCTGGGCCGGCAGGAGCGCCGCGACGAACAGGAAGCACGAGGAAGCGAACCGACGATTCATGGGCTTGGCTGCATGGGGGGCACTTGCCGCTGCGAGGGTGCGCTCGCCGCACCGGATCACTGGATGCTCTCGGCTGGCCAGCAGTATGCTCTTTCGACCATCGCCGCGCTCGCGGCAAGCCCCCGCGCAGGCATGAGCGAGGCAAGGCGGTGGCGGCGTTCCACCCCATGCCCGGCCCCTTGGCCAACCCCAGCCCCGAAGGGCCGCCGCCCACGCTGCCCGCGGGTCTGTTCTGGGCCGCCTGGGGCCTCGGCCCCGCGACCTTCGTCACTGTACTGGCGCCGGCGTGCTGGCTGCTGCGGCGCGGCGGCTACTGGCACGACTGGCCCGACCTGTACTGCCTGTACGGCGTGCTGTTCGCCGTGTGGGCCCACGGCCTTGGCGCCGTCTTGCTGTTCCCCCTGCTGCTCGAACGCAGCAACCAGCGCCGCGAGCCGCGGACCTGGCTGCTGCTCGGCTACTGGCTCCTTCTGGTGGGCTGGATCTGCTTCGGCCTCGGCGCCCCTTGGGCTGGCGAACGGCCGTCGTTCGCGGCGTTCGAGGTCACCACAGCCCTCACCGCCCTGCTCGGCATGGTGGCGCCGTTCGCCCGGCGGCGCCGGTGACTCGCGCGCCCTGCGGCCGGCCGCGCCGCCCAGCGGCTCCGCCCCCCCACATTGCCAACCGCGTGACCCTCTGGTCCGATGCTCGGATGCGCACGCAGCCGGCCTCCGCACTGCTCCTGGCCCTCGCTGCCTGTGGCAGCGGTGGTGGCTCCAGCTCCCCGGTGACCCCGGGCCAGAGCCCCGAACTGCTCGCCTGCCGCGCCCGCGTCGACAGCCCGCACCAGTTCGCCGAGATCTGCCTGCGCAGCGCCCAGAACCTCGGCCAGGGCCGGGTCGCCGACCGCACCGGCCGCGAACGCAACGTGCGCCGCGCACCGAACGCCCAGCAGGTCGTGTTCGCCCGCGAACGCAGCCTCGACGATCCGAACAGCCGCGAACTGTTCGTGGCCACGCTGGACGGCAGCACCCCGGAACTGCGCCTCACCAACAACACCAGCTTCGACGACGAACCGTGCTGGGCGCCGGACGGCAGCCGGATCCTGTTCGCCAGCGAACGCGCCGGCACGAGGCGCCTGTGGACCTGCGCGGCCGACGGCAGTGACGCGCGCCTGTTCGTCGAGCCGCCGGGCGGCAGCACCGACGGCGAACCCGACTGGCACGCCGGCACCGACCGGGTCGCCTGGAGCCGGCGCGGGCCGAGCGGCAAACACAACCTGTGGCTGTCGTTCGGCGACGGCAGCGGCGCGGTGCCGCTGACCGACGGCGGCCCGGGCAGCGGCGTGGACAGCGGCGACCACCAGCCGAGCTTCGCCCCCGACGGCAGCCGCATCGCGTTCGCCCGGCGCCTCGCCACCGGCGCAGCCAGCCTGTGCAGCGTCGAAGTCGCCACCGGCACCGTCACCACCCTGCTGCTGCCGAGCGGCGAAGTGGCCCTGCCGCGCTGGGCCCCCGCCGGCGACCGGCTGTTCTTCGGCCTCGCCGAGCCGACCCAGGGCCGCGGCACGCTGCGCCTGGCCAGCCTGATTCCGGGCGGCGAACCGGCACTGCTCTGGCCCGACGCGCGTTGGCAGCTCGACGGCCTCGACTGCCTGCCGGCACTCGGCCCGGCCCCGGCGGCCGCAGCGCCGCGTACGCTCGACGTGCGCTCTGCAGCGGTGCAGATCGCCTCGGGCACCGTGGTGTTCGCCAACCGCAGCCAGCTGGTGGCCGTCGACGACGACGAGTTCACGGTGACCACGGTCGCCACCGCCGAGAACCGCGAAGTCGCCGGCATCAACTGCCGCTTCGATCTGCCGGTGGTGCGCGCCGAGGACGTGCTGGAGCTGCGCGTGCGCGCCGTGGCGCGCGTGCTGCGCGCGGGCGCCGACTGCTTCCTGCGCATGTCGCTCTACAACCCGGTCGACGAACGCTTCGACACGGTGGTCGAGCGGCCGGCCGCGGACACCACGGCGCGCACCATGACCTTCCGCACCAGCAGCCTGCGCCACGTCACCAGCCAGCGACAACTGCGGGTCACCGTGATCGGCGACCTGCCGGCAGGCGCCCACAGCGACCTGCGCATCGATCTGGTCGAAGTGATCCTGGTGGCGCGCGCAGCCCCCTTGTGATCGGCTCGGCACCATGAGCAGTTCCAACGCAACCGAACGGCTGGTCGCCCAGATCGCCGCCGAGTTCCGCCGCCGCATGCAGGGCGAATACGCGCCGCGCATCCGCCAATGCGTGGCGTCGCTGGACGACCCCCAGGTCTGGCACCGCCACGGCGCCGCGGGCAATTCGGTCGGCAACCTGCTGCTGCACCTCGCGGGCAACATCACGCAGTGGATCCTGGTGAGCTTCGCCGGCGTGGCGGACCGGCGCGAACGGCCGGCGGAGTTCGCGGCGAGCGGTGGCGCCAGCGGCTTGGAGCTGGTCGAACAGCTGGCCGCAGTGATCGACCAGGCGTGTGCAGCCGTCGACCGGCTCACGGTGGCCGACCTGCTGGCGGTGCGCACGGTGCAGCAGCGCTACCAGGAGACCGGCATCGGCATCGTGCTGCACGTGCTCGAACACTGCTCGGGCCACGCCGGTCAGATCTATGCGTTCACCAAACTGCTGACCGGACGCGATCTACGCTTCTACGATCTGTAGTCGCGCCCTCTGTGGGACTTTGGAAATTCTAACATGGCATGTTAGAATTTCCGACCTCGGTGACGCGTCAGGGAATCAGGCTTGCGCCGCTGCCGCACCGCGCTGCGGCCCCCAGCGCTGCAGGGCCGCGCGCAGCACGTCGAGCTTCACCGGCTTGCCCAGGAAGTCGTTCATGCCGGCACCGAGGCACGCGTCGCGGTCGCTCGGCAACACGTTCGCGGTGAGCGCCAAGATCGGCAGACTGGCGAAGCGCCCGCCGCGGGCCCGGATCGCCTGCGTGGCGCCGAAGCCGTCGAGTTCGGGCATCTGGCAGTCCATCAGCACCAGATCGAAGCGCTGCGCCTGGCTGATCTGCACCGCTTCCTTGCCGTCGACCGCGAACACCACTTCGCAGCCGAGCCGGCGCAACATGCCAGCGAGCACCCGGCGGTTGATCTCGTTGTCTTCCGCGACCAGGACGCGCAAGCCGGCCAGGGCCGTGGCCACCTGCGGCGTAGCCGCCGCCGGGCCAGGGTCGGCAGGGCGCGTGCGCCCGGCTGCGGGCCGCACACTGGCCATGTCGCGCACCACCTGCAGCACGCGCGCCGAGGCCAACGGCTTGTTGAGCCAGCGGAACACGTCGGCGGCCGCCAGTTCGGCGAGGCCGGGTCGGGTGCCGAGCGAACTGGCCAGCGCGATCGGCAGCGCCGGAATCGCCGGGTCGTTGCGGATCGCTTCGGCGAGCTGCATGCCGTCGATGCCGGGCATCGCCATGTCCAGGATCGCCATGGTGAACGGCTTGCCGCGGCGCGCCGCGGTGCGCAGCACTTCGAGCGCCGAGATCGCGTTGCTGGCCACGTCGATGCCGATCTGGCTCGGCGCCAACTGCATGGTCATCAACTGCCGGTTGGTCTCGTTGTCGTCGACGATCAGCACCGCGTGCGCGGAGAGATCCACGTCCGCAGCGCCGGCGCGGGCGTTGTTGAGCTCGCCCTTGGGCAGCGTCAGCTCGAACGAGAACGTCGAGCCCTTGCCGACAGTACTCTGCACGTCGATCTTGCCGCCCATCAGCTCGACCAGACGCCGGCAGATCACGAGGCCGAGCCCGGTGCCGCCGAAGCGGCGCGTGGTCGAGGCGTCCGCTTGGGAGAACGCGGTGAACAGGCGGCCCATCGCCGCTTGGTCGATGCCGACGCCGGTGTCGCGCACGGCGATGCGCAGGCGCTGGCCGTGCGCGTCCTCACCGACCAGTTCGGCGGCGAGCACCACTTCGCCTTCGAGCGTGAACTTCACCGCGTTGCTGACGAAGTTCAGCATCACCTGGCGCAGGCGCGCGGCATCGCCGCGATGGCAGCGCCACAGCCGCGGATCGACGTAGGTCAGGAGTTCGATGCCCTTCTGGTCGGCCGCCTGGTGCAACAGGCTGGCGCAGTCGTCGACCAGTTGCCAGAGGTCGAATTCGGCGGTCTCGAGTTCGAGCTTGCCGGCTTCGATCTTGCTGTAGTCGAGGATGTCGTTGAGCACCGCCAGCAACGCTTCGGCCGAAGCCTGCACCGTCTGCGCCATCTGCGCCTGTTCGGCATTGAGCTCGGTGCGCACCAGCAGTTCGGCCATGCCCAGCACGCCGTTCATCGGCGTGCGGATCTCGTGGCTCATGTTGGCCAGGAACTGCGCCTTGGCCAGCGCCTGCGCCATCGCCGCGCGTCGCGCTTCCTCGAGGTCGTCGATCTGCACGGACACCGAACGGCGAAACCGCACGGCGGCGTGCCAGACCACGCCCACGAACGCGGCGACCGCCAGCACGGCGCAGCCAGTGGCGAACGAGGCCGGCAGCAGCAGCAACAACAGAGCCAGGAGCAGCGCTCCCCCGCCAGCGACCCACTGCAACAACGCGTGGCCGCGGTGCAGCATGCGCGCCGAGCCGGCAGCGGCCAGGGCAGCATCGTCGGCGGGCAGCGGCGTGGTCCTCCCCATCGCCATGTGTTTCGGCGCCTGGGTGGTCGTGGCCTGAAACAAAGCCGGCGCAGCTCAGCGCCGGCGCCGCACGATCGCCCCGAAGAAGCCGTCGCAACCGTGCCGGTCGGGCCGCAGCGACAAGAACGTGCCGGTGGCATCGGCGATCGGCGCCGCCACCGCGCCGCCGAGCACTTCGGCGAGCCGCACCAGTTCGAGTTCGGGATGGTTGGCCAACAGCGCATTGATCTGGTCCTGGTTCTCGGCGCGCAGCAACGAACAGGTGGTGTAGACCAGCCGGGCGCCGGGCCGCAGGTGGCCGGCGACCTCGGCCAACAGCGCGGCCTGGGTGCGCAGCAGTGCCGCGAAGTCCTCGAGGCCGAGCCGCCACCGCGCTTCGGGGCGACGGCGCAAGGAACCGCTGCCGGTGCAGGGCGCGTCGACCAGCACCCGGTCGGCGCGCCGGGCGAAGTCTGCCACCAGATCGGGCCAGGCTCCGTCCGGCAACAGCACCGTGCGCACGTTGGTGGCCCCGGCCACCCGCGCGCGGCGGCGCAACTGCTCGAGCCGCCGCGGGTCGGGATCGGTGGCCAGCAGTTCGCCGCGGTTCTGCAGCAGGGCCGCAAGCGCCAGGGTTTTGCCGCCGCGGCCGGCACACAGATCGAGCACGGCCCCGCGCGGCGGCGGAGCGGTGAGCCACGCACCGAGCTGGCTGGCCTCGTCCTGCTGCTCGAACGCGCCGTCGCGGTACGCGGCCGTGGCGAACAGGTCGCCCTCGCCCGCAACCAGGAGCCCGTCGGGCGCGAACCGGGTCGGTTCGGTGGCGATGCCGGCCTGCAGCAGTTCGGCGGCCAGGGCCGACCGGCCGGACCGGCGCAGCCGGTTGGTGCGCAGCGTG
Organism: Planctomycetota bacterium; assembly: GCA_016795295.1. GTDB lineage: Bacteria > Planctomycetota > UBA1135 > UBA1135 > UBA2386 > JAEUHP01. The sequence continues at coordinate 85,700 of JAEUHP010000205.1, read as the reverse complement.
CGCGGCGGGGCTTCGAGCAGTGCCGCGGCGACCGCGGCCGCCTCGTGGCCGAAGTCCGCCTGCAGGGCCGCAGCCAGCCAGTCGGGCAGGGAGTGTTCGATGGCGAACCGGTGCTCGTCGGGTGCTTGCGCCAGAGCCTGGTCCGCCGGGAACTCGCGTCGCGCCGCCGCGGCGCAGCGCACCAGCGCCGCCGCTTCGCGGTCGGGCGGCAGCGGGGTGGCCAAATCCGGCAGGCCGAGCCGGCAACGCAGACGGCGCCGTTCGCCGAGCACCCGGTTGGCCAGCGCCACCACCGCGCCGCGCACCGCACCGGGCAAGCGCGCGCCACCCTGGGCCGGCAGCCAGTCCCGCGGGGCCGGCCCACCGCCGAGGCAAGCGGCCACCGCCGCGGTGGCCAGGGCCAGTTCGCCCGGGCCCAGGGTGCGGTCCGGTGGCGCACTCACGGCCGGTGGTACGGGTGGCCCGCCAGCAACGACGCCGCGCGGTAGAGCTGCTCCACCACCACGACCCGCACCAGGCCGTGGGGCAGAGTCAAGGCCGACAGCGACCAGCGCTGGTCGGCGGAGCGCACCAATTCCGGGTCGAGGCCATCGGCACCACCGACCACGAACGCGAGATCGCGGCCTTGCTGCTGCCAGCGCCGCAGGCGTTCGGCCAACTGCGCGGTGCTCCAGCCTTCGCCGCGTTCGTCGAGCGCCACGAGGCAAGCGCCTTTGGGCAGGGCTGCACGCAACCGGACCGCTTCGTCGGCTTGCACTTTGGCGGCCGGCTGCCCGGCCGTGCGCGCCCCGGGCTTCAGTTCGACCAGCTCGAACTTCCATTCGCGCGGCAGGCGCCGTTCGTATTCGGTGGCCCCCTCGGCGACCCAAGACGGCGGCCGGTGCGAGACCACGAGCAAGCGGACCTTCATGGGCGGGCGCGAACGGGCGGGAGCGGCGTGGTCCGTGATGGCTCGGCGCGTGACGGCTCGACGTGACGGCTCAGCGGTCGTGCTGGGCTTCGAGCCAGCGCTCCGCCTCGATCGCCGCCATGCACCCCGTACCCGCAGCGGTGATCGCTTGCCGGTAGTAGCTGTCCTGGCAGTCGCCGCAGGCGAACACGCCGGGCACGTTGGTCGCCGTCTTGCCGGGCACGGTCTTCAGGTACCCCTTGTCGTCCATGTCGAGCTGGCCGCGGAACAAGCCGGTGTTGGGCTGGTGGCCGATCGCCAAGAACAGTCCATCGGCGGGCACCCGCCGCTTCTCCCCCGTGATGGTGTGGGTGAGTTCGAGACCGTTCACCTTGCCGGCCTGCACGTCGAACACGTCGGTGACGTTCTGCTGCCAGAGCATCTCGATCTTCGGGTTGTCGAGCACGCGCTGCTGCATGATCTTGCTGGCGCGCAGCGCATCGCGGCGCACCACCAAGCTGACCTGCCTGGCGTACTTGGTCAGGAAGTTGGCCTCTTCGCAAGCCGAGTCGCCACCGCCGACCACGTAGACGTGCTTGCCCTTGAAGAAGAAGCCGTCGCAGGTGGCACAGGCCGACACCCCGCGGCCCTGCAGCGCGATCTCGTTGGGCAGGCCCAGGTAGAGAGCACTGGCGCCGGTGGCGACGATCAGCGTCTGGCACGCGAACTTGCGGTCGCCGTCGGTTTCGACCACGAACGGCCGCCGGCTCAGGTCGACCTTGGTGGCGAACTCCTGGTGGATCGCGGTGCCGAAGCGCTCGGCCTGCTTCTGGAAGCGCTCCATCATCTCCGGGCCCATCACACCCTCGGGGAAACCGGGGTAGTTCTCGACTTCGCTGGTGATGGTGAGCTGGCCGCCGGGCTGGCGCCCCATCAGCAGCACCGGCGCCAGGTTGGCGCGGGCGGCGTAGATGGCGGCGGTGTAGCCGGCAGGGCCGGAACCGAGAATCAAGGTGGCGTGGGCAGTCATGGCACGAGCAGGCAGGTTAGCCGGACGGCGCGGGCCGGCGAACGCCGAAATCCCAACGCCACCGCAGCCGGCGAGATTCGGCCGGGGCACGCGGATTTTCCAGCGCGCACTGTGACATCGGCCCGAGCCGGGTCCTGGATCCAGCACCCCCGACCTCGGGAACCCATGAACGCACACATCTCCTCGCTCCTGTTCTTGGCCGCGATCGCGGCCACCGTCACCCTGCACGCCTGCAGCCGCGACACCGCGCCACTCGGCGACCCTGTGCGCGGCCGTTACCTGGTCGAGCAGGTCGGCCTGTGCAGCGATTGCCACAGCCCGCGCAACGAGCGCGGTGAGTTCGTGGCCGAGCGCTGGCTGGAAGGCAGTGCCCTGCCGTTCCAGCCCACCGTGCCGATGCCGTGGGCGGCGGCGGCACCTGCGATCAAAGGGTTGCCGGGCCTGTCCGACGACCAGGCGGTGCACTTCCTGGTGCACGGCGAACTGCCGGGCGGCCGCCTGCCGCGCCCGCCGATGCCGCAATTCCGCTTCGCGCCGCAGGACGCGCGCGACGTGGTCGCCTACCTGCGCGCGCCGATCCACCCGGCCCCCGCACCAGCACCCACCACACTCCCGGCCGCCGCCAACAGCGCGCCGGCCGGCCGCTGATCCGCACCCCCACCCCGCTAGACTGCGGCCATGGCCCAGGACCCCGAACGCCTCGAAGAGCTGCTGGCGCTGGCGCTCGCCGCCCACGACCAGGGCGGCGCTCCGGCACTCGAGGCATTCCTGGCCCGGCACCCGGCCGACCGCCGGAACCTCGAACGCGGCCTGCAGCGCTGCCGGCAGATGGGTCTGCTCGACGCCTCGAAGGCCCCGCGCGACTTCCCCGAACGCCTCGGCGAGTTCCGCCTGCGGGCACGGCTCGGCGGCGGCGGCATGGGCGTGGTCTACGAAGCCGAACAGGAATCGCTGGCCCGCCGGGTGGCACTCAAGGTGGTGCGTCCCGAGCTGCTCTACTTCGAAGGTGCCCGTGAGCGCTTCCGCCGCGAAATCGAGGCGATCGCCCGCCTGTCGCATCCGGCGATCGTGCCGGTGCTGGCCTCCGGCGAGCAAGACGGCGTGCCCTGGTACGCGATGGAGCTGCTGCCCGGCCGCACCGTGCACCAGGTCTGCCAGGAATTGCGCGGCCGCGACCCGGCGACGCTGACCGGCGACCACCTGCGGCAGCTGCTGGTGGCCAGCGGCGCCGACACCAGTTCGGGCACCGACCCGTACGCCGGCCCGTGGTGGCAGGTGGCGACCCGCATCGCCTGGCAGGTGGCACTGGGCGTGCGCCACGCGCACCTGCGCGGCATCGTGCACCGCGACATCAAACCGTCGAACGTGATGCTGACCGCCGACGGGCGCACCGTGCTGCTCGACTTCGGCGTGGCCATGGTCGGCGGCCGCTCGGACTTCACCCGCACCGGCCACACCCCTGGGTCGCCGGCGTTCATGTCACCCGAGCAGCTCCGCGGCCAAGCCGTCGACGAACGCACCGACGTCTACTCGCTGGGCGCCACGCTCTGGCAACTGCTGGCGCTCGAACCGCCGTTCCCCGCCACCCAGCCGCTGCAGCGCCTGCGCGATGCCGAACCACCGCGCCTGCGCAGCCGGCATCGCCACTTGCCACCCGAACTCGAATTGGTGGTGCGCACCGCGATGGATCCGGATCGCGAGCGCCGCTACGCCGACGCCGAAGCGTTCGCCGAGGACTTGCAGGCGGTGCTGCACCGCCGACCGATCCGCGCGCGGCGCCTGGGCCTGCCGCTGCGCGGCCTGCGCTGGTGCCAGCGCCATCGCACCGCGGCCACCGTGCTGGCCAGCCTCGCGACGGTGGCGCTGCTGCTGCCGGTGGTGTTCGCCTGGCGCGAGCGCAGCGTCAACCAGGAGCTCGCCGCCGCCGCCGAAACCGCCGACCGCAGCTTCGCCACCACGCTCGACACCATCGACCGCATGCTGGTGGCGCTGGCCAACGACCGGCTGCGCTTCGTGCCGCTGGCGCAGCCGGTGATGGTCGAAGCGCTGCGGCAGGCGTGCGCGATGTACCTCGACCTGCTGCCGCGGCACCCCGACCATCCGCGGCTGCGGGTCGCTGCGGCCGACGCCCACGGCCGTCTCGCCGGCGCGCTGCAGCGCACCGGCGACCGCCACGCGGCGATCGAAGCGTTCCGCGCCACGCTGGCGCTGCTGCCCGATGCCCAGGTCACCGCCGACCCGGGCCTGCGCGAGACGCGCGCCGGCACCCTGGTGAGCCTGGCCAACCTGCATCTCGACTTCCGTGCCGACGCCGAACTGCGCGAGGCCATCGCCGGCGCCCAGCGGGACTTCACCGTGCTCGCGGCCCTGCCCAGCCACCGCCCCCTGGCGCTGATCGGGCTGAGCCAATGTGCGATGCTCGAAGCCGAGGCGCTGGAACAGCAGCGCGAGCCGCAGCGGACCCTGGCCGCCCTCGAGCGGAGCGTGCAGCTGGCCCGCGACGCAGTGGCTGCGAATCCAGGCAACAGCAAGGCCACCACCACCCTGGTCCGGCAGCTCGACAACCTGGCGACCGCGCAACTCGCCGAGAAGCAGCCCGGCGCGGCCGAACCGCTGCTCGCCGAAGCGCTGGAGCTGGCGCGGGCCCTGCCCACCGACGTGCGGGCCTGGCCACCACCCGCGGTGCTGCTCAGCGACGTGCTCGAAACGTTCGGTGGGCTCTGCTTCGAACAGGGCCAGATGGCCGTCGCCGCGGCGCACTACCAGGAGTGCATCGCGCTGCGCGAACGCGCCGCCGCCGACTTCCCCGAAGACATCGAGCTGCGCGCCCGCCTCGGCGGCGCGCTGCACAACCTGGCGCGCACCCTCTGCGGCGACCAGGCCAGCGACGACGATCTCGGCCAGGCGCTGGCGCTGCTGGCGCGCGCCACCGCCATCCAACGGGCGATCCTGGTCGGTTCGCCGCAGTACGACCGAGCCCGTCGGTTCCTGATGTTGCACCTGCGCCTCACCGGCAACTGCCACGTGCGACGCCGCGAACGGGCGCCGCTGGTCGCCGTGGCCCGCGAACTGCTCGGCGACCTCGGCTCTGCCAACCACCTGCGCGCCACCGCGCGGTTCTGGTTGCGCGCCGCCGAGCTGCTGGCGGCCGAAGCCCCGCACGACGAGCCGGCGCTGCGGGCCGAGTACCTGCAGCAGGCGCTCACCGCGCTGCTGGCCGCCGAACGCGCCGGCTGGGGCAGCAAGAGCCGCCTCGACGAGGCGGTTTATGCCCCACTCGCCGACCTCCCCGAGTTCGTGGCCCTGCAACAGCGGCTCGCCCAGCCGGCGCCGACCCAGCCGGTGCCGACCCAGCCGAAGCAGGCAACCGAACCGCAGCCCGCCGCCGCTCAGTCCACGGCGGTGTCGCCACCGTCGACCAGCAACGCCAGCCGCGAGATGCCGCGGTAGACCAGATTGCGCACCGCGCCTTCGCTGCGCCCCATGCGTTCGGCGATTTCCTGGTGGCTCAGGCCGCACAGCTTGTGCAGCGTCACCGCTTCGCGGTAGTCGTCGGGCAACTGGTCGAATGCCGCTTCGACCCGGCGCATGGTCTCGCGCACCTCGAGCTCGTGGCTCGGCGAACACAGCGTCCGGTACGCCGGCAGGAACGTGCTCGCGTCGGGCAGCGCCACTTCCTGGCCGCGGTCGCGCTTCTGCGCATGGTGGTAACGATGCTTCTCGCGCAGCTTGTTCTCGGCGCGCACGTAGAGCCAATGGCGGAACGGCGCCTCGCCGCGGAACTCGAAGCCGGTGAGGTCCTCGAGCACTTCGCGGCACACCGACTGCACCAGGTCGGGCGGCGTGGCGACCGCGCGCAGGCCGGGCCCCATGCGCAGCCGCACGAACGCTTCCAAGCCGGGCAAATGCCGCACCAACAACTGCTCGATGGCCGGCCGCTCCTGGCGTTGGGCAGCGGCCACCAGTTCGGCAGTCGGCGAATCGTGGGCCTCGGCGCTCATCCACCCAGCGTAGCGAGGCCCCAGAGCCCCGGCGACCCGCTCCCGCAGCACACCGTGAGCCGCCCCCGGGCCGACCATGGGGCCTGCGACGGGCTCGTGACAGAGCTGCCCTCGCCGCCACCCGGCGAACCGCTACCGTTCGGCCATGCTCCTGCTCCGCTTCCTGCTCCCGTTCCTCGGCGCCACCGCCACCGCGCTGGCCCAAGTCAGCGACGCCGACTTCGCCGCGATCCGCCGCGAAGGCTTCGACCGCTCCCAGGTGATGGACCACCTCGACCACCTGTGCAACCGCATCGGCCCGCGCCTCACCGGCTCGGACAACCTGACGGTGGCCGGGGAGTGGGCGCGCGACACCTTCACCGCGATGGGCCTGGCCAACGTGCAGATGGAAGCCTGGGGCGAGTTCGCGGTCGGTTTCAACCGCGGCCCGTGGTGGGGTCGGATGACCAAGCCCGAAGCGCTCGAGTTCGTGTGCAACACCGATGCCTGGACCGCGGGCACCAAGCGGCCCTCGCGCGGCCCGGTGCTGCCTGCGCCGAAGAACGCCGACGAACTGGCCAGCCTGACGGGCCGCCTGCAGGGTGCCTGGTTGCTCGACCCACCCGCCAGCGGCGAGTTCTTCAAGACGTTGTCGGCCGCGGTCGAAGCCGCCGGCGGCTTCGGCTTCGTCGGCGGCGGCCGCGGCGAGTTGCTGCTCACCGGCGGCAGCCCGCGCATCGACTGGAACAACCTGCCGAAGTTGCCGTTCGTGCGCCTGCGCAGCGACCAGCACCAGAAACTGCGCGCGCTGGTCACCGAGGGCGTGGCAGTCGAAGTCGAGTTCGACCTCCGCAACCACTTCCGCAAGGGCCCGATCCCGCTCTACAACGTGATCGCCGACCTGCCCGGCACCGAACACCCCGACGAGTACGTGGTGGTCGGCGGCCACCTCGATTCGTGGGACGGCGCCACCGGCGCCACCGACAACGGCACCGGTGCGGCCACCACGCTCGAAGCTGCGCGCATCCTCACCGCGATCGGCGCCAAGCCCAAGCGCACGATCCGCTTCATGCTCTGGAGCGGCGAAGAGCAGGGCCTGCTCGGTTCGCGGGCGTGGGTGCAGAAGCACAAGGACGAGATGGCCAAGTACAGCGCCTGCCTGGTGCACGACGGCGGCACCAACTACCTGTCGGGCATCGCCGGGATGAAGGAGATGCGCCCACAGCTCGAACTGGTGTTCGCGCCGGTGCTGCGCCTCGACGAGGCCATGCCGTTCAAGATCCGCGACATCGAAGCGTTCCGGCCGATCGGCAGCGACCACGAATCGTTCACGGCCGCGGGAGTGCCCGGCTTCTTCTGGGACCAGGCGGGGCGGGCCAACTACACGCGCACCCACCACACCCAGTACGACACCTACGATGCGGCGATTCCCGAGTACCAGAAGCACAGCTCGGTGGTGATCGCGGTCGGTGCGCTCGGGCTCGCCAACCTGCCCGAACTGCTCAGCCGCGAGAACATGAAGGTGCAGCGCGGCTTCAGCGGTGGTGCGGGCGGCGGTCGCCAGGGCCGCGGCACCGGACGGCTGCTCGGCGTGCAGCTCGCGGACGACGGGCTGACCATCGCCGAGGTCGGCGACGGGCTGGCGCAGAAGGCCGGACTCAAGGCCGGCGACCGCATCGTGCGCATCGGCGAAGGCAAGGTCGCTGCGCGCGAAGACCTGCGCCGGCTGCTCGACGAGGGCACGCCGCAGAAGGCGATCACGGTGCTGCGCGGTGGCGGCGAAGTGACGGTGCAGGTGACGTTCGAGCGGTGAGGGTTGCCGCGGCGGCCCCTTCAGCGCACGAGCCGCGGGCCGAGCCCCAAAGGCAGCTCATCGCCAGGACTCGCCCGCAACTGCACCTGCGGGAAGTCCGGATGGAGCAGATGCACGACCGTCTGCTTCGCCCCAACCGGCAGCGGCAGCCACAGCACTCCCTGCGCATCCGAACGCCGCCCTGAGGCCAGCGCCGGCACGAGCTGCCCGAGCACCCGCGCCACCTGGATCTCCTCGGTGGCCGGCCCATTGCCCACCCCCCCGGCATGCACGACGCCCCGCACGCCCGCCACTGGCAGGCCTTGGCTGTCCGTGACCACGAACCGCGCTCCGGGCAGCTCCGCCAGCTCCACCTCGCGCTCCTGCTCGCCGCGCCCTCCCGGCGCGTCGAAGCGCGGCACCGTCGTGCTGCCCCACGACCGCCCGTCGGTCACCACCAAGACCCATGCGTCGGGCCCGAGCCAGCGTTCGAGCCGCCCTGCCTGGTCGGTGCACACCACCACCTGCATCGCCAACGCGCGCTGCGAACTCACCGGCACCAGCACCCCGACCAACCCACGCGCCGGCGCGCCGTCGGCGCCCGTGCAGCGCACGGTGAGCCGCCGTTGCGCCGCGAGATCGACCACGGCGGTCGCGCCGCTGTGGAACGCCACGCGCTGCAGCCGCCACGGGCCCGCAGCGCGCTCCTGCACGTGCAGCATCGATTCGACCGGATTGGTCGGCAACGGCAACTCGCACTCGCCGTTCGGCTCGAACTGCAGCAGCGCCGTGCGCTCGACGCCGTGCTCGCCGCGGCAGCAGGTGGTGAGCAGGGCCGCGGTCGGCACCACGGCCTGGTCGCCGGCGCAAAGCCGCAGCCGCGCCGCCTTGAGCATGGGCACGTCGATGGCCTGGTCCACCACCGTGGGCACCACCACCCCTTCGCCCGAGATCCGGCCCGCGCTGTGGATGCCCACCACCGCTTCGGCCCGCCCCGCCGCCCGCAAGGCGACGGCCGTCACCCCGGCGGCCGGCCGCGGCACCTGCAGGCGGCAGCACCCTGCGGCATCGGTGCAGCCGGCGCGCCGATCCAGGCGCAGGGCCGGCCGACCGAACCAGGCGCCCCGCGGCTGCGCGAACGGATCCGCCACCGCGGCGGCCAGCACCTCGACTTCGGCCAGTGGCTGCCCGAACGCGTCGACGGCGCGCAGCCACACGTCGACCGGCGGCGGCAGGTGCGCTTCGAGCACGCCGGCTTTGGCGTCGGGCACGGGGCCGAGCCAGAGCGGTTCCCCTGCGGCGGTGCGCACCAAGATCCAACGCCAATCGGGCAGGCGGGGCGCCACGCCATCGACCACCGCCGCGAACTGCAGATGCGCCGCTTCGGGCGCCAGCTCGACGGCCAGTGGGCCGTGGCTCGCCCAGGCTGCGGCGCCCGCCAACTGCACCCGGGGTGGCCGCTGCGGCGCGCCGAGCTGCAGTTCGCACTCGATGCCGGCACAGGCCCCTTCGCGCACCGGACTCGCGGTGAAGCTGCCGTCGGCAGCCGACGCGACCGCGTAGGCCGAGTAGTCACACTGCGGCAGCAGCCGCGCCACGAAGCGGCCGCGGGCGTCGGCCACGGCCGCCACCACGTCTGCGGCCCCGCTGGCGGGTCCGCCGGGTGGCTGGTGGACCAAGGTCACCGCGGCGGCAGCAGCGGGCCGGCCATCTTGCTGCCAGACCGAACCGTAGAGCGGTGCCCGACCCTGCGCCGGCAAGCCGGCCAGCAGCCACGCGCCCCAGCACTGCATGAGCAACCACTTCATGCGGCAAAGTATGCGGCGCGACCGCGGCATTGCCAAGCCCCGACTGCCTCGGGCGGCGCGAACCGCTACAGTGCCCCACCGAGCCGCGATGCCGCCTACCGAAGCCGAACCCGTCCTGGTGCTGCGCATCGACGCCAAAGCGTGCGTGGTCGAAGTCGATGGCCAAGGCCACAAGGTGCCGCTGGCCGGCAAGCTGTTCGAGGGCCGCTCCCACGAGAAGCGCCCGCTCGCGGTCGGCGACCTGGTGCAGCTCGACCCGAGCGGGCAGGCGATCGCCGCGGTGCTGCCGCGCCGCAGCCAACTGCACCGCGCGGCGGCCAGCGAGGGCGAGCAGCGTTCCCAGGTGTTGGCCGCGAACGTCACCCTGGTGCTGGTGGTCGCCAGTGTCGCCGAACCGCCGTTCCAACCCGAATTGGTCGACGGCGTGCTGGCGGCCGCCGCACGCGAAGAGCTGCCGGCGGTGCTGGTGCTCAGCAAGTGCGACCTCGATCCGGCGGCCGCCGCGCACTGGCAGCAGGTGTATGCGGGTGCGGGAGTGCGGGTGCTGGCCACCAGCACCGCCGCGGGACAGCGCACCGACGCGACCCTGGCCGAGGTCGCGGCCTTGCTGCACGGCAACCGCACCGTGCTGTGCGGGCTCAGCGGTGCTGGCAAGTCGACCCTGGTCAACCACGTGGTGCCGGGCGCCCTGCTGCGCACCGGCGAGCTGAACCACATCGGCCAGGGCCGGCACACCACCAGCCACACCGAACTGCTGCGGCTGCCCGGCGGCGGCCACGTGCTGGACACGCCGGGAGTGCGCAATTTCCACCTGTTCTGCGTCGGCACCCAGGAGCTGCAGTTCTTGTTTCCCGAGCTCCTGGCGCAGCGCGCCGGCTGTGCCTACCGCGGCTGCCTGCACGACACCGAACGCGACTGTGCGGTGCAGCAGGCCGCCGCCGCCGGCACGGTGCCGCCCAGCCGCTACGCGTCGTACCGCGCCATGTTGGCGCGAGCGCGCGAGGCAGAGGCTCCGCCCGGCCGCGGTGGCAATGCCCCGAAGCGCGGCGGCGGGCGCCGCCGACCCGGCCGCTGAAGCACCCCGCCACCCTGGCACCTCGGCACGCGCGTCCGGCAAACCGTCGGGTAGCAACGCGCCAGCAGCCGCCACGGCGCTATCCTGCATGCATGCTGTTCGCCCTGCTGTCGCTGCTCGCCGCCCCTCAAGAACCCGTGCGCGTGGCCGTCGCACTCGAACCGCACGTGCCGCAGAAGGGCGAGACCCTGGCGTGGAGCCCGAAGGGCGCCACCGTGCCGTTGCGCGTCGACGGCGAAGTGCTGGTCGGCAGCTTCGCGCTCGGCCCCAAAGGCTCGCCCGCGGTCGCGGTGCGCCTCGAACGCAGCCCGGGCCAGCCCCAGCGCGACGTGCTGTGGCTCGACCTCGACCGCAATGGCCAGCTCGATCCGACCGAGCGCCTCACCACCACGCCCAAGGAGACCCGGGGCAAATGGTGGTCGAGTTTCGAGGCGGTGGTCGCGGTGCCGTTCGCTGCGCAGGACGGCCAACCGGCGCACAGCGTGCCGTATGCGCTGGGGCTGTGGTTCGTGTTCGACCCGGCGGAGCCGAACGCAGCACCCACGCTGCGCTGGACGCGCCGCGGCTACAGCCAGGGCCGCGCCGAGCTCGGTGGCGTCTCGACGCTGGTGCTGGTCACCGAGATGGAACTCGACGGCGTGATCACCACGGCGGATTCGTGGGCACTGGCCACCGAGCCGAAGCAGCTGCTGAGTGCCGGGCCGCGCGCCTTGAGCCAGCACTGCTGGCTCGAGACCAAAGCCTGGCGCGCCGTGCAGATCGCGGCCGACGGCCGGCACCTGCTGTTGGAACCGTTCGACCCGCGCACCACCGAAGCCGAGGAGAAGGCCAAGGCGGATGCGTTCGCCGCCGACCGCACTGCGGCGCGCGCCGCGAAGCCGTTGGGGTTCGGCACCGACTTCGCAGCAGCCCTGGCCACGGCCAAACAAGGGCAGCAGCGCGTCCTGGTCGACTTCGCCACCACTTGGTGCGGCCCGTGCAAAGCGATGGACGAACTGGTGTACACCGCCGAAGCCGTGGTCGCCGCGGCGAAGAACGTGGTGTGCGTCAAGCTGGACGGCGACCAGGAACGCGAACTGGTGAAGCGCTTCGGCATCGCCGGCTACCCGACCATGCTGCTGCTCGGTCCCGACGGCAGCGAAGTGCGGCGCCTGGTCGGCTACCAGGGGGTCGCGGCCATGGTGGCGTTCCTGGCCGAGCCTGCCACCGGCTCCGCGCCGCCTGCGGGCACCAAACCACCCGCGGGGCGCTGACCGGCTGGCCGCGGCTGGCCGCAGGAGCGCACGCCGGCCGCAGGAGCAAGCGCGCTCAGCCGCAGCCGCAACCGCCGGGCTTGCCCTGGTTGCCCGGACCACACGACGCAGCCTTCTTCTTGCCGCGGGCGTCGGCGACGATGCGTTCCGCCAGCCGGTCGGCGGCATCGCTCGGTGGGATGCGCTCCTGCTTGGCGATCGTCCACAGTTCGACCAGCGCCTGCGGGATGCGTTCGATCTTGGCCAGCGACACCTTCTCGTCGTAGCCACCGGGGTGGAACTCGACCGAGACGTTGATGATGCCGCCCGCGTTGATCACGTAGTCGGGCGCATACAGGATGCCGCGATCGGCCAGCACCTTGCCGTGGCGCGGCTCGAGCAGCAGGTTGTTGGCGGCACCGGCCACGATCTTGCACTGCAGCGCCGGAATCGACTGGTCGTGCAGCACCGCACCGAGCGCACACGGAGCGAACACGTCGCACGGCGCGGACAGGACCGCGGCCTCGTCGATGGGCTGGAAGCCGATCTCCTTGGCCAGTTGCTGCAGGCGCTCCTGGTTCTTGTCGGCGGCGCGCACCACCGCCCCCGCTTCGACCAGCCGGCGCGCCAGCGCCGAGCCAACCGCGCCGATGCCCTGGATGTTGACGGTGCGACCCTTCGGGCTGTCGTTGCCGAACACTTGGCCGAGCGCAGCCTTGAGGCCGAGGAACACCCCATAGGCGGTGTAGGGCGAAGGATTGCCGCTGCCGCCGTCCTTGCGCTCGAGGCCGGTCACGTAGCGCGTGGCGCGGCGGATCACTTCGAGGTCCTGCACCGAGGTGTTGACGTCCTCGGCAGTGATGTACTTGCCGCCGAGCGCGTCGACCAGACGTCCCATGGCCAGGTAGAGCGCCTCGGACTTGATCTTCTTGGGGTCGCCCAGGATCACGGCCTTGCCGCCGCCGAGCCCGGTCTGCGCCACCGCCGACTTGAAGGTCATGCCACGCGACAGTCGCTTCACGTCGAACAGCGCTTCGTCTTCGCTGGCGTAGGGCCACATGCGCAGGCCGCCGAGGGCGGGGCCCAGCGTCGTGTCGTGCACCGCGATGATCGCGTGCAGGCCACTCTGCGGGTCCTTGCCGCGCACCACGCGTTCGTAGCCGGGGACGGAGAGGTCGGTGATCTGGAGGGTTTGGCTCACGGTGACGAAGGAGGGTTGGCCCCCGGAGTTGGGGGGCAAGCAGGATACGGATCAGGGGGGCACCGCGCCACGCAAACGCACGCGCTGCCGCACGACTTTGGCACTACAGCCCCAAACCATTGCCGGAATGCGACTAGCGTCACGCTCAGGGGGGCCACCCCCCGGCGGCGGGGGTCAGGGAAACCAAACCACTGCGCGCAACGGCGCCGCTGGATCGACCTGCAGCAGGCCGGTCAACACCCCCGAATTCGCGGTGGTGACCCGCACCACCATGCCGGCGTGGTCGCTGCCGGCGGGCGGGCCGTAGTCCGTGTCGCAGTCGAACTCGAACCGTTTGCCGGGGGTGAACGCGGTGAACGCGAACTGCAGATCGAGCACTTCCCCGCTGGCGTTCGGCGGCTGCGCGAATGCCGCCCCACAGCTCTGGCCGGGGCCGTGGAACGGCGCCACGTAGACGCCTGGGGCCTGGAAGTCGAGCCCGCACCAGCCAGCGCTGCCATTGCGGTAGGTGCCACGGAAGCCGACCGCAGTGCCGTTGCCACCGTCGAACCGATCGTCCATCGCATTCTGGTCGATGTCGAACTTCATGCCGGCCGCGTAGCCGGTGGCCCCCGCCGTGGTGATCTCGACGCGCAGGATCGCACCATGGCCGTGGGTCGTGTCGCTGCTCACCGACCAGAACGGCTGGCCCTGGGCACCGCGGAAGCTGGTCGGCCCGGTCGCGGCGACCACGATGCCACGCTCGCCGGACTGCGCCTGCCAGACCGCGCTGGGGGTCGAAGCGATGCCGGCCTGCGGGCTGTTCGGTTCGAAGTAGAGCCCCTGCATGCGGAACAGGTCGCGGTCGGCCAGCGGGAACGTCGCCGGCAAGGTCCAGTTGGTGGTGCTGCCGACCAAAGCCGTGGTCACCAAGAACGCCGAGGTGCTCGGCAGACTGAGCGCGTTCAGCGAACGATGCTCCCAGAGCACCCCGACCCCCGGCAGCAGCGGCGACAAGTCGGTGGCCGCGTTGCGGTTGGCGTCCTGGTAGACGTTGAACACGAGCCAGACCGGCTGGCCCAGACGCAGGCCCGTCGGATCGACCGGGCGGAGTTGCAACTGGTCGCCGCGCCAGAACGGCTGCACGCCGACCTGCAGGGGCCCGCCGTTGCGGCCCACTTCGAGGCGGATCTCGTCCCACCCAGGCACCGCCGGCCACAGATGCAGCCGCTGCACCGCGAGGTGGTCTTCCGACCCTTGCACCACGTGCACGAACCCGGTGCGCAACGGCCAGCTGGCGTGGTGGCCCGCGACCGGACTCGCCAGGGCGAGGCCGCCTGGAGCCCCGGCCGCCACCGGCGCCACGGCGCGCCCGGTCGGCGTCATGGTCTGCCGGTCGAGCTCTTCGATCTGCCCGTTCGGGCCGGCGAACACCCACGGGTTGCCGGTGGTCGGATCGATGGTCAAGCCATACGCCGACCAGCCCTGGTACGGGAAGGTCCGGAGCACGTTGCCGGCGAAGTCGATCTCGTAGATCGGCGAGCCGAAGTCGGCCACCAGCAGCGAACCGTTGCCGCCATTGCCGTTCGGATCCAGGGCGAGGGCGCGGGCCACCGGCAGCAGGGTCGCCACCGGGCCGGTGATCGGCTGGCTGATCGTCTGCAAGCCGTTCGCCGCCAGGATGCCAGCCGCCGGAGCCCCGTTGAACGACAGCACCGAGATGCCGAATTCGCTGCCACCGAGCAGGCTCTGGCCGTCGCATTCCAGGTCGCGCATGCCGAACGGGCTCGGATCGTGGGCCGCGGGCTGCGCGAACTGCACGCGCAGGTTGCCGTCCCCGTCGAACCCGTAGAGCCAGTGCGAGCCGGTGGCGCCGACCCGAGCGGCACTGACGAAGATCCAGCCGGTGCTCGGCTCGACCGCAGCGCCGAACTGCAAGGTGTTGCCCGTCCTGGGGTCGAGGCGCAGATCGGCGTAGATCGCGCCGAATCCGGCGGCTTCGGCAATCGGTTCCTGGGCCAAGGCCGCGGCGCCGAGCAGCGCACCGAGTCCGAGCCCGCACCCCCGCAACGCCGGCATGTCAGCGGCTCCGTGCGCCGATGCGCACCTTGAATTCGTGCTCGCTCGCGCCGCGCCGCACCCGCACCGCGACTTCGCTGCCGATCTGCAAGCTGTCGAGCAGGGCCGTGTATTCGCCCACGTCGGCGACCTCGCGGCCGGCGATCGCGACCACCACGTCGCCGTCCTGCAGGCCAGCGCGCTCCGCGGGCCCACCCGGACGCACGGCTTGCACCCGCACGCCAGCGCCTTCGGCCCCGTAGTCCGGCATCAGACCGAGCGCGGGCCGGGCGTCGTTCGGCGCGGCGTCGGCCGGTGCTGGTGCCGATGCGGCCGACTCCGCCACCACCCGAGCGCTCGCGGCGGCCGGTTCGGTCGGTGCCATGCTGGGCACCGCTGGCGGTGCCGGCGGCGCCGAGCTCCGTTCCACCACCACCACGTAGTCGGCGACCTCGCGCGAGGCCCGGTACCGAGTTTCGTCGAGGTCGGCCACCACCTCACACGAGAGCACGCGCACGGCCAGCTCCGGTTCGCGCCGGGCGATGCGCTGCACCACGCCGCGGCGTTCGTCACTGTGTCCTTTGCCCACCACCAGGACCACCAGCGGCCGCCGCCCCGCGGCGCGCGCGCTGCGCAGGTAGTCGACCAGGGTCTCGGCCATGGTGTCGTCCTTGAGGCACTGCGCTTCGTACATGCGGCGCAGCCGTTCGGGCGTGCCGGTGCCCAAATGCCCCTGCATCATGGCGGCGAAGGCGGCGTAGTCCGCGTCTTCGGGCGCGTGTACCTCGCGCGCCACGTGCGGGTCGCCGGCCACCGCCGCCAAGCCCGTCTGCGCGACTTTGGCGCACAGGGGCCGCGGCGCGTTCGCGGCCAGCACCGACAGGCGCTCGGCCCGGGCGAACTCGACCAGCGGCCGGTAGTCGGTCGCATAGTTGGACCAGGGGCGGCTGCGCGCCAGGAACTCGCGCTCGCTGGACAACCCGTTCACGTACTGCAGCAGAGCCGTCTGCACGTCGCGTTCGAACATCTCGAAGGCCAGCACCAGGTCCGGGCGCCGGCTGTGCAGCGCCGTGACCAGTTCCTGGTGCGCGGCATGCACCGCGGCCTGGTCGTGCAACTCCCCGAGCACCACCACGTCGGCACGGGCCAAGTCGGCGGCCACCGCCGCGAGCGGCAGCTGGTGGTCGGTGGCGGTGGCGACGAAATGCGCACGATGCGCACAGGCAGCCGCGAGCAGGAGAGGAACCAGGAGCAACCGGGCAGTCCGAGCCATCGTCCCATTGCAGCTCGGGCGGCACCGGGCGGCAAGCGCCTCGACGCAGGTCGGCCAAGACCGGGTCCCGGCTGGTGCCGGGCCGGCGCGGCGCTTCAATGCCGCTACCCCCCTCCGGCATGAAGATCACCACCTGGAACGTGAACGGCCTGCGCGCGCGACTCACCCATGTCGTCGACTTCTTGCGCGCCGAGGCCCCCGACGTGCTGTGCCTGCAGGAGACCAAGGTCGAGGACCACCTGTTTCCGCGCACCGTGTTGGAGGACGAGGGCTACGAAGTCGCGTATTGGGGCCAGAAGGCCTACAACGGGGTGGCGATCCTGGCCCGGGACCCGATCACCGACGTGTGGCGCGGCCTGCCCGACGACCCGCCGGACGCGGAGCGGCGGGTCCTCGGGGCGACCGTGCGGGGCGTGCGCGTGCTCGATCTGTACGTGCCCAACGGGCAGGACGTGGGCACCGACAAGTACCGCCACAAACTCGACTGGCTGCGCCGCCTGCGCATGCTGCTCGACCAGCGCTGCGCCGCCGACGAGCTGCTGGTGGTGCTGGGCGATTGCAACGTGGCCCTCGACGACCGCGACGTGCACGACCCGGCGTGGTGGCGCGGTCGCATCCTCTGCTCGGACGCCGAACGGCAGGCCATGCGCACCGTGTTGGCGTTCCCCCTGGTCGACCTGCTGCGCGAGTTCCGCAGCGAGGGTGGCATCTACACGTGGTGGCACTACCGGGCCAACGCCGCGGCAGCCGACGACGGGCTGCGCATCGACTACGTGTTCGGCACCCGGGCCGCCGCACAGCGCTGCACCGGGGTGGTGGTGCACAAGGAACTGCGCCACCACAAGAGCCCGAGCGACCACGTGCCGGTGACGGCGATCTTCCGCGACGAGGCCCCAGCATGAGTGCCGACCCGGGCGGCTCGCCCAGAGCCTCGGACGCCGCGATCCTCGCCACGGACCTGGGCCGGCAGTTCGACGGTCGTTGGGCCGTGCGGCACCTGCACCTCGCCGTGCAACCCGGGGAGATCTACGGCTTCTTGGGCCAGAACGGGGCCGGCAAGACCACCACCATCCGCATGCTCGCCGGGTTGCTGCGGCCGTCGGCGGGTGTGGTGCGGATCGGCGGGCACGACCTGCACAGCGACCGCCGCGCCGTGCAGCAGTGCCTTGGCGTGGTGCTCGACACGCCGCCGCTCTACGACCACCTGACCGGGCGCCAACACGGCGCTCTGGTCGGCAACCTGTGGGGCGTGCCGCGGGAGCTGCGCGACCGCCGGCTCGCGGCGCTGTGCGACGCCTTGCAGCTCACCGAGCAGCTCGACGAACCCTGCCGCAGCTACTCGCACGGCACTCGCAAGAAGGTGCACCTGGCGGCGGTGCTGGCGACCAACCCGCGCGTCCTGCTGCTCGACGAGCCGACCACCGGCCTCGACCCGCTCAGTGTGCGCCGGCTGAAGGACCTGCTGCGCGCCGAGAGCCAGCGCGGCACCGCGATCCTGTGCAGCACGCACGTGCTGGAAACCGCCGAGGTCTTGTGCCATCGGCTCGGCATCCTGCACGGCGGCACCCTGCGCGCCGAGGGCCTGCCGGCGGAACTGCGCGCCGCAGCCGGCGGCGCCTCGCTCGAGGACGTGTTCTTGCAGGCCACGGCGGCCCCCATCGAACCACGCGCCGATGACCCTGCTGCGCGCTGACCTGTGGCTGTGTGGCAACCTGGTCGGCACCGCACCCGGCCGGCGGGTGCTGTTCGGCACGTTGCTGGGGTTGTGCCTGCTCGGCGCAATGTCGCACTGGACGTTCGCGGCGCTGCTGGAGCAACCGCGCCTCTTGCGCCTGCTGCACCAGACCACCGACGGCGAGACCCTGCGCGGCATGCTGCTGCTGGCGCTCGGACCGTGTCCGATCGCCGCGAGCTGGCTCGGCCTGTCGTTGGCGCAGCGGCAGCTGTTCGCCGCACCCGAACTCGACCTGTGGCGGGCCGCACCGCTGCCGGCCTGGCGACCAGCCCTGCAGGTGTGGCTGCGCGCAGTGGCCACCGCCTGGCTGTGGGCCGCGGCCCTGGCTGGCCCAGGCCTGTGGCTGGTGCTGCGGCACGCCGGAGCGCCCGGCTCGGCGCAGGCACTGCTGCCCTTGGCACTCGCCGCGGCGACCGTCCCGTTGCTGAGTGCCCTGCTCGGCGCGCAACTGCTGTTGGTGCGCTACTGCAGCGGGCGCTGGCTGCGCTACGTGTTGGCGGCGGCGGCGGCCGCCGCTTCGCTCGGCTTCTCGTTGTGGCTGGTGCTCGGCTTCACTGCGAGCCAAGGCCCACGCGGCCTCGATCCGGTGCCCTTGGCCACGGCAGCGGCCCGGCAGCCCTGGACCCTGAGCAGCGCCGCCGACCTGCTGGTGGCGGCGTGCCACACCGACGGCCCGGCCGGAATGCGACCCCTGGCGTCGGCCCTGGCCCGCACGGGTGGCTGGCTCGCGGGGTCCGTGCTCGGCTTCTGGTTGCTGGCGCACCTGCATCCGCGCGCCGTCGAGAACTACCAGGGCAGCGGCAGCAGCCGCGCCGGACGACGCCGCGCGCGCAGCCCTGCGCCGCAGCTGTGGCGCACGTTCCTGGCCAAAGAACTCGGCCAGGTGCTGCGCCAGCCGGGCGCCCTGCTGGGCCTGCTGCTCTACGGCGCCATGGTGCTGGCGTTGGCCCAACAGCGCGTCGGCATCGCCGGTTTGCTGGAACTGCGCAGCGTGCCTCCGGACCTGCGCCAGCTCGGCGCCCTGCTGGTGCTGTGGTTCCTCGCGGTGTTGCTGGCCTTGTACGGCCACTTGGCGCGCTTCGCGGCCGGCGATGCCGCACCTTGGCCCCTGCTCAGCGCAGCACCCGCGCCGAGCGGTGCCATTCTGGGCGGCAAACTGCTGGCCACCGGCTGCTTGCTCGCCTGGCCACTGCTGCTCGTGGCCGCGGCTGGCGGTACGCGCCTCGGCGCCACGCCCCCAGTACTCGGGCGTTACCTCCTGTTCGCTCTGCCCGGGACCTTGTTGGCCCTGTCCGCCCTGGCCGTGGTCGGCACGTCGCCGCCGCTGCTGCGCCCGCACCTGACGGGTCGCGCGAGCCCAGGGCGCAACCTCGGTGCCGCGCTGCTGCTGGTGCTGCTGTTCGAACTGCTGGTGGCGCCACTGGCGGCGGGCGGCTTCTGGTGCAGCGAACGGCTGCGGCTGGCCAGCCCGGCCGAGGCGGAGCGGCTGCTGGATGTGGCCGTCGGGGTCGCCTGGGCCTACGCACTGCTGGTGGCGCTGCCATGCCTGTGGCTGTCGCGCTGGCAGTTCGCGCGCCTGCGCAAGCCCGTCTGAACCGACTCGGCCGCGAGCGGCGCCTCGGCCACGCCGCGACGTCCCCCGTGCACACCCTCACCAGTCCGCGGCCGCCGCCACCGCAGCTCGCTGCGCGAGCTCGGCGGCCAGGGCCCGGGCGTCGGCGAGCAAGAGGTGTGGCAACGTGGTCGAGGCACCACCAGCCACGTGCACGGCGAGCGAGGCCAAGCCGAAGCACTGCTCGAACGGACCCTGGCGGACCACCACCGCCTGGATCTTGGCGGTCGGCACGAACGTGTGGAACAGGCCGAACACTCCCTGACGCAGGGCCACGTGCGCGTCGCCGAGGGCGTAGCCGAGCTTGCGATACACCAGGACCCCCAGCAACCCCGACACCGGGACCAGGGTGAAGGCGAACCAACCGGCGGGACCGAGCCCCGGAACCAGCAGAGCAGCCAGCACGGACGCCAACACCACCCCTTGGAGGGCCGTGCGTGCCACCAGGCGAGGGCTGCCGGATCGATAGACCAGCACTTCGCGTTCGAAGCCGGGCAACAGCGCCGGCAGCAACGCCATGGTGGCCTGCAGCTCCGCCAGCGGCACCACCACGTCGAAGCCGGATGCCTGGTCTTCGCCCTCGGCACGACTGCCGCCTGCCGAATCCGCCTTGACCACCGCGAGGCCAGCGAGCCAACGCAACCACGTCTGCTCGAGGGCCACGCGCTGGATGCGCACCCGCGGCAGGACTTTCTGCCGGGTGGTCAACAACCCATAGCGCCGCTGCAACACGTCACCCGACAGCCACAGTTCGAAGCCGAAGAACTGCACGAAGCTGCTGCAGGTGCTGGTGACCACGCCAAAACCGAGCACCACCACGAGCGCCAGCACCAGCACCGTGGCGAGCACCAGCGGCGGCAGTCGACCGAGCCAATCCGAAGCGCCGCGCACGACGCCACGCACGCTGCCGCGCAGGCCGAGGCGGTCGGCCAGTTCCAGCGCACTGAAGCCCAGCACCAGGAACGCCGACAGCCGCAGGTCGGTCACGCCGCGCCACCACAGAGCGGTGGCGCTGGTGCGATGCACCAGCCATTGCAGCACTTGGGGAGCGGCTGGCGCGTCCGTCGGGCGCTCGTCCGCCGCAGCGGCCGGCGGGGCCGCAGCGCCGCGATCGCGCGCCGCCAGCAGCACCGCGCGCAGATGTTCGGCCGCGGCGGTGCCCAGCGCATCGAGGCGCACTTCGACACCCTTGCCCGAAGCCGTCTCGACCTGCACCACCACCAGCCCCAAGGCGCGGCGCAGCAGCGAGGATTCGAAGCCGAGATCCTGGACGCGGTCGAGGGGGATGCGGCGCTCCTGCCGGTGCAGCAGACCTTCGCGCACCCGCAGCTCGTCGGCGGTCAGCGCATACTCGAGGGTCACGAACCGCAACAGCGCCGCCCCCATCTGCACCAGCAGCAGCAACCCGGCGACGGCCAAGAACCAGGGCGCCACCCACACGCCCAGCAACACCGGCAGGAACAGACCGCGCAGCACGGTGAACAGCTGCAACAGCAGAATGGCCGGGTGCAGCTGGCCACGGGCCAACACCGGCGCCGCCGCAGCCGCGGCCGCCGGTTCGGGCGCCAGCGCGGGAGCAGCACCCGGTTCTGCTCCTTGCCGAGCGCGAGGCTCTTGGGCTCCGGCGGGCGCCGTGCCCGACTCAGGAGCACCCGAGTCGGCAGCCACTCGATCGGCCGGCGCCGGCCTGGACGCGTCGTCAACGTCGGCCATCGCCGCGCGCCTCGAGGATGCGATCGCGCAGCTCCTGGGCGCGCGCCACAGCGAGTCCTGGCACCCGGAACGTGGCGCCATCGTCGCCGGCGGTGTGCACCACCAGCGTGGCCAACCCGAACAGCCGTTCCACCGGTCCGCGCAGCAGATCCACGTGCTGCATGCGCCGCACCGGCACGATCCGTTCGGCCACGAACAGCACGCCGTGGCGGAGCACCAGCAGGTCGCCGTCGTAGCAGAACCGCCAACGCACGTACTGCAGCGGCGGCGCGAGCAGGTTGGCCAGCAGCCAGACCCCAAGCGCCGCGCGGAGCGCCAGGTCCAGGCCGGGCGACCAGGCCGACCAGTGCTCGGCCAGCCACGGCCGCAAGAGCCAGAACGCGAGCCCCACCATGACCATCGCCACGACCCCTTCGGTGCACCACCACCACCACACCACGGCGGGGCGCAACCGCTCGGACGGCACCGGCACCGGCGTGGAGGCAGAAGGCATGGAGCGAGCGTGCCGGAACGCCTGCTCGCCTGCAAGCCAGGATCGCGTTCGCGGTGGCCCAGCCGTAGAGTTCGCCGATGCGCGCTTACGACACGCACTGCCATCTCGGCTACGACGGCCAGGATCCGGTCGAGGAGCACCGTCGTGCGGTCGCCGCCGGAGTGACGGCGATGCTGTGCGTCGGCACCGATGCGGCGAACAGCACCCGCGCCAGCGAGCTGGCCCACTTGCCCGGGGTGCGCTGGAGCGCCGGCCTGCACCCCAACGACGCAACCCGCTTCGCCGCCGAGTGGCCCACCATCGCCAACCTGGCACGTCGCCCCGGCTGCGCCGCGATCGGCGAGACCGGCCTCGATTGTTTCCGCGACCGGACGCCACTGGCCGAACAGGAAGCCGCCCTGCACGCGCACCTCGAGCTCGCCCGCGAACTGAACCTGCCGGTGGTGCTGCACTGCCGCGACGCCTTCGCGCCGCTGTTCGCCCTGCTGCGCGGCCACGCACCGGTGCGGGGTGTCATGCACTGCTTCGCTGGCGGCATTCCCGAAGCGCGCACAGCCCTCGACCTGGGCCTGTTGCTCTCGTTCGCCGGGCCCCTCACCTACCCGAAGAACCAGGCACTGCGGGACGCGGCGGCTTTCGCCCCGGCCGCCGCCGTCCTGGTCGAAACCGACGCGCCGTTCCTCGCGCCGCAACCGCAGCGCGGCAAACGCAATGAACCGGCCTTCGTGCTGCACACGCTGTCGACCCTGGCCGAGGTGCGCGGCCTGAGCTGGCACGACGCAGCCGAACTCACGTTCACCAACGCGGTGCGACTGTTCGGCTGAAGCGCGCCGCTGCAGATCCGCTCAGCGCATCGGGCGCGCGGCCTGCTGCAGGGCGTGCAACACCATCGGATCCCCGGGCGCCTGCATCTGCGCCCGTTGCAGTTCGCGATCGGCGTCGCGAATGCGGCCCAGATCGCGCAACACCGCCGCGCGGTCGACGCGCACCGCCACCGCGGCCAGCCCGCGCGCGAGACTCTGGTCCAGGTGGGCCAACGCAGCCGCGAAGTCCCCACGCACCCGGCAAGCCGCCGCCGCGGTGCGGTAGACCAGGGCCTTCGCCGGAGCGATCTCGAGACACGACAACGCGGTGCGCTCCGCGACGTTCGACCAATCGGCCGAACCAGTGGCACGGGCGACCTGAATCTGTGCCTCGGCGAGCAGCGTACGCGCCCATGGATCCCGCGGACCGGCTGCGGCGAAGCGTTCGGCCGCCACCACGGCCGCGAACGGCCGCTGCTGTTCGAGCGGCAGCCAAACCAGCGCTTCGACGTAGTTGCGCAGCACGTCGTAGTGCTCGGGGTACAGGTTGTGGGCCTGCTGCAGCGCCGGGACCGCGGCCTCCACTTGGCCGGCACGCAACTCGGCGGCACCAAGCCCCCACCAGGCCCGCCACGCGGTCGGCCGCTCGGCGAGCACGGTTCGCCACAGGTGCCGTTCGTCGCGGTAGTCGAGGCTGCGCGCGGTGCTGGCGACCAAGCCGCAGCAACCGAGGACCATGACCCCGTGGCGCGGCTGCAGCGCCCACCGACGCGGCCAGGCGCGGGCCAGCCGAACGCCCCACGGCAGCAGCGCCACCAGCACGCCCAGAGCCGGCCCATACAGCCGGTGCTCCGCGAGCGGCATGTTGAGCGGTACCACGATCCAGGGCAGCGCCAGCACTCCGGCGAATGCCACGCCGAGCCGGCGCAGGCACACCCCACGGCCGGGCAGCAGACCAGCCACGGCCAACCCCGACACGGAGCACCAACCGACCCACACTGCAGGCTCGAAGATGCTGGTTCGGTAGGCAACCTCGGGATCGATGGTGAGTCCGGACGGCCAGACGATCTGCAGCAGGGCCTTCGGCAACAAAGTGCCCATGGTGGCCAGTTGCACCAGCAGGGTACGGCCGTGGCCACTCGCGGGATCGCTGCCGACCCGGCCGATCAGCTCCGCAGTGGCTTGGCCCAGCAGGTGGTGGCGGAGCCACAGGTATCCAGCCACCACGCAGACGGCAGGCACCGCCGCCGCCACACCGCGCACCAGGGTGCGCCGATCCGCGGCGCTCCGGCAGGCGAGCCAACTCTGCCAGACGAACAACACTGGCAGCAGTGCGCCAGTCTCCTTGCTGCCACAAGCGCCGGCGGTGGCCAGCGCGGTGCCGAGGGTGCCGAGGCACCAGCGGCCACGCAGTGCCGCGCGGTGGGCGAGCAGCGCCAAGAGCGCGAACCACACCAGCAGGATCTCGCTGCGCGCCGACACCAGATTGACGTTCTCGCTGCACAGAGGGTGCACGGCGAACAACACCCCCGCGGCCGCGGCAGCGCGGCGCGGGGCGTGCCACCGGCACAACCAGAACACGAGCGTCCAAGCCACGGCCGCATGCAACAACACATTGCCGAGCTTCCAAGCGGGCACGGCCGCACCGAACCAAGCGTTCGCCGCCAGACTCACGACCACGGTCGGGCGATACATGCGCGCGGCGCTGCCACTGAAGGCCGTCGGATCGGTGCACAACCGCCACCAATCGACCGGCTCTTGGAGCGCCGGATTCGCGAGCACCGTGTGCACGTCGTCGAACACGCACTCCCCTGCGAGCGCCGCGGTGTAGGCGAGCACCGCACAGAGAGCCGCGAGCCACGCTCCCTGGACACGGCTGCTGGCCAGACGCTGTCGCAGCCCCACCGACGCACCGGCCGTCATCGCCGTCCCCTCCGGCCTGCAGCTGCTTCGGCGCGCGCCAGGATGCCGCGCCAACGTTCCCCGCAGCGAGCGACCGCAAAGTGGCGTTCGTAGGCCGGCCGCGCCGCGGCGGCGGCCGCCAGGAGGCGCCCCGGCTCCGCAGCGAGTTGCCGCAGAGCCGCAGCCAGCGCCACAGGATCCCCAGGGGGCACCGTGACCACGGCCGCGCAACCATCCAGCCAGCCGAGCACGGCGGGCGTGGCCCCGGTCACCACCGGGCGCCCCGAAGCCAGTGCATGCACCACCTTCCAGGGCACCACCCGCTGCGCCTTGCCGCTGGTGCCGAACACCCCCGCAACCAAGTCGGCCGCGGCGATGCGTTCGCGCAGGGCGGCCGGCGGCAGAAACGGCGCTTGCAGGACGAGCCGTCCTGGCAACCGCGCTGCCGCGTGAGCGCGCTCCTGCGCGGTGCCGCCGACCAGCTCGAAGTCGACCTCAGAGCACTCGGCCACGGCGTCGATCAGCGTGGTGAGTCCGTGCAAGGGCACCCCGGTGCCAAAGAACAAGAGACGCAGCCGACCCTGGCTCGGCGCCGGGGGCGGTGCCGGTAGTGCGGGGGCATCCGGGTCGGCCAGTGGCAGCCAGGCAAAGTGTTCGCTGGACAGCTCGGTGAGTGCAGCGACGTAGGCGGCGTGGGGTGGCGTGTCGAGCAGGACCAGATCAGCGGCGCGGCACGCGGCCGTGTCGACCTGCTGCAGCCAATGCGCAATCAGAGAACCCGGCGCCACCACCCGACGGTCCTCGACCACCGTGTCGTAAGCCGACAGGAACAGATCGAGCACCACCGGCGCGTCCACGAGTTCCGCCACCTCACCGACCACGGCGTGACCAGGGTAGGGCACCACCACGCAGCGCGGCCGCTCGGCCGCGAGCGCGGCCTGGAGCGACGTGCGCAGGGCTCGCCGCTGCCGCCGCTGGTGCAGCACAGCCCCGGGCCAACGCCAGGGGCGCCGCAACAGCGCCTGCTTGCTGGTGCCCAGGCCAGGCACTCTGCACTCGCGCACCGGGACGCCGATGCTGCGCAGGCCTTCGCGCAGTGCAGTGGTGCGCGGGTACCCAGGGCCTTCGTCCCACGCGCCAACGAACCAGACCGCTTCCCCGCCCCCGTTCATCGCTGCTCGTCACGCGCCAGGTTCTGAAAGCGCAAGGCCGCCACCTGCTCGGCGATCAAGCCGAGGGCGAACAGCAAGGTCGCCTGGCTCAACAACATCACGGCCATGTTGGTGAAGCGACCGGTGGTCCACCAAGTGTAGGCGTACCATGCGACGCCGGCGGCGGCGGTGGCCAAGGACACCGGCAAGAACACCCGCAACGGCGCGAACATGGTCGCGATGCGCAGAATGATCATGAAGAACCGGCTGCCGTCGGCAAACAGACGGACGTGGCTCTTGCCGCGTCGCTGGCGAACCTGGAACGGATGAAAGCCGACCGACCAACCCCCGCGGAGCATCGACATGGTGATCGTGGTCGGATAGCTGAACGTGTTGGGCAGCAACCACACCAGGTCCTTGGCCACGTCGGCGCGGAGCAGACGGAAGCCACTGGTCAGATCGGGGATGTGGCGGCCCGACACATAGCTGGCGAAGCGACTGTAGATGCGATTCGCCAGATTGCGGTGCAGGCTGCCCCCCGTACCACCTCGCGAACCCACCACCATGTCATAGCGCTCGGCCAGGTCGAGCATGGCCCGCAGTTCCCCAGGCGGGTGTTGCCCGTCGGCATCGAGCAGCAGAATCCATTCACCGCGAGCTTCGCGGATACCGCGCTTGACCGCCGCACCATTGCCCAGACTCTCGGCGTGGGACACCACCCTGGCCCCGTGTGCCGACGCCAAGGCCGCCGTGTCGTCGGTCGAGCCGTCGTCGACCACGATCACTTCGCATCGCTCCAGGGGCACCTCGCGGAGCACCCCGTCGAGTTCCGCCAACAGCGCCGGCAGGTTGAGCGTTTCGTTCCGCGCTGGCATCACGACGGACAAGTGGCGTACCCGACGTCGACTCGCAGGCGCTGGGATCGTGGCACTTCCCTCGCCACGCAGCTCCCCGCTGGTCCGGGACGCAACTACTTTCACCAGTCGCTCGGCCGGCGCCAGGACCGCCCCCGCGGCCCCACCCGGACGCTCTCCGGACGCCATCAGTCGAGCCAGAGGCACGGGATCGGACACGAGCTCCGCCTGCTGCAGTTGCGCCGCCATCGTCCGCTGCTATCGGCGTCCTGGCGGACGGAAATGGAGCCAAGACGGGCAAAAAGCGCGCGAACCCGGCCAGGCACCGAGCCTGACCGGGTTCGCATGGCAACCGAACTTCCCCGGATGCAGCCCGGGGCCGTGCCTCACTGCACGACGACCCAGGTGTTGCCGTCCTGGGCCACGGTGTTCGCAGCCGTGCCCACCGTCATGCGCGCCGACGCACCGGCGATGTAGGCAGCCGAGAACGCCGGGGCGGTGGTCGCGCCGTTGTAGGCGAGGACCGCACCGTTGGTGGCCAGCACGTCACCGCTCTGGTTCACGAAGAACGTGCGCTTGCCGCTGCTGCCCTGCACCTGCGGCCATGCGTAGCAGGCCCACAGAGTCTCCGCCTGGCTCGGGTCGACGCCGCCAGCGTTCGCCGCGTCACCACCCGTGGCCTGCTCGGCGATACCCGCCGCGTTGGTGTCGGGCAGATACATCTGGAACAGGTAGCCGGAGCGCAGGACGCGCGCGGCGGCGATGTTGCCGAATGCCGTCGAGAGCACCGACGGGGTGATCCGCTGCGTGCCGGCACGGACGACGGTGCGGCCCGAGAGCTCGCCGAAGAAACCGTATTCGCCCTGGCCGTTGTTGTTCACGTCGATCACGCCCGAGGCCTGGCACTGAGCCTGACCCGAAGAGATGTTCTTCAACGTGGCGATGGCCGCCGACTCGTTCGCGCTCAGACGCGCGGCGAGGAGGTTCGGAATCGCGATCGACGCGATGATGGCGATGATCGCAACAACGATCATCAATTCGATGAGTGTGAAGCCCTGTTCCCGCTTGGACATTGGTGGTTTTCTCCCTGACTGTTCCGACGACACCGACCTACCCGGTCGGTGCACCGTCTCTCTCTCTTCCGTTCGCTGCCGCCGCGGTCAGCGACCAGGGGTCGCCGCACGCAGAGGCAAGTACTCCTGAAACCGAGCATCTGCCGCAGCCACCTGCCAGACGCTCGGCTCTTCTTGGAGCAGGCGTCTCACCTCGGCAGGAGCTGCAGAAGCCGCGCGCTCCAACAGCACGAATGCCGTATCGACATCTCCCGACGCCAACTTTAGGCGCGCGAGATGGTAGTTGGCGATCGGCACTTGTTCGGCAACCGCCTGGTAGTTCGCCTGAGCAGCCAGGAGCTGCCCGATCCGTTCGCACAGCTGTGCGCCCTGCAGCCTTGCCAAGGCATCCAGAGACGACTCACTCAAGATCGCCTCGAGCCGTGCCTGCGCCTCGTCCTTGCGCCCAAGGTCGCAGAGAATACCGATCTCCTCGATCCGCCGTTGCGGCCCGTAGCGTTCGTCCAGCGGCTCGGCGTTCGCGGCGAACACCGCCAACGCCTCGGTGCCGCGACCAGCCTTGGCCAGCATGCGCGCCTCGTTGAAGACCAGCACGTCCCTCTGCTCGGCGGTGCAATCGGCACAGGTGCGGGCCGTTCGGTAGGCGGCAGCTGCCGCTGCACACTCCCCTCGGAGCATGTGGGCAAAGCCGCGGAACTCGGCAGTGCAAGCCATGCCCGGAGTCATCCGATCGACCGTTGCCAGGTTCTGCTCTGCGGCAGCGATCAGCTCGGCTCGCGCAGGCAACACGCGACCCTCCCGATCCGCCAAGGGCATGGCATAGGCCATGCGCAACTGCACGTCAGCACTCGACAACAAGGTGATCGCATCGGCATCGCTGCGCTGCATCCACCAGCTGCCGAGCAAGCCGCCGACGATCGCCAAGCCAGAGCCGTAGAGCCATACCCGCCGCTTCGCTTCGTTCACAGCTGTGCTCCCCAGTACGAGAATTCCCACCCGAACATCTGTTGGAACATGCACGTTCGTCCGCAGCACCGACTTCAGCCGCCCGCCAGCTTCTCCTGCAGCTTGAAGATCGGCAGGAACACCGCCAGCACGATGCCGCCGACGATGACCCCCATGACCGCGATCATGATCGGCTCGATCATCGACGTCAGACCCTTGACCTCCGCCTCGACCTGCTGATCGTAGAATTCTGCGATCTTCTCCAGGAGCGCATCCAAGGCGCCCGAACGCTCGCCGATGGCCATCATCTTGGTCACCATGGGCGGGAAGATCGTCGACCGCGTGAATGGTTCCGAGAGACTCTCACCGTTGCGGACACTGTCTCGGGCCGCGTCGACGATGCCACTGATGACCAAGTTGCCAGAGGTCGCCGAGACGATCTCCATGGCGCCGAGGATCGGCACACCGCTCTTGACCAAGGTCGAGAACGTCCGGGAGAAGCGTGACAGAGCCACCTTTTTGAACAGCGGTCCGAACACCGGCACCCGCAGCATCAACTGGTCTTTGATCAACGCACCCTTTGGGGTGCGGGTGGCATAGCGAATCGCCACGATTCCCCCGAACAACCCGCCGAACAGCAGATACCAGTAGTCCTTCATGAAGAAGGCGATCTGCATGATGAACACCGTGAGACCGGGCAGCTCGACTTCGAGGGACTCGAACACCGGCCCGAACGAGGGCACGATGCCGATCATCAGGAACGCTGCGATGCCGAACACGAGGAACAGGGAGATCACCGGGTAGGTCATCGCCGACTTGATCTCGGCACGCAGATGCGCCGCAGCTTCCAGATACTCGGCCAAACGCTGCAGGATCGCGTCGAGCTGCCCGGAAACCTCACCAGCGCGGATCATGCTGACGTAGATGTTGGAGAACACCCGGGGATGGGCCTCGAGAGCCTTGGACAGGTCCGAACCGGCCCGGATGTCCTCGACCACGCGCCCCAGGCAGAACCCGAACCCCGGTGACTCGGCCTGATCGGCGAGGATCTCGAGCGATTCCAACATGGGAATGCCCGCCCCCAACATGGTCGCCAACTGGCGCGTGAAGACCTCGAGCTCCCCCTTCTGGACCGAGGACTTGGTGGCTTTGCGCTTGCCCTTGCCGCCCCCGAACAGACTGCCGATGCCACCGGCCTTGGCAACGTCGACCGGGGTCAGATTGCGTCGCCGCAGATCCGCAACTACCTCGGCCTGACTGGCAGCAGCCACAGAGCCACGCACAACCTTGCCGGTCGCATCCTTGGCCTCGAACTTGAACTTGGTGGACATTTGCAGATCTCTTGGGTTCTTCGACGGCCCACGGTCAATCGGCCATGGTCGTGGTTTCGACTTCCTGCAAGCTGGTCTTGCCGCGCGTTGCGTTCATCAGCCCGCAGCGTCTAAGGGTCAGCATGCCTTCGGCCAGAGCGAGCTTCTTGATGTCTGCTATGTGCGCACGCTCGACGACCATGCGTTTGATGCCCTCGGACATGCGCATGGTCTCCAGCAGCGCGAAGCGCCCCTTGTAGCCGTTGCTGCAGCGCGGACAGCCAACGGGCTCGTAGAGCTCCATCGGCTGCTCGAGGTCCGCCTCCAGGAAGCCGAGCCGCAACAGCGCGTCCTTGGGCACTTCCACACGCTTGCGGCAGTTCACACACAGCTTGCGCCCAAGGCGCTGCGCACAGATGAGCAGGGACGAACTGGCGACCATGAACGGGTCCATGCCCATGTCGACCATGCGAGTGATGGTCGAAGGCGCGTCGTTCGTGTGCAACGTGCTGAGCACCAAGTGTCCGGTCAGCGCCGCCTTGACCGCAATCTCCAGCGTCTCCTGGTCACGGATCTCGCCCAGGAGCACCACGTCTGGGTCCTGACGGAGAATGGAGCGCAGCGCCGCACTGAAGGTCAGACCAGTCTTCGGGTTGACCGGCACTTGGTTGATGCCTTCCAACTGGTACTCGACCGGATCTTCGACGGTCACCAGATTGATGTCAGGAGCCGCGATATGACGAACCGCCGAGTACAGGGTGGTCGACTTTCCCGATCCGGTGGGACCTGTGACCAGAATCATCCCGTAAGGTTGGGCGCAGGCCCACAGGTAGTCCTCCATCGATCGCGGCTCGAAACCCAGCGACTTGATGTCAAGCGCCAGGTTGCTGGAGTCGAGAATGCGGAACACGGTCTTCTCGCCCCACACGACCGGCAAGATCGACACCCGAAAGTCGACCGCCTTGTTGCCGATCTTCATCTGGAACTTGCCGTCCTGCGGCTTGCGCTTCTCGGCGATGTCCAGCTTGGACATGATCTTGATGCGCGAAGTGATGTTGTTCTGCATCCGCTTCGGCAAGGTCATGGCCTCACTCAGGCAGCCATCCTTGCGATAGCGAACGATCACTTTCTTCTCGAACGGCTCGATGTGGATGTCCGATGCGCCGGCATTGCAGGCGTCGAGGATCATCTTGTTCACCAGCTTGACGACCGGCGACTCCTCGTCACTGATGGCAGAAAGGTCTGCGTTCTCGTCTTCCGCCTCGACTTCCTTGAGCTCGACGTCGGCGTCGTCGAACGACCCGAGAATCCCGTCGACGCTCTCGGTTTCGCGTTGGTAGCCCTTGGCGCGGATCTTCTCGATCTCCTCGGCGGTGCTCACCACGAGCCGCAATTGGCAGCTGGTGATGATGCGGATGTCGTCGAGCTTGAGCACGTCGAACGGGTTGGCGACGGCAACGGTGATCAGGTTGCCGATCCGGTCGATCGGGAAGATGCAGTACTCCCTGGCCACGTCCTCTGGGACCGATGCCAGAACGTCTTTGTTGACCGTCAGTTTGGTCAAGTCGATCGGCGGCACGTTGGCCGCCTTCGCGATCAGGGCGATCAAGGCCGCCTCGGTGATCACCCCCTTCTTGACCAGGATCTCCGTGAAAGGACGCTTCTGCGCTTGCGCCTCTGCGAACAGAGCCTCTCCGGTCGGGCCGTCGATTTTGCCGGCCTTCTCCAGAATGCCTCGCAGCTTCTTGGCGAATTGGGTCATGTCACCGCACGCTCGGTTTGCGCAGACCCGGTGCCGCAGGCCCCGCAGCCCGTTCCATCAGCCTTTGGAAGTCACCCTCGTCCGAAGTGTGATCCAAGGCGTCCTCGTAGCTGATCTGACCACTTCGGTACAGCTCGAACAGCGACTGGTTCATGGTGCGCATGCCGGCAGCGCCGCCAGTCTGGATCGTCGACATGATCTGGTGAGCTTTGTTGTCACGGATGAGGGCTCGAATCGCCGGATTGACGATCATGATCTCGGCGGCGAGCACGCGGCCCTTGCCATGGATGCGGGGCACCAGTTGCTGGCACACAACGGCCTGCAGCGTGAACGACAACATCGTGCGAATCTGTTGTTGTTGGTGCGCCGGGAACACGTCGACGATGCGGTTCACGGTCTGCTGTACGTCGCTGGTGTGCAAAGTGGCGAAGGTGAGGTGCCCCGTCTCCGCCAACGTCAACGCCGCCTCGATGGTCTCGAGGTCGCGCATTTCGCCGACCAGCACGATGTCAGGATCTTGGCGCAGCACGGACTTGAGTGCTTTCTCGAATCCATGCGTGTCCCCCCCTACTTCCCGTTGGTTGACCAGACAGGACTTGTTGCGATGCAGGAACTCGATCGGGTCTTCGATGGTGACGATGTGGTTCTGGCGCGTCTCGTTGATGTAGTTCACCATCGATGCCAACGTGGTCGACTTGCCGGACCCGGTTGAGCCCGTGCACAGGACCAGCCCGCGAGGCAGGTTGCAGATCCACTCGCAGACCTTGCGTGGCAGCCCGATGGTCTCGAAGTCGAACACTTCGAACGGGATGACACGCAGCACCGCGGCCACCGAGCCACGCTGCATGAAAACATTGGTGCGGAATCGCCCGAGATTGGTGACGCCGAAGGACAGGTCGATTTCGAAGTTCTTCTCGAACTTCGCGACCTGATCCGGTCCCAGCACCGAGTAGATCAGCTTCTTGGTCGCCTCTGGCATCAGAGGTTCGAACTCGGTGTCCACCAACTTGCCGTCGATACGGATCTTCGGCGGTGCACCGACCGAGATGTGCAGGTCCGAACCTCCGCGCTGGACCATGAGGTTCAGCAGCTCTTCCATCGATACCATCGGCGTGCTCCTGGTGTGCGCGCGGTCCAAGCGACCGAGCCTGGGAGCTATCGGCTTCGGGTGGGGCAGTGGTTGAGCTGAGAACTCGGCGGCCCACGGCCCCCGCGGGCCCCTCCCCACGCGCTCTCCTACCAAGTTGGGCACCGCACCGCGCCCCCGTGCTCGTCACGCCCTCCACGGCCCCAAGGACGCCTGCCGACCTGAGGTGCTCAGCCGATCAGCGTGGCGGGCTGTGCCGGGAAGGGCGAACACCGACCGCGCTTCCGGACACCAGGAATGCGGCCGACTCAACCATGGTTGCCGTGGTGCTGGTCGACGATGGCCTTGCGGCGAGCGACGATCTCGGCTTGCAGGTGCGGCGGCACCGCCTCGTAGTGCGCAAACTCCATGGTGAAACTGCCCTCACCAGCCGTGATCGACCGCAACTGTGTCGAATAATCCAACAGGGAAGCCAACGGACACTGTGCCGTGATCATCTGAACGCCGTCCTGAGCTTCCATCCCAGACAGCCGGCCACGGAGGCTGGACAGATTGCCCGCGACATCTCCGGTGCAGCGCTCGGGCACGCGGATCTCCACACTCATGATCGGCTCGAGCAGGATCGGGCGAGCCTTGTGGTACCCGTCGTGGAATGCCCGCTCGCCGGCGATCTGAAAACTCAGCTGATCGCTGTCGACATCGTGGAACTTCCCGTCGTGGACCTCGACCTGCACGTCGACGACCGGAAAGCCGGCCAACGACCCCTTCGCCAGAAACTTCCTGGTGCCCTTCTCGACTTCGGGGATGAATTGGCGCGGAATCGCCCCACCAACCACCGAATCGACGAATTCGAACCCAGCTCCATGCTCGCGTGGGGCCACTCGCAGGTAGACCTCAGCGAACTGACCACGCCCCCCCGTCTGCTTCTTGTGCCGATGGTGGCCTTCCGCACGTGCCGTGATCGTCTCGCGGTACGGAATGGTCGGCTGGCCATGTTCCACGTCGACCTGATGCCGACGGTGTAGCCGCTGGAACTGCACCTCGAGATGCAACGGGCTCATGCCGGTGATCAAGAGCTCACCAGTCTCCTTGTCTCGTCGATGCTCGAGGGACGGATCTTCGGCACACAGCTTCTCCAGTGCGTGCCCGATCTTCTGCTCGTCCCCACGCGCTTTGGGCCAGACGTGGCGAGCGAAGGTCGGCCGCGGGAGCTTCGGCCGCGGCAACTCCAAGACCGATCCTTCTGCGACCAAGGTGTCGCCAAGAGCCAAGTCGTCGATCTTGCTGACCGCAAACACGTCTCCAGCAACCACCGACGGAATCTCCTTGGTCTCCTTGCCATGCACGTCGAGCAGGTGCGCAACCTTGGCCAACTTGCCGCTGCGCACGTCGAGCACCGGCTGTTCGCGCTGCAACTTGCCGCGGAAGCAACGCAGGAACGCCAGCTTTCCGACATAGGGATCCGAAACAACCTTGAACACCTGAGCGGCAAATGGTCCCTCGGGGTCAGGGGCCACCATCGGCCGAGACTCCTTCGTCTGTCCAAGCGCCGTTGCACCGGGCACCGCTCCGCCCCTGGCCCCAAAGCAAACCGGCGACGGAAAGTGCCTCTGCATGAACTCCAGCAACTGCTCCAGACCAAGTCCTCGGTTCGGACACACCGCGAACACCGGCACGAGTTTGCCCCGTGCCACCGCGCGCTCGAGATTCTGCTCGAACTCGTCCTTCCCCAGATGCCCGGACTCGAGGTAGTGCTCCATCAGGGTGTCGTCGACCTCGGCCTCGTCTTCCTCGATCATGTCGTGGTACTTCGGCGCATCCGGGCCTTCGTCGTGGGTGACGTCGTGCACCGAACGGAAAGCGGCGCCAGTGGCATTCGGGTAGGTCACCGGCGCAACCGCGTGGCCGAACACCTGACGCAGATCGTCGATCCACCGCTGGAAGCTGGTGTTCTCCTGGTCCAGGTGCGTGATGATGATGGCGCGGCCGACGCCCAACTCACCGGCGCTGCGCCAGAGCTGCTTGGCGTGGAAGGAAATCGGCGCCGTGGCATTGAGGCACAGACACACGGTCTCCACCGCGGCCATGGCGTGGATCGCCTCGGCGGCAAAATCGGGATGCCCTGGCGTGTCGATCAAGTTGAGCCGCTGCGCACCCAACGGAATCCGGAACACGTGCAAGGACAGGGTCTGCTTGCGGTCCCGCTCCTCCGGCTCGGTGTTGCTGATGCTGGTGCCGTCTGCGGCACTACCGAGCCGGTTGGTGAGCTTGGTGTGGAGCGCAATCGCGTCCACCAGTGCCGTCTTGCCCGAGTGTCCGTGCCCGACCAGGGCGACGTTGCGCAAGTCTGCCGTAGCGTGTGCCATCCGAGACTCCGTAGCGGTTGCGCCCGGCGATCCGGGCGGCGAGGGAATCCTGGCTCTGCAGCCCCCGGAACGACCGGTGTGAAACCGCGGAGCCTGGGACCACGTTGCTTGTAACGGACACTCCCAACGGACGGAAGAACACCTCACTACGCAGTTGTTCCACCCCCTGCAGGCTTACGCACCAGGAAGGGAAGGTCAGCCGCTCGAACACCTGGCGATTCGCTGGAACGGGTGGTTTCGACAAGCGCCCCCCAACTCGGGACGGCCCCAGCCCGCCAGGGCCTCGAGGACCAGAGATGCACCCCGACTCGCAGCGATCTCCAGGCCCTCGGCAACCTGTCAGCGGCGGATCTTCTCGCCAATGCCGACTTCGACACGCCGATTCTGCGCCTTGCTGCCAGACAGCGGATCGTACTGGCCGTAGCCGACGACCACCACCGAAGACTCAGGGACGCCCTGTGAGACCAGGTAGCGGCACACCGCGTCGGCTCGCTCGGTGGACAGGTGCCGGTTGCTGCGGAACTTGTCCTTCGACTTGCTGATCGGATCGTTGTCGGTGTGGCCAGCGATGTAGAAGCGGTGGCCGGCGTACTGGTTCTTCATCACGGCTGCGATGTTCTGCAACACACGGTGGGCAGACTCCTTCAGAGCCGCACTGCCCGAGTCGAACGTCACCGAATCGTTGACGCCGATGCTCAGGAGGTTGTTGCGAATGTAGACGCTCGCGTTGGGCCCGACCTGGCTCTGCAGGGCAGTGACCTCGTTGTTGGCATCCTCCGACTTCGGCGCCGTGGTCGCCTCGACCGGCATGGCCTGGCGGCGCTGCAGCTCCTCTTCGAGCGAGTTGGCGCGCGCGGTCTGGGCACGCAGCTGATCGTCGCGCTCGCGCAACAGATCCTGGTAGCGAGTGGTGCAGCTCGTCAGCAGCGACAGGCCGAGAGCCGCGAGAACGAACAGAGAATTGCGGAACGACATGGAACCTCCCAAGGACAAGAAACGAATCACCCTGCGCGCCTTCCTTTGCGGATCACGACGAACAGGGCCAACAAGGACAAGACTGCTGCGGCCGACAGCAGCCAGGGAGCCGACGAAGAGCCCCTCTGCCACTCCGGCCACGTGACGAACAGAAACTCGAGCGTGGGCTCGCGCACGAACATTGCGGCAAGTGCACCGACTGCAAGGTATGGCCCGAAGGGGATGCGGGCGGAGCCACCGAAACACAGCCCGACGGCGCCCAAGGCTGCACCGCATATGCAGGCCAAGAACAGGGTCAGCAGAGCTTCCTGCCACCCGAGAAACGCGCCGATCATGGCCAGATACTTCACGTCGCCGAATCCCATGGCCTCCTTGCGGAACACCCTGGATCCAGCCACCCGGACCAGCCAAACCACGCCCCCGCCCACCAACAGGCCCAACACACTCGCCAGCAGAGAGTCCAGATTCGGCGGCACCGAGGGGTCGCCCGCGAGTCGCCCAGCAACCCCTGGCCATAGGCCGGCGGCAAGCCCGATCGCCATGCCGGGCTTGGTCAGCACATCCAACAAGAGGTAGGTGTCGAGATCGATGAGCGCCGCAGCCACCAGCAGGGCGATGAACACCCACAGGACCAGCACCGCCGCCCAAGCGGTGCCGGTGGCATGGAGCGGCGCGGCAAAGTCCTGGCCCGCGAGGTGGGCTCTGGGTGGAAAGGCAACGACAGACCAATAGAGCGCGGCAGTGGCAGCTTCGACGATCGGGTAACGGATTCCGATCCTTCCGCCACAGCATCGGGCGCGGCCCCCTCGCAACAGCCAACCCAAGACCGGCAAGTTGTCGTACCATGCGATCTGCTGCCGGCAGCGAGGGCATCGAGATCGACCACCCAAACTGCGTCGCGCAGGGTCTTCGTGCGGCAAGCGGTACGCGACGACGTTCAGGAACGAGCCTACGCACGCCCCGAGCAGGGCTGCGCCCGCCTGGACCACGACCGCCGTCGACATGACCGTACAAGTGCCGATGCCTGGATCGGCAACGCCTCGAAACCACTGCCCAGATCGAACCCACCGGAGCGACCCCGACGGTCGCGACCCAACGTGCTGACCCACGTTGTGCCACCACGGTGGTTCCGACGAGCATACGGCCTCGCCGAACGAATTCCAGTGCTTGGCGCTGTCAGCGTTCGAAGACCTGGACGCTGCGCAAACTGGGCAAGGGACTGCCGGAGACCACGGCTGCAGACAGCGTGAACCGCACCCACTCACCAGGGACGAACGGGAGCGCATCGCCGTCCAGGCCGATCCGGATGCCACTCTGCCGGCCCTTGGTCAGGTCCGGGATGCTGGGGCGCAGGGGGTCCGCCGGCGCCGTCTGCCACCCAACCGAGCAACCTGGCGCGGCGTCGACCAGATGGAGTCGACTCGAGCCAAGGTCCATCGGCACTTGCAGCCATGGCGACTCTGCGACGGCCGTCCAGCTGGCCCCTGCGGGGACGCCGCGTTGGAACGAAACCGCAACCACCAGGGCCTGGCCACGAGCTCCCCGGATCGCGGGAACAGCAGGAACATCCTCTGCCTCCGCCACGGCCAGTAGCGTATGGAAGGGAATCGGACCACTGAGATCGACGCCACTGGCACTGGCTAGGCAAAGAGCAGTGGCGTCAGGAGCCACCCCGTCGACCACTTCGATCCGGCCCGCAATCTCGATGCTGCCGGATGCGGCGATGGCCACGGGAGCCATCTCGAGGGCAGCCTCGACCGGGGCGCCAGGTCGGAGCAGCCGCAAAGGCAGCGCCCGCGCGAGAATCCGCAGAGTCCCGGCGATCCGAACACCACCTACAGCCAGCAACCGCACCGGGCCGCGGGTCGCATCGACGGTGACCACCACCCCGGCTGGAATCTCGATCCCCAGGAACTCGAACCGCCCCTCGTCGCTGCGCACCTCGACACGGTCCCCCCGATCGAAGGGCTGCATCGATGCGATCGAGGTGTCGACCTGCGGAACGAACGAACCGTGCCGACCCGTTCCAGTTTCGAGCCGCGCACGCGGCATCACTGCGCCAGCGTACACTTCGAAACCCGGTTGGGTGGCGGCACCTGCAAGGCCTGCATCCGGGATCCCAGGCCATTGCATACGCGCGACTGCAGCCCCCGGGATCACATGCCAGCAGGGCTCCCCAGCAGGCAGGACCGGCACTCCGCCATAATCCCGGAGCGCGGCGGTGCCTTGCGACAGCGACAACGACAAGAGGTCGCCTACCTGCAAGGGGCGCACCCGCCGACCCGAGATGTCCATGAGAACGCCGCCCAGGTCGACCTCCAGCAGCGCCCCTTCCAGTTCGTCTCGCGCAGCACGGACCAACCGAACTCCCCGAGGCATCAGCACCTCAACCGGGTTGCCGTAGCGGCGAATCTGGACGGCACCAGTTTGGACCGACCATGGTGCCACGGGAGCCGTGAATCGGACCTGCAGAAGCGGACGATCCACGGCCAACTGTTGGGGCCCAGCGGGGTCTACGGGCAAGAACGGCATACCCGGCAACGGGCTTCGGAGCACAGCGTGCTGCGGGTGGCCGGGCGCAGCAGTCGTGAAATCCAGTACGACCCCGCACGAGAGTCGGCGGCCGTCCACAGCCCGAATTCCGTCCGGCCGCGGCAGGCCGGCCAGCACCATCTGGTAACGATGCCCTGGAAGAAAGGAGCCATCCGACAAGTCGGGAGCCAACGGAACGCGAGGCGAGAACGTGAGATGCCGTCCACGTACCCGCAACCCACCTGATACACGCAGTCCAGCTTCGTCTAGAACAGCACAGGACTCCTCGGTCACGCTCGTCGGCGCCAGGTCTGCCGAGAAACAAACCGTGATGGAATCGTTGAGCGCAAGAACCGCAGCAGCCGCATCCTCGGGAGCAACCCTGACCACACGAAACGGCTCCGGCTGCTCGGCATCAGGACTGCATGCGGAGAGCACCAAGGCCGAGACGAGCAGAGCTGCAGGAAGTCTACTCATGACGAACAGGGACCAAGTGCCTCAGCGGTCAGAACCCGCCAAACGGCCAGCAACTCCCTAGAATCGACAATTGCCTGAAGGCAGTCCAGCCAGACGGCAGCTCCCCACACCGCAAACACAGCCTAGGCAGAAGGAACCAAGACTGGTGGCAAGGACCGCAACCGGCCCACGCGCACGCATCACGGCGCGCGGAGCCGGTAGACGATGCTCAGGCTGCGGAGAGACGGCGACAGCGGCGGCGTCACCCCAACGTTGTTGGTCAGATTCAGCCGCAGGTTCAAGTAGCGCGGCAGCAACTGGGTCGCGGGATCACGGATCAGTTGGATCTGGTCGTCTCCGACGTACCGGGTCAAGCCCGTGGCAGCCACTCGCGGCGTGTCGAAGCCGGCCCCGAACGTTGGCTGCGAATAGCGGTAGGCTTCGCATGCGTAGTTCGGGTTCAGCAGGTTCCCACGAGTGTTGTAGCCATCGTTGGGAGTCTGCCCCGCCTGATTGAAGTCAGGATTGTACAGTTCAGCCGCGTTGGCAAAGGACTCGGCTCCCCGCAGCTCGACGACCACGCCGGTTCCGGCTGGCTGCCGAGTCGAAGGCGGATCCATCTGCACGACGATGTCCGAAATGCGCAGGTTCGGGTCCACCGCAGCCAAGTCTGGGAACCCATTGCTTGCGGTGACCGAGGCCGCACCAGAGGCTGCATACGACACCAGCAGCGAACGCTGCGGTTGCAGGGTGTCGAAGAAGCCGAAGGTCGCGGTGGAGACTTTGCGCACGAAGTCCGCGCGTGCCCAGTTCAGCATGCCGTCGCGGGCCGGAGCCTGGAACAGGGCGCGCGTGGCGTTGCCCAACCCAGCGTCCCGCAGGGTGCTCGGCTGTGCCACCAGCTGGTTGGCCGGATCGATGAAGATCGGGTTGCCGGTGATCAAGTCCTCGCCACCCGAAGCCTGCGCACGGACGTCGGGCCAAGCCGGCACTGCGGGGTTGCAGATGTTGGCACGCCGGCGATCGTAGTAGCCACCCGTGGTGGCGGGGAAGCCGAACGAAGGCGGGCCAACCAGAGCCACCTGGAACGCGTTCTGGCCGGTCGCCAAGCCATTGTTGGCCGGGGTGTCGGGGAACACCTTGAAGTCCACCAGCAGAGGCAGAGCAATCGGATCGTGGTCTCGCTGAATGTTGCCCTTGAAGTCTGCGTCGTCCATGACCCACGTGCTGAAACCTGCGTTCAGGAACGGAGCGGGTGCAGCACTGGGGACCCAAGGGGAATCGATGTGGGCGGTCCAGTCCGAGTTGGTGTTGGGCTGGGCCGTGCTCGGCGACTGCGCTCCGCCGAGACCGAGAATGGCACCAGCCGCATCCCGAGTCACCAGACGCGAATCCCGCCACGTGTAGCTGCGGTCGAAGCGCGGGAATGGCACGTACTTGATGCCCAGCGGCGAACGGAAAGCCTCGTTCGGGTTGATCCGGTAGATCTTGTCCTCGAAAACCGAGACCGCAGAGGTCCCTTCCAGAACGTTCTCCGAGAAGAGCGTCGAGAGGGCACTGTTGTTGGCAGTGCAGACGTAGCTGCAACGGAGCGGGGGCGGCGGCATGCCGGCCGGCTGCACCAACCGGAAGAAAACGTCTGGGCGCTTACCGGAATGCGCCAACGACATGGAGTACCGATCGAACACATCGTAGTACACCGTCTCGTCGTCGAAGGGCGACCAGTAGAGCTGCTCGACATCGATTGCGAACTCAGCTGGCTCGCGATAATCCAGGGTGAAGTCGTCCTCGATGTAGCGCATCTGCATGCGCGTGCCACGTGGGTTGTGCGGCTCGAGCACACGACCGACCTTCTGCGGCAATTGCTGCCAATACTCGTAGACCTGTGGAACTGCCGGAGGAGCGATGGAATCCAGCATCCTGGGCTGCCAGTAGAGGCGGCCCGGATGGG
This sequence comes from Planctomycetota bacterium, assembly GCA_016795295.1. Classification (GTDB taxonomy): domain Bacteria; phylum Planctomycetota; class UBA1135; order UBA1135; family UBA2386; genus JAEUHP01. The sequence continues at coordinate 44,663 of JAEUHP010000205.1, read as the reverse complement.
GAGCACCATTCTCATCGGTTGGGGCAGGGGCGTTGGCCGTCGGCACGACCAAGACGCTGTTGGCGGTGTCCCAGCACTCGCCGCGGTTGATGCGATTGATACCGCCGAGATTCTGACTGTCCGCCGTACGGGCAAAGCGGACACCAGCCGCACCGAACAACCGGCCACCCTGCAGTCGGAACTGACCAAAGATGTCGATCGAACCCGGAAGAGTGCCGTCTTCGTCGGCATCCGTGAACATGAACGTGTGGTAGCCGATCATGTTGGTGCTCGCCGTTGCGTTCATCAGCAGATTCACCGACCAAGCCTCGAGTGGCGCGGTTGGGCTGTCGTAGACACGCACGGGATTACCCGCCAAGTCGGTGACTCCCGACGCCCCCAGCATCACGTGGAAAGCATAGGTCTCGGTCGAGCCGTTGGCATGGTAAAGGCCATAGGGCGCTTGCAGCCGTAGGATGGTACCGTCGCCGTTCAAGTCAGAGAGGCGCGTGGAAACCACCCGCGTGGTCGCCTTCTTGGCGTCACCCATCTGATCGGAGAAGCGTTCTTCGCCGGGACCCGGATTCTCGGGGACCAACGGCGCATGGGTGTTGGTCAGCACCAAACTCGCGGTCGGATCCACCTGATCCAGGTCCATCGGCTTGCTGAACTCCACACCGAACGAGCCGATCGGATTCACTCCCGTGATCGCAGTCGAGCCCGGATCGGGCAACGGCTGCGGGTCGACCCGCAGGAACAGTTTGCGCCAATCGCGATCCCCCATCACCTGGTTGGATCCAGTGTAGGGAATCGAATTGTAATAATAGGCGCGGAGGATGCAGTCCCTACCGCTGGACGTGCCGAGGGCCTCGAAGGAGTAGCTGCGTCCCAGAGAATCGGTTCCAGCCTCGAGCGAAGCGACCTTGACCGTCACAGTGGGCAAGTGTTGCCCTTGGATCTCACTCGGATTCGAGCTTCCCGACCGGCCCAGCGGCAGGGAACCACCGAACTCAGTACCAATCGCCAAATTCTGCAAGATCTCCGCGCGCAAGGTGACCGTCTCGAAGCTGCCGTCGGGCATCTCGACCAGCCTGGACTGCGTCAGGATGTCTCCGGAACGCAATGGGGTTGCAATCGGCGCAGCCAGCGGCCCCATCGGAACGCCTCCCGTGCCAAGCGGTCCATCGACGAACGGGTACCGGCCACGCACCGGCACCAAACTGCCGCGTTTGGCCAGTGTCAATTCCCGGGTAACCGGGTTGATGGCGGTGATACCCATGCTGAAGCTCCCGATCACCATCGGGGCTTCGTCCTCTGGGAGTCGCCCAGCCACTCCATCCAGCAAATTGCCGGAACGGAAGTCACGAATGATGGAGGCGCGGCCGGTGCTGTCCACGCCGTTGAGATCGGGAATACCATCCGCCTGAACGAAGACCGACGAAATCGCAGAACCTCGAGTCGGGATCGCCAAACGAATGTTTGCCGTCACATTGTCATCCGATGCCGGCAAACCGCTCGAGCGCAGGCCACCCGCACCTTCCCCACCCAGGATCGTGGTGTCGACCACGATGCGATCGCCCTGCGGGATGACCCGACAAGGCAGGATGCGGAAGGCATCCGCTGGCGAGACCACCGCGGGATCGCCCTTGAACTCCAGCAACTGTACGACCGACGGGTTGTTGCGGAGCAACTCTTCCGTGGCATTGATCGGACCACTGAACTGCATGCGCAAGGCAGCATTCCGAGGCACGATCGGAATGGGGCGCAGCACCACGTTCTGCCCACGAAACGCCGGAGCCAGATTGGTCAGGCCATTCTGCGCCGCCGCCAGTGCGTCTTGGAATCGGGCGGACTCTGGACCAGGACGATTGTCCCAGAGAATCACGAGCTCTTCGTGCCCGATCGAAGAATCGAACGGACGGAACTCGTAGGTGGCAGTGGGTACCTCAGCGCCCACGGCGTCGAACAGAGCATCGCTGCCGAGACGTGGATTCACGACCACGTTGGAAGCCACCTTGACCAGGTTTCGGTTGGTCCGCAGGCGACGGTCGCCAACCGCCGGATCGATCCGCTGGTAGGCATAGACGTCCACCAAGCGCCCCAAGTCGATCGAAACCAGCTCGACCTTGCCTCCACCTCCGGAAGCGTCTTTGGCAGCCGAGCCGTTGCCGCAGCCCGACAGCACAAGGAGCAGCGATGCCATGAGCACCGGCGCGGCGAGAGCAGCAAATCCCGGGAGACCGAAACCCGCGAGTCTGGACGGACGATTGACAACGATCATGGGAGGGCCTGGAGAGCAGGTGGCAGCAGGGGTCTGTTGCGAGCAACCGAGAACCAAGGATTCCCGGGCACACTCAGTGAGATTGGGTAGAGGACGATGCAGCGCCAACCGAGGCTCGCCGGGAGCCGAGATGCCAGTTCGAGAAGGCAGTGCAGTTGGCGCTCGTCACGATGGGTTCAGAAGCGGAAGGGAATGGTCAGGAACTCGAGCTTCGGCCTGGGCGTGGTCGGACTCAAACTGGTAGGCACATCGCCCGACACGCTGCGGAATGCGCAGTCGAACAGGATGTCGACTTGCACGAACGCAGCGCCCAACTGCCGGATGCTCTCCTGAACGACTGGGTCGCTGAGATCATAGAGGTAGGTGCCCTCGGTCGAAGGCAGCCGGGGAGCCGAGGAGTTGGCCGGATTGCGATGGAAGGCGAAGCCCAGTCGCAGGTTCGCATTGGGCACGCGAGCTCCTCCAACACTCCCGGAGTACGACGGCCCGAGGCCCTCGATGCCGTTGGTCGTAACGCCAACGAATTTGGCTCGCAACTGCACGTCGACGGCCTCGGCTGCGGTAGGCAGCGGACCGGCATCGGGCGACAAGACCAAGACTCGATCCGAGTGAGAGAGGATCCGGAACGAACGGACCGGAGCCCCCCCACCGTCGCGCAGCTCGGCATGGTAGCCGGCGTAACGATCCACCACGTCACCCAACGTGCCCACGCCAATCTGCACCCGGTACGCGGGCTGGCCAAGGAACGTGGCGTTCGGATCCCGAGCCACAATGGCGGCAGGGGCGCCGACCGCAGGATACGTCACCCGAACCGATTCGCCGGCCGAAGGATCGTAGGTCAAGTAGCCAGCTGCGAAGCCAGAAGTTGCCGTTGCGGCGAATTCGTAGAGAGGTCCCCGCACGGCTCCGGCCTGCTCCACCACGCCTCTCGCCAGACCATCGTCCGCCAGAAGACCACGGCGCACACTGGCCCCGGTGTCGATCCACTTGGTGCGAATGCGACTCTTGGCACCGAACGGAGCGGGCAGCAGAATCGGCGCGGGCCGAATGTCGCCCTCGTTGTCGCCGATGCTGGTCGGCAAACCATCGTCGCCAACCAGATCACCAGCCGCATTGGGATAACCGCGCCAAGCCAAGAGCTGCCGCTTGAGCAGAGGTGGAGCCTCGACGCCGAGCCGCATGACCCGAATGTTGTCGTCGAGAACGGTATTGGTCCCGTCGCTGTTGTTGCCCGGAGGGGCCATCAACTGCACGATGCCCATGCCGCCGAATCCACCAAGCGGGGCAGAGTCGTAGGTCGCGGGCAGGACCGTGGCCTGGCCACGTCCCGCCGGATACTTGGCCAGCACCTGCGGGTTCGTGGTCGAAGCCGTCACGCAGACACCGCCGTCCGCGGAAATGGCGAAGTCGTAGTCGCGCTGGGCATACGTGTCGACACGGCTGAAGGGCGACACCGTGCTGTTGCCACCGTGGGCGTGGATCTCGATGCGCGTTGCCGACATCAAGACCACCATGCCACCAGCCCCGCCGCCGCCACCGCCACCGCGGACACCGACCGCCCCGCTACCCACTTCACCACAGCCACCCGAACCACCATCAGCAATGATTCGGCCAGTTTCGCGAATGACGATGTCGCCAAGCGCCTTGACGATCAAAACACCACCACCGCCACCACCGCCGCCGCCGGCAGCATCGCTACGGAAGTTCGAATCGTCCAGGTTGCAGTTGTTGCTGCTGCTGTTGTAGGACAGGTCGCCGCCGCCACCGCCGCCGCCGCCGCCAAGGGGGGCAGCCAACTCGCCTTGGATGCGCAAGCCAGTGCGGAAATTCACGCCGCTGCCCCAGAAGTTGTTGTCCTGACGCGCGTCCGAGAACACGATCGGCCCCGGAATGCCACCGGGGAGCTGACGAGTACCAGCACCGCCAACGCCAGAGCATCCGAGACCGCCAGTGCCTGCCTGCTGGCCGAAAATCGGAAACACGTTGACCGGGTTGGCTGCGCCGGCAGGAACCGTCTTGCTCAGGAAATTGGGGTCGCCCTGGGTCGCCAAGGAACCACCACCACCGCCTGAACCTCTCATGCAGGTGCTGAAGCACGAAAGCACGCCACCACCACCACCACGCAAAGCCTGCTGCAGGGGGCCATTACCGGTCGCGCCAGCACTGCTCCTCTGCCTAGTTTGCGGGGAGCCAGCACCGCCGTTGCCGCCACCGCAAACACCGGCACCGCCAGTCTTGGCGACGTCGGCGGCAGCAGTGGTGGTCACCCTGACACCATCTCCACCGCGGACGGAGAGCGTGCCCGCCACTTCGAATCGGCCGCTGACCAGCCACACCATCGGGTTGGTGCCCTGGCCTCGAACCGTGATCCCACTGTTGATCTGGACGTTCCGGAAGTTGAAGACGCCGCCCGTCACGTTGAAAGGAGCCCCGACCTTGGGCGTGACCTGGGTGAAGTTGGTGTTCAGCACCACCTGCTGCTGTTGCGGCTCGAAGTCCAGGTTGGTAGGACCACCCTCGAAGTTCAAGCTCGCCCGCACGTAACCGGGGCCGACCTCAGCGATCGGCTCGGCAAAAGCGGCGTTCAAGTCGAGGTTGCGGGCATCGAGGAACTCGTCGACGACGGCATCGAATTGCTGCTCGTAGGCCCGCCGCGTGGTGAACGTGCCGAAGTAGCGCTCGTAGGCGGCATTGCCCAGATTCGACTCACCCGAGATGTCCTCGAGGCTGCTCTCGACCACAACGCGAATCGTGGCATTGTTGGGCAACACACCGACTGGCCGCAGGACCACGGTGGAACCGCTGAGCGTATTGCGCTCCAGTTCCACGTCGGCCGGAATCCATGTGTCCGTGCCAAACACCGGATCGTCGTACTCCAGGAAGATCCGGCCACGGGAGCCCACCGAGCGCACGAGCGGATCGGTGTCGAGAGCCGTGGGCACATTGGTCGTGCTCGGATTCAAGGCTTGGTCGAAGTGCAGCCTGATCTCCAGAGGCTGTTGTCCAAGCTTGTTCAGGACGATCCCAGAACCGTCGTTGGCAGGAGAGAAGTCGAGGCCCACGCGGCGAGGCCCACCCACCGTCGAGTTGCGGAACAACTGGGCGGAGGAAACGCCATCCGCGGTGGAGAAGCGGAAGCTCACGGCCTGCGACAAGGACTGACCATCCGTAGCGCGCAGCACCGTGCCGTTCAGTCGGCTGCCGCCGACCAACTGCACCAAGTAGGTTCGCCCAGGGCGAAACCCACCGTTGTCGAAGGTCGAGTTGGTCGGGAAGCGGGGCACGAACCGCAGACGACGCCCCACCTCCACGTCACCAGGACTGGCTACCAGCGAAAAATCGCCAGCGACTTGCTCCGCCAGGGGTTGCCCGAGCTGGTCGAACACCACGAAGCTGACCGTGTTCAGACTGGCCGAAGCCAAGTCGACCGGCTTGCTGAAGTCGATCTGGACCGGGTCGTTCAAGAACAGACGACCGTTGCTGACCGGGTCGGTCTGCAGAACCGTGAGGCGACCGGAGCTACCCGGAGGACCATCCTCGCCGCCCCCCCCCGAGCAGGAGACGAGCAGGCCGAGGAGCACCGAGGAAAGGACGCAAGGTCCCTGCAGGCTTCGAGTCATGGCTGGGAGAGGGCCGGAAGCAGGACGGGGCAGAGGGGAGAGGGCGCCTGGCTTCGCACCAGGGCAGCAAAGCAGGGTCGCAGACTACCACGACGGCTACTCGCTGGCGACAGCGAGTGCCAGAGTTTGCCGAGGAACCTGCCTTCAGAACACGCGTTGGAATCGGTAGGTCAGAGAGAAGGTCTCGATGGTCGGCACCACCGGAGGACTTGCCTCGACATCGTTGGCGATGACGAACCGCCAGTTCAGATAGCGAATGTCACGCGGAGTGAAGGACTCGTTGGGCCCAGCGTAGGCAGCAGTGAATGCTGGCGAGAACAGCTGGTTCGGGTCCTGGACATACCGGGTGACCGTCCGGTTGTAGAAGTAAGTCCACCAGTTCCGAGCCTGCGTACCGCCCGGCACGGCTCGGTTGTCCCACTTGCGAATGTGGGCATCCGTCGCCTTGAACGGATCCAAGGGGAAATTGTCCGCAGTGGGCCTGAGGGCTTGCCGCTGCGCAGGCGAACCAAGCGGAGTGTAGGGTCCAGGAGGATTGGTTTGAGCCGCCGGATAGAGCGGCGTCGCCGCGCTGACCCAACGGTCCCAGTACCAAGGACTGCCATCCACGGGGCCGGCCGCGCGGAACTGCGGAACGACCGAGCTGCCCCCTGGCAAACTGGACAGGGGCGGCTCCATCTCGTAGCCGAACACCGGGCTGATGTCGGCCGGACGAGTGCTGTTGCCTCCAGAGAGGAAGTACGGCCCGAGGCGGGTGTCGGAGAACCCCTCCGGGACACGGTGTGGATTGTTGAGGTCCACGAAGCCGTTGGTGATCACGGTCTGCCGACGCAGGAAGTCGACCATGATCCAATAGAACGAGTTGTCGGAAGGAGGGGTCGCGCCCCCCGCGGGGTAGGTGTAGCCACCCGCAGCAACACCCCAAGCATTGCTGCTGGGCCCCACGCAAATGGGGTTGGGCTGGGTCGGCAAAGGCGGGCGACCCGCCGAGAACGTGCGGAAGTTCGGCTGCGGGCTGGACTGGACAGTCAGCGAGACCTGCCAGCCGTTGGTGCCCAGGGCCACGTAGCCATTTCCTTCCGGCAGCTGCGGGGAGTCGCAGTAGGTCCAGAAGTCGGCGATCAACGGCAACGCGATGCTGCCCATCAGACCACCGGTGCTGAATTCCTGGGAAGAAGACGTGGTGAGCTGGAAGTTGCGGCAGTCGTTCCAGAACGAGCTCGCAAAGGCTGGGGCATTGCCTTCGCCGGGGAACCAACGGCGTCCCAAACCGTGATTCCAAGGAGAAACCAGGTACGGCGTGTAGCTCGAACCGGTGCCCGTGTCGACGCCGGAACCGGCATCGCCACCCTGCTCGTACACGGTCTCGTCCCGGAACACGAAGTAGGGCTTGCGGAACCGGGGCAAGGGCAAGAACCGATTGATGTTGTTCGGCTCATAGACCACGGTCGCAGGATCGATGACCATGGGCACGTCCACGTAAGCCGGATGCGGAGCCGGCTGGGTCTCGATCGGACCAGTGGCCGAAGTCGTCAGGGGCGCAGGATTCCAAACGAAGTTGCGCTGGAACTGACTGCGCAGACCGGAGTCGGACAACGACGGCATCGCGCTGAACTGACCGATGCACGGCAAGGGCCGGTACTCCGAGTGGCCGAGGAACATGCTCACGCGGTCGAACTCGTCGTAGATCAGTGTCGTGCCGGTGAAGGGCGCCCAGTACATCTGCTCCACGTCCAGGTTGAAGTCATAGGCGTCGGTGCGCGACAGGCTCAGATCGACTTCGCGCCAAACGGTCTGCAAACGGCAACCATAGGGATTGAGTGGGTTCTGGATGCCCTGGCCGAACGGGGCGTTCGACGAGTTGTTCGAAACCTGTGGCTCGTTGGAGACCGTCGGCGGGCACCAGGCGAGGATCGAATTCTGGGCCGCGACCGGGGCCTGATTCTGGTTGTCGCCGATCTGCCGGATTCGCGTGGTGGGGCGCGCCTGAATCTTGCCACCAAGATAGACGACCGCGCCGGCGATGTCTTCGAGCGGGTAGGCGGTGGCCAGCGCAGGGGCACCAGGAGCCTGGATCTCGTTGCCCAAGAACAACGAGGGATTCTCGTCCTCGTCCCGTGCGGCGAATCGGCGCACGATCGACACCACTCGGTTGTCTTCGAAGAACGGCACCGAGCCGTTCGAACGGGTGTCGAGGGTGAAGTCGATGACGACGTAGTTGCTGCGCTCGGCGCTCGCGCCCTGCAGATCCAGCCGGTTGCCCGACAAGTCGCGAATACCACCTTGAGGCGACTCGGCGATCAGGTGCAGGAAGTACGAGAAGTCGGCTCCCACGGGCGGCGAGCGCATGGTGCTGTCGAGATAGAAGCCGCTGGTGGGCTGCAGACGCAACGAGGTCTGCGATCCATCCTCGTCATAGACCTTCGCGGCGACCAGGAACGGCGTCCGATACTTGTCCGAGTTGAAAGCCGCCGGCTCCATGCCCTGCCCACCCTGGCTGTTGGGTCGGCTGTTGATGAATGCCTGCTGGGCCTCCTCACTCACCAAGTCCCGCATGCCGAAGAACAGCGTGTCGGCAGACAACACCGTCGACATGTCCACAGGCTTGGTGAACCGCACCACGGCCCCCGCGAACGGCGACACGTTGGTGCCTGGGGGACTGGGCACACCGGTGCTCAGTGGCAGTGGGGTTGGGATGAAGCTCAGGAAGTAGCGCGGATTGTCCCCGCCGGTCTCCACGCTGCCAGCCGTGAATTCGGCGACCAGCACGGCCTTGGGCGCGTTCTGCACCAACCAGGGCTCGCGTTCCCCTACTGCGGCCGGATACCCCGGCAAATTGCGCGGGTCGATCGCTTCGAGCCCCGGGATCGACCGGATCCGCACGCGAACGTGCTGGACCGAGGGCTGGCCGCGATCGTCCTCAGGATCGACCACCACCTCCGCCGCACCGAACGGGATCCCCGAAGAGTCGTTGACGAAGCGCAAAACGTCGCCAACGTCGACTTCCTGGTCGATGCCGTTCTTGTAGATCGTCACTTCCTGGGTGAAGTCGTTGATGCGCTCGACTCGCTCCAAGTACATCACCATCTCGCCGATCAGGCGCAAGGGCAGCGGGTCGCGGACGAAGCCACGCGCCATGTCGGCTGAGTCGTCGCCGCTGTTGCCGGCACGGAAGTCGCGGATGACCGACTTCCGCATGCTGTTGTTCATCCCGGTGAGCCCGTTGGTCTCCCGCAGAGATGGGATGGCCAGCGGACCCTCCATGGCCAGGGCAACTCGGATGCTGGCGCTGGACTGGTCCGCCGACTCGGGCAACCCAGAAGCGGTGTTGCGCGCCTGGTACTGTTGGCCTTCCGTGCCAAGCAGCACGGGATCCAGCAGGAGCTGACGCTCGCCGACGACGATGCGCACCGGCAGCGGCGCAAGCCCGCCCGGCAGCTCCGGGTTGCCCGTGATGCGGAGCAGCTGGACGGCTTCGGTGTTGCGCAGTCCGGTGACCAAGCCCTGCTCGTTGCGTTGCACGAAGAAGCCGTCGTCGACCCCCAGCGGGGCCGAGAAGGTCAGGCGCACGGCCGCGTTGCGCGGCACCACGGAGAAGGGGCGGCCGGGACCAGCTGTGCCGGCGCGCATCGGCGCCACTTCCCGAACCTGAGCATCCAGCGCGGTGAACGCCGAGGTGAACGCCGGGCTCTCGATGAGGCGCGGAATGAAGAGGCGTGGCTGCAGCGTGTCCGGATCCGATCCGACGAAGTCGTACACGACTTCCTCGTCCGGCTTGTTCTCGTTCGGCCCCCGCTCGTCGACGATGTTCGAACCGATCAAAACGTCGCGGCGATAGAGCGCCCGGACCACACCGCCTTCGGGTGCCGCCTGGTAGCCGTACACGTCCACGACCCGGCCGAACTCCACGCGCAGCAACCTGGGCTGCCCCGAGCCAGGGCCGACGTTGCCAGTGCCGCCACCGCCACCGCCACAAGCCGCGACCCAAAGGGTTGCAGCCAGAGCAACCGGCAGTCGAAGGGCCTGCAACCACCGGTCGGAGACTGGCAGCGAACTAGCTCCGCGCAAGAGTCGATTCATGTGTAGAGGAGAGTTGCAGTGGCTGCGGTGCGCCACTGAGCGGGTGACCATGGGGACAGGGCAAAACGGGAGCACACCAAGCCCGGAGCGAGAGGCCAGCCGGCAGAATCCGAGGGCAGAACCCGAGGATCGCCAGCCAGCACCATCGCACCGAAAGATGCCGGACCAACCTGGACCGGCCGGCACCCTCGGCCTGCCGAACGGCAACCCGAGCGAACCGAGCCAGTAGCAACAAACATCATGCCATCCAGACGGCGGCGCGCAAGAGAATCCAAGACGTTGTCGCCAAGAGTGTTGCAGCAGCGCACCGAAGCGGCCTGATTCGGGGCGGGAACTCGCCAACCGCCGAACTGCGCGCTTCCGCTCAGTTGCCTGCGCGCAGGCGCAAAGCCCAACCTGCCCGCCAGGCCACTCCGCCGGCGCCTGGACGATGCCAAGCCTCCGCTCACGCCCCCTCGACGCCCGGCGAGAAGCCTGCGGCCAGAGCTTGCGCCTCGGATTCGAAGTACACCCGCTGTTCGCCTCGAACCTGCCGCGCTTCCGCGGCGCTGTACCGATGGAAGGAACGGCTGGCGGCATCACCCACGAACCTGGCCTCCACCTCGCGCTCACAATAGGCGCACGCCAGCACCGGCGGAGTTTCGCTCTCGCACAGGCGGAAGTCGCGCACCAAGTAGCGCACTCCTTCGTTGTTGGTGATGCACCGCTCGTTGCGACAGCGCAACCCTGCACCCGCGACGATGCCCGGGCTGGTGCTGAGTGCGGCAGGTCGAGCTGCTCGCAGCTGGATGCGGCCGAGCAAGAACGCCATCAGCGCCATGCGCATCGGCACACCGAGCTCCGCTTGCCGAAAGTAGATCGACCGAGGGTCGTCGTCGATGTCGTAGTCGATCTCGTCCACTCTCGGCAGAGGATGCATGATCCGCGCATCCTTGGCTGCAGCGGCGTCCAGCGTGGTGCGCGACAGACGCGGGTAGTTCGCCGTGGACTCTCCGCTGTGCCGCTCGCGCTGGGCACGGGTCATGTAGATCGCGTCGATGCGGTTCACCTCCACGTTGGTCAGGTTGGTGAACAGCGCCAACTGATGCGGGGTGCTCGCCGTCAGGTAGGCCGCGGCGTTGCTGCTGCCAGCGATGCCTGGCAGATCGGCGACCGAAGCAGCCGCGGTCTGCACACCAAAGTTGCGACGGAGGCGGTGCAGGACGTAGTCGGGCAACTCGAAGCCCGGATACGGCATGGTGACGATGTTGGCACCGAAGCGCGCCAACGCGTAGCAGAACGAGTGGATCGTACGCGAGTAGCGCAGATCCCCGCACAACACCACTTCGAGCCCTTCCAGCCGCCCTTTCTCTTTCCACAGCGTGTAGAGATCGCAGAGCGTCTGGGTCGGGTGCTCGTGCGCACCATCCCCGCCGTTCACCACGGGCACGCGCGCATAACGAGCTGCCACACGCGCCGCGCCGTCCTCTGGGTGCCGGACGACTAGGATGTCTGCGTAGCTCCCACCGACGACTCGCACGGTGTCGGCGAGCGATTCCCCTTTGCTGCGGCTGGTGTTCTTCTCGTCCGCTGCCGTGATCACCCCACCACCGAGTCGGAGCATCGCCGACTCGAAGGACAAGCGGGTGCGGGTGCTCGGCTCGAAAAAGAGCGTGGCCATGATGGCGCCTCGGCACAGGTCGGACCAATCGCCGAGGTTGGCACGGAACTCGTCGGCATGATGGAACAGCTCGAGGATCTCAGCCGTGCTGAGGTCTTCGATCGAAACCAGGTCACGCTTCGCAAGGTCGGGCATCGCCACCGGCATCATGCCGGAGCTGCCCAGCCGTGCAACCACTGGTACGCCTCTTCGGCGCACAGATGCCAAGTGCGGCAAGCACGCGGCGCCGGCCTAGTGAGCGCAACCCGCTCACGCCAGTGCCAGCAACTGCGCGAACTCCTCCAGGTCCAAAGCGGCGCCTCCGCCTACCGGCCCCGCAGTAGGCAAGCCACGCACGAGCCGGAGAGCTGCGCCGAGTTTCGCCTGTAGCTCTCCGGTAGAATCGCGCCGACCAGCGACGCGCAGCTGGCACGGAATCTCCCTGGGCCAGGCCGGCCCCTGCAGATCGGTCTTGTTGGCGACGACCAACGCGGCTGTTTCCAGCAGCGAGCGGTCGATCGCATCCGGGCCCCGGCTCGCGTCGACGACCAAGACCCGCAAGGCGCTCGCGCGCGCCGCCCGCCCCGCCCCGACTGCCTCGGCATCGACTCCGGACAGACCCTCGCCTTCCCCAGCGGTGTCGATCAGATCGTAGGGGTAGCCATCGAGGCAGATTCGCTCGACCACCGGGTCTCGCGTCAGACCCGGTCGAGGCCCGGTCAGGACCCGCTCTCGGCCGAGCAGGCGATTGAACAGCGTCGACTTGCCAGCGTTGGGGCGACCCATCAACACCAACCTCTCTGCGGTGCAGTGCGCCATGGCCACCCTCGAGCGAGCGCACGCCGCGACCACGGCGGAAGCTCGGCTGGCAGGTGGCAACTCCCGCAATTCCCGCAAGAAGTCCGCGAACGGTCGCGACAACTGCTCGAGCGCGAGGTCCAGCTGCGGCACGTCCAGGGCGTCGCGCAGCAGCCGTTCCGCTGCCAGGCAAGGTTCGGTGCGAATCGGCCAACCTGCTGCTGCCAACGCCGCGTGCACCGCTGGCGCGCCGTGCAAGTGCAGCTCGAGCCCGTTCGGCGCGCGGTCGACCACCAGGATCTCGTCGAGCACTTGGCCGGCAACCAGAAGTTCCGCGCGGCACAGTGCATTCGGAACGGAGCCGAGCCGAACGCCGCGGCGGCCACGCAGATGATCGAATGCGAACTCGCGCAGGCTCTCGGGCACTGCGAGCACGGCGACGCCCGCCACCCCAGGAGGGGTCACCCAGCGCATGGCGACTCGCAAAGAAGCTGCAGGAGTCCGTCGTGGACCAACGCGGGCTCGTGCAACGCGTGCAAACGGGTGTGCGCCAACAAGTGCTCGGCATGGCCACCGGTGACCACGAGACGGGCAGCACCGCGTGCGGCCTGCACCATTTCGGCCACCAGACGCTCCACCATGCCGCAGTAGCCCAGCAGGACCCCACAGTCGACGGCTGCCTTGGAGCTCCTTGGCGGCACCTCGGGCACCGCTGCAAGATCGGCCGCGGGCAACCCAGGCGTCGCCGCAGCCATGCCGAGCACGAAGGCGCGCAGGCCTGGGGAGATAGCCCCACCGCGAAACACCCCGGCCGCATCGACCAAGTTCACGGTGGTGGCAGAACCGCAATCGACCACGATCGCCGCCCCCCACCGCCGATGCGCCGCGAGGGCGCCGAGCCATCGGTCGGCACCCAGAGTGTGCGGGGTTGCATAGTCGAGCGGCAACGGGCACGGCAAGTCGACACCGGCGCGAAGCAGACGCAGATCGCGCCGCGCCAGAACCGCCGCACAGCGGTCGAGCTCCGCGTCATGGCGAACCGACACAGCAGCGCACCTGCGGGCGGTGGTGGCTCGCAGAAAATCGTCGAGTGCCGATCGGTCACCGCCGTGGTGCCAGCGCAGCCGACGTCCGCTGTGGTGCTCCAAACAGTCGACGGTGCTGTTCCCGCAGTCGATGGTCAGAACAGGCGCTGGATGGCCAGCGACTGTCGAGGGGTCGACGCCCATCAGCTGCCCCCAACTACCTGCGCGCCTGGTAAGTGCGCTCGACCACTTGTCCTGCCGACAACCACTTCGTCACAAAGGTGCGCACACCCTTGCCATACTCGGACTCACCGAAGCGCAACGCCTCGGCCTGGCTCCGCACGGGCTGCCCATTCACCTCCAGCAGGACATCGCCCTGGACCACACCGAACTCTGCAGCGATCGCAGGATCGACGCTGCGCACTTGCAGGCCACGCGTAGTGGTGGTCCGGCTCTGGTAGGTGTCGAGCTGAATCCGCTGCCAGATTTCGTCGGAGTTCTCGCGAAAGCGCTGCTCCTGCCGGCGCCCCAGCACACGCACGCCGCCGACCAGAGTGGTCTCCTCGACATCCGGGTACTCAGGTTGGTTGGCGACCCCTCCGACCTTGGCGTCGGGCTTCGCCGCGACGGCACTGCCGGAGTCGCCCCTCAGGCGCTGCAGCTCTTGCACCAAGTCTGCCGACAGGTTGAACGCGGTCTTCACCAGCGGCTCCTCGGTCAGCTCCCCCGCGCCTTCTCCAGACTTGGGCGGCGCCTTCCCCGAGTTGGGGTCCCCCGAGTTGGGGTCCCCCGAGTTGGGGTCTCCCGAGTTGGGGGCTCCCGAATTGGAGCTAGGCGGAGTGCGGACGAAGTAGGCAATTTGGGCGCTCGGGTCGATGCGAACCAAGCGGATGTCTTGGAACGGGGGCCAGAGGCGCGGGTCCCGGCGCGGATCCCCATCGCCACGCACCCACACCTTCTGTAGGAACTCCTTGCCGACCATCGAGGTTGGCACCTGGGTGGCTGGACCGCGAGGCGGCGGCCGATTGCCGCCATCGCGATTACGGGCTCCCTGAGGACCTGCAGCATTGCCACCTTGACGCGCCGGGGGGGGCGTCGTGTCGCGTGGGCCGCCTGCAGCCGCAGCACCCGCTCCCACGCTGGTGGTTTCGCGCAGATACCACTCCGGCGCCTGCACATTCGCCTCGGGGCGATAACGAACAATGATGTGGGACAGCTCACCTCGACCAAGGTCTTGGCTGTCATAGACCAACGAGACCAACTCGACGATTTGGTCCAGCGGCCGCACCTCACGAGGAGCTTCCGTCTTGGGCTGATCCTCGGCGTCCTTGGGCTTGGGCGGCGGCGGGGGCAGTTTCCCGACGAAATTCACGTTCTTGAAGTCGGCCCACCAAGAGCCATGGTTGTAGCGCCAATCGGCCGAAACCGGCCCTTTGCCACGCCCGGCTTCCAACCGCTCCGTCCCAGCATCTCTACCACGATCCGTAGCCGCCCTGGGGCTGTCTTGCTTGAGCAACAATTTTTGCGCGGTCAGGGCGCCAAACGCAAGCATGCCCAGGGAAGAGGCATACAAGAGCAAGGGGAGCGGCAACTTCATCACAGGTCTCAGTCTGGCGGTTGGTCTCAGTCTGGCGGTTGATCTCAGCCTGACGACAGCCCCAGTCTAGCCGGGCCGCAGCAGCAACGCCAAAGTCGAACCAAGGATCACTACTCTGGGACGCGCACCACGATCTGGTTCTTCCACCGATTCGCGCAAAGCCAGCACCGCAAGCACCGCCCGGTGCCGCGAAGAGCATGCCATCGCAGGATGACGCACCTCCGGTCCCAGACGGTCTCACCGAAGAGCTCTCGCCAAGCGTACAGCACACCCCAAGCCAAGTGTGACCATCAGCCCGATGGGCCCAGAAGATCGACGAGCCCCCTCCTCCGACTTTCACACTCGCGAGAAACCGAGGCCACAACTGCGGCCGCCACAACGATACCCGTTGCCGCTACGCGAAGTGCCTTACCAAGCGAAGTGCCTTACCAAGCGAAGTGCCTTACCAAGCGAAGTGGCTGTAGGCGCTGTTCGCCTCGGCCATCTTGTGCACGTTTTCCTTCTTGGTCACGGCCGCCCCCTGGTTGTTGAAGGCATCGAACAACTCCTCGGCGAGCGACTTGGCCATCGGCTTACCACGCTTGCTCCGCGCAGCATCGACCAGCCAACGAATCGCCAAGCTCTGCTGGCGGCGCTTGCCAACTTCACGCGGCACCTGGTAAGTGGCGCCACCGACTCGCTTGCTCCGCACCTCGATCCGAGGCTTGATGTTCTCGATCGCCTTGGTGAAGACGTCGACGGGCTCGCCGTTCTCCACCTTCTTCACCACGAACTCGACCGCCTCGTAGAAGATCCGTTGCGCCGTGGTCTTCTTGCCCTGCAGCATGATCTTGTTGATGATCTTGCTCGCAAGCAGGTTGTTGTAGCGCGGGTCTCCCTTGAGGAACACTTCAGTGGACTTGTAGGAGCGAGGCATCGGAGTCAGCAGTTCGAACGGTAAGCTTGAGGAGGGAAAGGGCTTGGAGACCGGACCAGCCAAGAGCGGGAACCAGCTCCAGGCGGGAAGGCGGGTGGGCAAAGGGAGCCAAGACGAATCAGGTCCCGTCGGCTCACCCAACCTTCCAGAACGTTACTTCTTGGGGCGCTTCGCACCGTACTTGCTACGGCTGCGGCGGCGACTTTCGACACCGGAAGCGTCCAGGCAACCACGCAGGATGTGGTAGCGAACACCTGGCAGGTCGCGCACACGACCACCACGGATCAGAACGATCGAGTGCTCCTGGAGATTGTGGCCTTCCCCTGGAATGTAGGCGGTGGTCTCCTTGCCGTTGCTGAGCCGGACGCGCGCGATCTTGCGCAGTGCGGAGTTCGGCTTCTTCGGGGTCATGGTCTTGACCTGAAGGCACACGCCGCGCTTCTGCGGGCAAGCGTCCAGAATCGGCGACTTGCTCTTGTAACGGACCTTGTTGCGGCCCTTGCGGACGAGCTGGTTGATCGTTGGCATACGAAGTTGGAGCGCAGCGGGCGTCAGGGCCCAGATTTCGGGTCAGACAGAATAGCGAAGACCGAACAGATTGCAACCCCCAAGCGATCGGGGGCACCCAGCACCACCACCCCCAAGGGCGGAAGGCCCAAGGGTTGAAGGGCGAGCCAGACAGTTGCGGAGCAGCGACAAGGAGTCCTCACTCGGCAGGCAGCTGGTCCGCCTTGGCCGGCGCGGCACCAGAGCCGCTGGCAGGCTCATCGATTCCCTCCAGCCGAATCACGGGGCCGCCCTGATCCAGGAAGCCCTGGCGACTCAAGCGACCGATCTCTTCGGCTGCAGCATGGAGGTCGACGTTCTTCTGGACCCTGGTCTTTTGGTACTGACGGAAGCCAGTACCCGTCGGAATCAGGTGCCCGAGGATCACGTTCTCCTTGAGGCCGACCAACTCGTCACGCTTGCCGGCGAGCGCAGCCTCCGTGAGCACCTTGGTCGTTTCCTGGAAAGACGCCGCAGAGATGAAGGAATCGGACTGCAGCGACGCCTTGGTGATGCCGAGCAACAGCGGCGAGGCGGTAGCCGGCTTCTTGCGCTGGCTGCGCATCAGCTGGTTGCCCTCCCGGAAGCGGAACTTGTCGACCACTTGCCCTGGCAGGAAGTCGCTGTCACCCGGATCCTCGACCTGAACCTTGCGCATCATCTGCGCCAGGATGATCTCGATGTGCTTGTCGTCCATGCTCACGCCCTGAGCGCGGTAGACGGTTTGCACCTCGCGGAGCAGGTAGTTCTGCACCTCCGACTCACCCTGGATCATCAAGATGTCGTGAGGGACCTTCGGGCCATCGACCAGCAACTCACCGGCCTTGACGTGGTCGCCGCGGTGCACGCGCAAGCTCTTGCCCTGAGGCACCAAGTGCTCGCGCTCCACGCCACCCTCGCCCTTGACCACGATCGTGCGCTTGCCGCGACGCTTGTCGCCGAGTTCGACGATGCCGTCGATCTCGGAGAGCGCCGCCGGGTCCTTGGGCCGGCGCGCTTCGAACAGCTCCGTGACGCGCGGGAGACCACCCGTGATGTCCTGCGTTCCCTGGATCTCGCGCGGAGTCTTGGCCAACAGCATGCCGGCGACCACGCGCTGCCCGTTCTCGACCTCGATGTAGGCCTTCTCCGGGATCGGGTTGATCGCGAGGCGATTGCCTTGCTCGTCCTCGATGAGAATCTGCGGGTGCAAGTCGCCCTTGTGCTCGATCAGCACCTTACGCTGCACCTTCGTGTCCGCATCGCGCTCCGTGCGGTAGGTCTTGCCCTCGAGGATGTCCTCGTACTTCACCACACCCGAGACCTCGGCCAGGATTGGGTTGTGGTGCGGATCCCACGAACACAGCACCGTGTTCTCCTTGACATCCTGGCCATCGGCCACTTGCAGCACGGCACCGAGCTGAATCGAGTGCCGCTCGAGTTCGCGGTCCTTGGCGTCGAGGATGAGCAGCTCACCCTTGCGCTTCAGCGCGATCAAGTGCTTCTTGCCCTTCTCACCCTCGGTCTCGACTTCGACCGTGGTCAGGTTGGCGAACTGGACCCGACCCGCACGCTTGTTGCGGATTTCCGAGTCCTCGACCTTCTTGGAGGCCGTGCCGCCGATGTGGAACGTGCGCATCGTCAACTGCGTGCCCGGCTCGCCGATCGACTGCGCAGCGATGATGCCAACGGCGAGACCCGGCTCGGCCATGGCGCTCCGCGAGAGGTCCATGCCGTAACACTTGGCACAAACCCCGATCGGCGCTTCGCAGGTCAACGGGGAACGCACCACGATCTTCTCGCTGCTCGCGACGCGCTCGATGCGCTTGGCGATGTCGACCGTGATCAGCTGGTTGCGCTCGACGATCACCTCTTCGGTCATCGGATCCACGACCGCACGCCGAGCCACGCGCCCGCGCACCGCGTCGACGAACGTCACCGCCACCTTGTCGCCCTGGTAGACAGTTCCCTTCTCGACACCGTTCTCCGTGCCGCAGTCGTCCATGCCGACCACCACGTTCTGCGCCACGTCGGCTAGCTTGCGGGTCAAGTAGCCGGAGTCGGCGGTCTTGAGCGCGGTGTCGGCCAAGCCCTTGCGTGCACCGTGGGTCGAGGAGAAGTACTCGAGCACCCGGAGCCCTTCGCGGAAGTTGGCCTTGATCGGCTGCTCGATGATCTTGCCCGAGGGCTTGGCCATCAGACCACGCATCCCGGCGAGCTGACGAATCTGCTCCACCGAGCCACGAGCCTTCGACTGCACCATGCAGAAGATCGGGTTCACGTAGAGCTTGCCGTCGCGCGTGTCATTGCGCAGCTCGTGCAGCATGTCCTCGCCGATCTTCTCGCGAGCGTGGGTCCAGGCGTCGATGACCTTCAGGTATCGTTCCCCCTCGGTGATGATACCGCGTTGGTGCATGACGTGGATCTTCTCCACCTCCTTCTGCGTCGCGGCGATGATCTTGTCCTTGGTCGGCGGCACGACCATGTCGTCCTTGCCGAACGACAAACCGGCGCGCGTGGCAGCGCGGAAGCCGGCCTCCTTCATGTTGTCCAAGAGACGCAGCGTCGCATCGCGCCCCAGCAGCAAGTGTGCGTCGGCGATGATGTTCGCCAAGCCTTTCTTGTCCAGGTCGTGGTTGTAGAACGGCATCCCCGACTCGAGGATCTCGTTGAACATGATGCGCCCCGGAGTGGTTTCGACCAGGGCCTTGCCATCGGTGCGGAACGTGGATCCTTGGCTGCGAACTTCGATTCCAGCCGGGAACTGCACCTTGATCTTGGCGTGGATGTGCAGCCGCCCCATCGAGTAGGCCATCCACACCTCGTCGCGACTGGCGAAGGTCCGGCCCTCACCCATTTCGCCCGGGCGAGCCAGACTCAGGAAGTAACAGCCGAGCACGATGTCCTGGTTCGGCGCGATGATCGGGCCGCCGTGCGCGGGCGAGAAGATGTTGTTGGTCGACAACATCAAGGTCGACGCTTCAATCTGCGCTTCGAACGAGAGCGGCAGGTGCACTGCCATCTGGTCGCCGTCGAAGTCGGCGTTGTAGCCGGAGCAGACGAGCGGATGGATGCGGATCGCGTTGCCCTCGACCAAGACCGGCTCGAAGGCCTGGATGCCAACCCGGTGCAGGGTCGGTGCGCGATTCAGCAGCACGGGGTGGTTCTGAATCACCTCCTCGAGGATGTCCCAGACCTCCTCGTCCTTGCGCTCCAACATCTTCTTCGCCGACTTGATGGTGTCGGCGTGGCCGAGCTCCTTGAGCCGGCGGATGATGAAAGGCTGGAACAGCTCGAGCGCGATGATCTTGGGCAAGCCGCACTGGTGCAGCTTGAGGTCCGGACCGACCACGATCACCGAACGCGCCGAGTAGTCGACGCGCTTGCCGAGCAGGTTCTCACGGAACCGGCCCTGCTTGCCCTTGATCATGTCCGTCAAGGACTTCAGGGGGCGATTGCTCGAGCCGTGCACTTGGCGACGGCAACGACCGTTGTCGAACAGCGCGTCGACCGACTGCTGCAACATCCGCTTTTCGTTGCGGATGATGACCTCGGGAGCGTTGAGGTCGAGCAGCTTCTTCAGGCGGTTGTTCCGGTTGATGAGACGCCGGTACAGGTCGTTCAGGTCGGAGGTCGCGAAGTTGCCGCTGTCGAGCGGGACCAGCGGACGCAGATCCGGCGGGATCACCGGGATGACGTCCAAGATCATCCACTCAGGGCGGTTCCCCGAGTCGCGAAGCATCTCGACCGTCTTCAGACGCTTGATCAGATCCTTGATCTTCTGCGCCGCCGTGGTGCGCCGCAGGTCTTCACGCAGACTCTCGCTGAGCTGGTTCAGATCCAGCCGGCGCAGCAACTCCCGGACGGCTTCCGCACCCATCCCGGCCTGGAAGCCCATGCCATACTTCTGCTTGGCCTGACGGAACTCGTCCTCGGAAAGCAGCTGGAGCGCCTTCAGCGGGGTGTCGCCGGCATCGATCACCACGTAGTCCTGGAAGTAGATCACCTTCTCCAGGCTGGCGGTCTTCATCGCCGGGTTGACTGCCTGCAGCAGCGTGGCGATGCGCGAGGGCATGGCCTTGAAGAACCAGATGTGCGCAACTGGGGCCGCCAGGTTGATGTGGCCCATGCGCTTGCGCCGCTCACGGCTGTGCGTGATCTTCACCAAGCACTTGTCGCACGTGATGTTCTTGTGCTTGATGCCCTTGTACTTGCCGCATGAGCACTCCCAGTCCTTCTCCGGGCCGAAGATGCGCTCGCAGAACAGACCATCGCGCTCCGGACGGTAAGTCCGGTAGTTGATCGTCTCAGGCTTCTTGACCTCACCGAAGGACCAGCCCCGGATGTCCTCCGGGGAGGCCAGCTTGATGGTCACAGAAGCGTAGTCGTTGATCTTGTCGTAGATGGGCTCGACCATCGGGCGCCGCCTGTACTGCTAAGGGAATCGTGTGAGAAGGTGCGAGGTGCCGCCGCCAGAGGCTGGCGGCAGCGGAGAGCTCGGCGTCAGAAGCTTGGCATCAACCGGGAAGCAACGTCTCGGCCGTGCCACGCTTGTGCAGCTCGATGTTCAGGCCGAGGCCCTTGATCTCGTTGCACAACACGCCAAAGGAAACCGGCGTGCCGGGCTCCAGGATGTTCTCGTTCTTGACCATCGCCTCGTAGATCTTGGTGCGACCGTCGACATCGTCGGACTTCACGGTCAGCAACTCTTGGAGGATGTTCGCGGCTCCGTACGCTTCGAGCGCCCAGACTTCCATCTCACCGAAGCGCTGGCCGCCAAAGCGAGCCTTGCCGCCAAGCGGCTGCTGGGTGATCAAGGAGTAGGGTCCGGTGGCACGGGCGTGCACCTTGTCGTCGACCAAGTGGTGCAGCTTCAGCATGTAGAGCGTGCCCACCGTGACGCGCTGGGTGAAGGCTTCCCCGGTGCGGCCGTCGTAGAGGACCGACTTGCCGTCCTTGGCGAATCCTGCCTTCTGCAGAGCCTGTTCGATCTCTTGCTCGCTGGCACCGTCGAACACCGGCGACACCGCCCGGAAGCCCAGCTTCCGAGCTGCCCATCCAAGGTGGGTTTCCAGAATCTGCCCGACGTTCATACGGCTCGGCACGCCGAGCGGATTCAACACGATGTCGACAGGGGTGCCATCGGCCAGGAACGGCATGTCCTCGACCGGCAGCACCTTGCTGATGACACCCTTGTTGCCGTGGCGACCTGCCATCTTGTCGCCAACCGAGATGCGGCGCTTGGTCGCGACGTAGACCTTGACCATCTCGAGGACGCCCTGCGGCAGTTCGTCGCCACGGGACAGGCGGTTGACGAGCTTGTTCTTCTCGGCTTCCGACTCCTCGATGCGCTCGTTGAATTCCTGCAGCGCAGCCTGCAACGCGGTGCGCTTGTCGGCGTCCGCAGTCTCCTCGGCGACCTGGCGGACCCGGTCGCGGATCGCCCGCAGATCCAGGATCAGCATGTCTTCGAGGACCGCAAGGCGCTTGCCCTCGGCAGACGCAATCGGAGCGCCCAAAGCCTCCTTGCCAGCCTCCAGCAAACGCCGGGTGTTGGCACGGAACTGCTTCAGGAACTCGACCTCCGCGTTGGTGATCTCCTGCAGGTTCTTGGTGCGCTCGTTCTCGGTCAAGTTGACCTTGCGGCTGTACTTCTCGGAACCGATCACGATCCCTTCCACACCGGTCGGGACCTCCAGCGAGGCATTCTTGACGTCCTCGCCAGCGCGCCCGAAAATCGCGTGCAACAGCTTCTCTTCGGGAGTCAGTTCGCTCTTGCTCTTGGGCGCAACTTTGCCCACCAGGATGTCGCCAGGGCGCACCCGAGTGCCAACCCGCACGATCCCGTTCTCGTCGAGATTGCGCAGCGCCTTCTCCGAGACGTTGGGGATGTCGCGCGAGAACTCTTCCTTGCCGAGCTTGGTCTCACGGATCTCGATCTCGAACTCGTCGATGTGGATGGACGTGTACACGTCGTCCTTGACGAGGTTCTCACTGAGCAAGATCGCGTCTTCGTAGTTGTAGCCGTCCCACGGCATGAACGCGACCGTCAGGTTCTTGCCGAGGGCGAGCACACCTTGCTTGGTGGCGGCGCCGTCCGCGATGACCTCACCCGCCTTGACTTTCTGCCCAAGCTTGACGATCGGGGTCTGGTTCTGGCAGGTGCGCTCGTTCAGCGCCTCGAACTTGCGGAGCTTGTAAACGTCGTCGCCGATCTCGATGCGCTGGCCATCGACCTTCGTGACGGTCCCCGCCTTGCGCGCGCGAACGACCATGCTGGAGTTGCGCGCCACCACCTCTTCCATGCCGGTCATCACCACCGGAGCATCGGTGGTGAGCAACGGCACGGCTTGGCGCTGCATGTTCGAACCCATCAGAGCACGGTTGGCGTCGTCGTGCTCCAGGAAGGGGATCAGCGAAGCCGAAACGCCTACCACCTGCTTGGTGGAGACGTCCATGTAGTGCACTTCCTTGGCATCGATCAGTGCCGGGTCACCTTTGACTCGAGCGATGACGCGGCCTTGGTCGTCGCCGACCAAGCGGCCGCTCTTGTCGACCGGGGTGTCGGCCGGCGCCAAGATGCCATTGTTTTCTTCGTCCGCCCGCAGCCGCACCACCTCATCGGTCACCTTGCCGTTCTTGACCACCACGTAGGGCGTGGTCAGGAAGCCGTACTCGTCGAGCGAGCTGTAGATCGCCAAGCTGGAGATCAGGCCGATGTTGGTGCCTTCCGGGGTTTCGATCGGACACAGACGCCCGTAGTGCGAAATGTGCACGTCGCGCACTTCGAACCCGGCGCGCTTGCGATTCAAACCGCCCGGACCGAGCGCTGACAAGCGACGCTCGTGCGTCAGCTGGGACAGCGGATTGGTCTGGTCGACCACCTGGCTCAGCTCGCCACGGGCGAAGAAGTACTCGATGGCCGACGAGAACGTCTTGCTGTTGATCAGCGTGCGCGGCGTGATCGAGTCGACGTTCTCCAGATTCATGCGCTCCTGCGCAGTTCGCCGGAGCTTCAGGAAGCCCTTGCGGAACTCGTCACCTGCGAGTTCCTGGATGGTTCGCACCCGCCGGTTGCCCAGGTGGTCGATGTCGTCCACCTCGCCCTCGCCTTTGCGCAGGGCCAAGATGTACTGGATCGCCTGCACAAAGTCCGCCGCGTTGAGCGTCTGCTGCGTCTCCGGAGTGCTCGTTCCGAACTTGCGATTCAGACGGAATCGGCCCACGCGCCCGAGTCGGTAACGGGTCTCGTCGAAGAACTTCTCGTGGAACAGCTCCTTGGCCTTCTCGATCTGCGGCGGATTGCCTGGACGCAGCCGCCCGTAGATCTTCAACAGCGCCTCTTGGTGGCTGTTGGTGGTGTCCTCACGCAGAGTGTTCAGGATCAGGAAGTCCTCGGGATCACGCAGAACCTCGATGTCCTTGATGCCGCTGTCGGCGATGGCGCGTGCGGCCTCCTCGGTGATCTCCTCCCCGCTGCGCACGAACGGCTCCCCGCTGGCTGCATCGACGATGTCGCCCACCGCATACGTGCCGACCAACGATTTGGCGAACTTCGCCTCGGGATCGGTCTTCTTGCGCGTGATCTTCTCGACTTCGTAGAACTCGCGAAGGATCGCCGCATCGGTCGAGAACTTCTCGTCCATCGCCCGCAGCAGCGTGCTGCAGGAGAACTTGCCCGACTGGTCGATGCGGATGTTCAGAGCATCCTTCTTCGTGACGTTGATCTCGATCCACGAGCCACGCTCGGGGATGATCCAACACGAGTGCATCTTCTTGTCGCCGGTGTGCAGCTCGACGGAGAAGTCCACGCCGGGGGAGCGATGCAACTGGCTCACCGTGACGCGCTCGCTGCCGTTGACGATGAACTCGCCGCCCCCGATCATGATCGGGATCTCGCCGAGGTAGATGTCCTCTTCCACCGGCTCCGGCTTGACCAAGCGGACCCGGATCTTGAACGGATAACCAAAGGTCACCCGCAGCTTCCGGCACTCTTCGACCGTGTAACGCGGGCGACCGAGCTCGTAACTGACATACTCGAGGCACAACGTCTTGTCGTACGAGAAGATCGGGAAGACCTCCCGCAGCAGAGCTTCCAGCCCCTCGACCTTGCGACGGTTCGGCGCAACTTCCGGCTGCAGGAAGTTCAAGTACGACTTCGTCTGCATCTCGACGAGGTCGGGGATCTCGGCTACAGACCGGTAACTGCCGTAGACTACGGTCTCCATTCAGTTCCACCTCGGGCCCCTGCTCTGGGGGCCCCTGCTCTGGGGGCTACACGCACTGGGGGCAACACCTCGCACCGCTGGCAGCACGCTTCCAAACGAACAAGAGCGCTCTGCCGGCACGTTGCGAAGAAGTTGGGGGGAGAGGGCCCACCCAGGCTCGTGGCCAGGGCAGGCAAAAACCGCACCAAGGGTCATCAAGCGTACAAGCCCCTGGCACCGCCTCGCAAGAGGAAAGCGGCAACAAGGGCGTGCGACCGCACAGCAACGCTGAGCGAACAGCGTTGCTGCCGATCTCCTAGCCGAGTTGGCTGAGGAACGAGTCGACTCACTTGAGCTCGACCGTGGCACCCGCCTCGGTGAGCTTCTTCTTGAGGTCGTTGGCTTCGTCCTTGCCCACACCCTCCTTGAGGGTCTTGGGGGCTTCGTCGACCATCGCCTTGGCCTCCTTGAGGCCGAGGCCGGTGACTTCGCGCACGAGCTTGATGACCGCCATCTTGTTCGCGCCACCGTCCTTCAGAACCACGGTGAACTCGGTCTTCTCCTCAGCCGGAGCTGCAGCGGCAGCACCCGGAGCGGCAGCGGCCGCCACGGCGACCGGCGCCGCAGCCGACACGCCCCAACGGGCCTCCATCGCCTTGACCAGCTGAGCAGCCTTGCCCAGGCTCAGACCATCGATCTTCTTGAAGATGTCCTCGAGTTCGGCATCGAGAACGACGTTTTGACCATCCGACATGACTACAACCTCCGGGGGGGATTGAATACGGGTTGGAGAACTGGGAAATCGAAATGCCGCCGTCGCCGCCTGCTGGCGACCGAGGCGAATACCTGATCAGCTTGCGCCGCCCTCGGGGGCGGCACCGGCAGCGCCGCCAGCTTGGTCGACACGAGCTTGGATGCATCGAGCCATCCCGCCAGCAACCGCGGAGACCAAGCTCGCCAAGGAGCGAGCAGGGCCGCTGAGTGCACCGACGAGCATGGAATTGACGGTGTTGCGATCCGGCAGATCGGCGATGGTCGCAGCCAAGGCTCCCGTGTAGGCGGTGCCTTCGACGACACCACCCTTGATCGAGATCGGCGCATCCTTGGTCTTCTTGATCCAGTCGCGCAAGATCTTGGCAGCCTGGATCGCACCCTCCTTCTTCGCGATCGCTACGGCACAGCGACCGGAGAATGCCGCATCCATGTCGATGCCGAGGCCGGCAAACGCCTTCACCGCAAGCCGACCACGGACCACGCGGTACCGCACGCCGGCGTCGCGCATCTGGCCACGAATCTCCAGATCCTGCTGCGGCTTGAGCTTGCCGAACTCGACGACCACGCACGAGCCCATCGCCGTGAACTCACGACGAAGGTCGGCCAGAAGAATCTCGTTGACTTGGTTGGGCATGACAGTCGCTCGGACTACGGGCTTTGGAATCTGACGTCAGCAGCAGAGTTTCGGCTCGACTGCTCACTCGAGGGGGAGAGCCCACTCGAAGGGGAGAGTCCACTCATGGAAGAATGGCTCGAGGCAGCTCACTCCAAGGTCATTCCACGGCGAGGGCCACACCAGGCCCCATCGAGGTGGACACCACGACCTTCTGGATGAAAGCCCCCTTGGCCTGCGCAGGACGCAAGGTCCTCAGGTGATCCAAGAAGGCCACCAAGTTGGTCGCCAAGTCGTCGGCCTGGAACGACTTCTTGCCGATCGCCGCGTGCACATTGGCCCCAGCATCGGTGCGGAACTCGATCTTGCCGGCCTTGAACTCGCGAACCGCGGCAGCCACGTTCGGGGTCACGGTGCCCGCCTTGGGCGAAGGCATCTTGCCTTGTGGACCGAGGACCTTACCGAGCTTGCCGACGAAGCGCATCATGTCGGGCGACGCGATCGTCATGTCGAAGTCGGTGAAGCCCTTTTCGATCTTGTCGGCCAAGTCGGCAGAACCGACGAAGTCAGCCCCTGCAGCCAGAGCCTCCTTCGCCTTTTCGCCCTCGGCGAACACGGCGATCTTGATCGACTTGCCAGTACCACGAGGGAGACTGACCGAACCACGCACCAGCTGGTCGGTCTTCTTGGCGTCGATCCCGATCCGGACGGCGACGTCGACGGTCTCGTCGAACTTGGCGGTCGCCAAAGACTTGACGAGAGCCATGCCCTCCGCAACGGAGTACCGCTTGGCGCGATCCACCTTCGCAGCGGCTTTCTCGTACCGACGGCTGTGCTTGCTGGCCATGCTTGTTCCTTGTGTGCTCGAGCCCGACCGAACCGTTCGACGACCAGGAGCCAAGCCCTTACGGCTCAACTCCAAAGACCCAACGCATCCGGTCCTAGGCAGTTACGACTTCAGCGCTTACGACCTGCTTCTGCGATGCGGTCCAGGTGCGAGGCGCCTGACGACGCCGCACCCAGCCGCGACTTGGATCAGTCCACCACCAGAATGCCGCACGAGCGCGCGGTGCCTTCCACCATGCGCATCGCGGCCTCGACGTTGCCGGTGTTGAGATCCTTGGCCTTGAGCTGGGCAATTTCACGCACCTGAGCGCGCGTCACCTGGCCAGCGACCTGACTACCAGGCGTCTTCGCCGCAGTAGCCAACTTGGCCGCCTTCTTGAGCAGAACCGAGGCCGGCGGCGACTTGTACTTGAGGCTGAAGGTGCGGTCCTTGTAGACCGTGATGACCACAGGGATCACCAAGCCAGCCTGGGCGCGGGTCTCGTCGTTGAACTGCTTGACGAACTGCCCGATGTTGATGCCGTGCTGACCGAGTGCAGGGCCGACGGGGGGCGCAGGGGTGGCAGCGCCCGCAGGGCACTGCAACTTGACGAAAGCGGTAATTTCCTTGGCCATGTTCTTCTCTCAGCGGTTCCGGCGGACCCGCACCGAGCGGTGCGAGCCCTCCCACTACAAGAGTGCCCACCCCGGCGGTGGACCGATCGGATCCAGTCCGCTCGGGGAAAGGGGCAAAGATTGAACCAGAAAGCGATCTCTAAATCAACTCAACTTCCCAATATCCGAGCGACATCGGGGTTGGGCGACCAAAAAAGTTGACGGAAACGTCGAGCACACCCTTCTCGGCATGCACTTCCTCGACCACGGCATCCGTGTTCTCGAAGGCACCGGTCTTGATCTTGACCCGATCCCCCTTCTTGAACGAAACCGCGATCTTGGGCTGGTCCTTGCTCGCGTCCATGTGCGCCAGCACTTTCTCGACGTCCTCCGCGCGCGCCGGCGTCGGCTGGGTGTGCCCGCCCACGAAGTCGCCAAAGCCCGGAGTCTCGCGCAGGGCGAACCAGACCTGGTCGGAAAGGTCCATCTGCACCATGAGGTAGCCCGGGTAGAGCTTGCGACGCCGGACAGTTTTCTTGCCTTGGCGGTGGTCCGCAATCGTCTCCGTGGGCACCACGATCTGCGGCACCAAGTGCTCGATGCCGGCCTGCTTCAGGCGGCGCACCATGTTCTCACGGATCCGGTCCTCGCGTCCGACCTGGATGCGCAAGAAGTACCATTCGAGGGCCATCAGCTCTTGCTCCCCGGCATCAGCAGGGTCATGACGTTGACCAAGAGAAGGTCCACGCAGGTGAGGAAGGTGAACAGCACCAGCACCATGCCCGTGACGGCCAGCGTGCCCTGCACCACCTCCGGCCAAACTGGCCACGTCACCTTGACCATCTCCGCTTCGGTGTCGGTGAGCAGTTGGTTGATGCGCGGTTGCAGCACCAAGCGGTTGGCCAGGAAGCAACCGGCCGCCAAGAGCGCCCCGCCGACCAACGTCGAATACTTGAGCTTGCCGACCAGGGGGAAGGGGTCGATCAGGGTCCGGTTCGAACCCGCCATCCAGCGATCGAGCAGAGTCACGAGGCCTCCGGCGTGGAAAATGCCGTAGGCGAGCAACGCCGCAACCGCCCAGAAGGCGATCATGCGTGCGTAGCGGCCTTGGTCCTTGCGTTGGCTCACGGTGTAGCTCCTGAAGTTTGTGCAGTGGCAGTGGCGCTGGCGGCAGCGCGGGGCGAAGACACTAGCGCGCGAAGTCGCGTTGCGCCAGAGGGCATCACAACTCCAGCGCGGAATCCAACGCCACCGCAGCTCCGCCACCGCGACGGCGGGTTTCGAGAAGTGGCAGGGCAGGAAGGACTCGAACCCTCAACCCGTCGATTTGGAATCGACAGCTCTACCAATTGAGCTACTGCCCTGCGCAGGATGCCGCCCAACGAAGGAAGGCATCCGAGAATGCGATCTGCCGAGAACCATGCGGCCCTCGGCATACGGCGGGAACCCACCCAGGCAAATCAGGGGAGGATCCCGCCAGATCCAAACGAACCAGATCTCAGCTCAGGCCAAGATCTTGGTCACGCGGCCTGCACCGACGGTGCGGCCACCTTCACGGATGGCGAAGCGCTGGTGCTCGTCCATCGCGATCGGCATGATCAGCTCGACTTCGATCTCGACGTTGTCACCAGGCATGCACATCTCGGCGCCGACCAGCTTCGCCGTGCCGGTCACGTCCGTCGTGCGGAAGTAGAACTGCGGACGGTAGCCGTTCATGAACGGCGTGTGACGACCACCTTCTTCCTTGGTCAGGGCGTAGACCTGAGCCTGGAACTTCGTGTGCGGGGTCACGGTCTTCGGCGCCGCGAGCACCATGCCGCGCTCGATGTCCTCCTTCTTGAGGCCGCGCAGCAGCAAGCCGACGTTGTCACCGGCCTGGCCCTCGTCCAGCACCTTCTGGAACATCTCGACGCCCGTGACGGTGGTCGGACGGGTCTCGCGGATGCCGACGATCTCGATCGCCTCACCCACCTTGACCCGACCGCGCTCCACGCGACCCGTGGCGACCGTGCCGCGCCCTTCGATCGAGAACACGTCCTCGACCGGCATCAGGAACGACTTGTCGATGTCCCGCTTCGGCTCCGGGATCGCCGCATCGATGGCGTCCATCAGCTCGAAGATGCACTTGCTGTCCGGGTTGTCCGGACCGGGGTTGGTGGCCTGCAGGGCCTTGAACGACGCACCACGCACCACCTTGGCCGTATCGCCAGGGTAGTCGTACTTGTTCAGCAGCTCACGGACTTCCATCTCGACCAGGTCGAGCAGCTCCGGGTCGTCGACCAAGTCGCACTTGTTGAGGTAGCAGACGATCGCCGGCACACCGACCTGGCGAGCGAGGAGCACGTGCTCCTTGGTCTGCGGCATGGGGCCGTCGTCGGCGGCGACCACCAGGATCGCGCCGTCCATCTGCGCCGCACCCGTGATCATGTTCTTCACGTAGTCGGCGTGGCCCGGGCAGTCGACGTGAGCGTAGTGACGGTTCTTCGTCTCGTACTCGACGTGCGCGGCCGAGATGGTCACGACGCGGGTGGCATCGCGGACGGTGCCACCCTTGGCGACCGCTGCGTACTCCTTGTACTTGGCCAGACCCACCGAGGCGAGCGTGTAGGTGATGGCCGCCGTCGTCGTCGTCTTGCCGTGGGCAACGTGCCCGATCGTCCCCACGTTCACGTGGGGCTTGGTCCTGGTGAAAGTGTCCTTGGCCATGGGATCTCGTGTCTCGAATCGGTGGGGCGCGCAGGCCCCAAATTTCTGGGAAGCGTTTCTAGGAAGCGAACTTCCGGAAGCGGAAGAAGTTGGAGCTGCTAGCGGGATTCGAACCCACGACCTCCTCCTTACCAAGGAGGTGCTCTACCAGCTGAGCTATAGCAGCAGACCTGCGGAACGCAGGGCGGAACGAACAAAGAGCGAAACCGACCAACCCTCGCCAGAGGCGGGAGCAGCCGGGGAGGCGATCTGGAGCGGGTGAAGGGAATCGAACCCTCACAGCCAGCTTGGAAGGCTGGAGCTCTACCATTGAGCTACACCCGCACCCACCGGGCCGTCGAACCGACCCGGCGGTGGCTGGCGCTAGCCTACGGGAACGACCCCGAGGCCGGAACCAACCACAAAAAATCGCTCGAACGCCCGAGCGGCACCAGGTTCGGAAACCAAGGCACCGGACTCGGAGACTGGTGGGCGGAGCAGGATTCGAACCTGCGAAGGCTGAGCCGCCAGATTTACAGTCTGGTCCATTTGGCCGCTTTGGTATCCGCCCGACGTTGCCGTCCGTGCGATCCCTCCGCAACTTCGCCCCGCCGGCGCGCGACCTGGCAGCACCCGATCTGGAGCTAGCGATGGGACTTGAACCCACAACCTCCAGATTACAAATCAGGTGCTCTGCCAGTTGAGCTACGCTAGCGGGTCAGAGCTACGGAAAGGCCGGGAGACGATACCGAGCGGCCAGAGCAGTTCAAGGTCGGAGCGGCCTTTTTTTCATCCCAGCGCGGCGACCCTGCGCGGAGAATCTCAGTGCTCTGACCCACCCAGAGCCAGCGGTCCACCCGGAGTCAGCGACGCCGCCGGAACAGCCGCGGCACCGGCCGGGAGCGCCGCGCGGAAGTGTTCGCGGGCGCGTGCAGCAAAGCCCAGCAGATCGAACGGCTTGCGCAGCACCTCACGCACTGCAGGCAGGCGACGCAACCGCTCGTCGATCGCCTCGTCCAAGTAGCCTGAGACCACCACCGCCGGCAAAGTCACGCCTCGGCGAGCCAGCTCTTCGAGCACCTCGAGGCCGGACCGCCGCGGCATGTCCAGGTCGCAGACCATACCGGCCAAGCCGGGCTCGCCAGCCATCGCGAGGGCACTCTCGCCGTCGTCGGCTTGGCGCACCGACAGGCCAACACGCGCCAGCACCTCGGCGAGCAAACCGCGCACGGCGGTGTCGTTGTCGGCAACCAGGACGGTAGGCAACGTCATGACCTCGGCCGCATCGGCAGGATCCTACGGAGATGCCCCCCGCCTCTCAAGCTGCAAGCTGGCCGTGCCTCGCGCCGCGGCTGCCAGCATCAGCAGGCCGCGCAGCACCACCCGCGGCAACACTCACCCGCCGAGCGGCTGCAGCCAGGACACATCCTCGAACGGCACCTCGAGTTTGGCGTTGCCATGTTCGACCGTCACCAGCTCCCGGACCTTGTCCACCTTGACCACCGGGCAAGTACGCCGCCAGCGTGGGAGGAACACCGGATCGCCTTTCTTCAGGCCGTGGCAGAACTGCATGCGGCGCCGGTGTAGGGCCGCCGTGCGCAGCAGCCCCTGTATTACTGTCTCCAGCTCGCGCACCTTGGGCCCGAACGGACCCGGAGCATTGCGCAGCGCCGCAACCAGGGGCAGCAGCTTGGCCTGGGCGGCGCGCAGCTCCGCTTCGACCGCGCCATCCGCCTCCTCGTGCAGCCAGCCCTCGACCCGCCCAGCCTCCACCAACTTGGTCTGGAGCTGGTGCTGCTGCGCGGCAACCTCCTGCGACAGGTCGGCGGTGCGCCGCCGATCGGCCTCGGCATCGCGCCGCGCCACCTGCACCCGTTCGATCAGATGGTCGAGGGTCTGGTCGCGCACCCCCAGCAGTTCGCGCGCGCGCGCCACCACCGCACTCGGCATGCCGACCCGGCTGGCGATGTCCAGCGCGTGGCTCTGCCCGGGGATGCCGACGTCGAGCCGGTAGAGCGGACGCAGACTGACCCCATCGAACGCCATCGAGCCGTTCTCGGCCCCGGGATGCTGGTAGGCGAAGTCCTTGAGCCGGCCCAGGTGGGTGGTGACCACGGCGAACGCGCGCGCTGCCACGAGGCGCTCCAGCACGGCGTAACCGAGCACCCCACCCTCTTCAGGGTCGGTGCCCGCGCCGAGCTCGTCGAGCAGCAGCAGGGCGCGGGGCCCGGCGTGGGCGAGGCATCGGGTGATGCGCTGCACATGGGAACTGAACGTCGACAGGTTCTGCGCGATCGCCTGTTCGTCGCCGATGTCGGCCTGCACCGCGACGAAGAACGGCAACCGCGCGCCGGCGGCCGCCGGCACCGGCACCCCGGCAGCCGCCATCAGCGCCAGCAGGCCCACCGTCTTCAGCACCACGGTTTTGCCACCGGTGTTCGGCCCGGTGACCACCAGCAGGTGGTTCGGGTCGCCGAGCGCCAGATCCAACGGCACGATCGACTGCGCAGCGGCACCGCGCTGCAGCAGCGGGTGGCGCGCCGAGCGCAAGCGCAGCGGCCCGTCCTCGACCACTTCGGGCACCGTGTACCCGTCCTCGACGCACAGCCGCGCCTTTGCCGCCAGCAGATCGGCTGCGCCGACGAACCACACCGCCGCCTGGATCTCGGCCAAGAGGCGCCGCAAGCCGCGCGCCGCGTCGGCCAGCACCACGTTGCGTTCGCGGTGCTCGGCTGCTTGCGCGTCCGACAGACGGTTGGCCGCCTCCACCACCGCTTCCGGCTCGACGAACAAGGTGGCCCCCGACGCGCTGCGGTCGTGCAGCACCCCCGGAACCTTGTGGCGGAACTCGGCCTTCACCTGCAACACCGGCCGGCCATGCCGCCACACCGGCTCGGCCGCCTGCAGGTGCTTGCGCACCTCGGCACTCGCCAGCACTGCAGTCAGAGCCCCGTCCACCGCGAGCCGCGCCTGCTCGATCTCGGCGCGCAGCGCGCGCAGTTTGGGCGACGCGGAATCGAGGATCTCGCCGCGGTCGTCGACGATCTGTTCGAGCTCGGCGACCAGGTCTTCCAGGTCGGGCGCCGGCGCGGCGAACTCCGCCAGCGGCCCCGCCTTGGCCAGGCACCAGAGCCGGCAGCGTTCGCCCGCGCGCAGCAGGCGCTTCAGTTCGGCCAGTTCCTTGGCCTGCAGGACGTGTTCGCCCGCGGCGAACCGACCGAGCCACGAACGCACCTCGACGGCCCCGCTCAGCGGCAGCTGCTGGCCGGTGGCGAAGGCCGCCGCCAACGCTCCGACCGCCGCCAGTTCGGCCCGCGCCGCGGCGGCATCGGCCAACGGCGCCAGCGCCTCGACCGCGGCGCGCCCCACGGTGGTGGTGAGTCGCTCGGCCAGCAGGTTGCGCACCACGACGAACTCGAGCGCCTCGAGGTCGTAGTTGCGTTCGGCGGGGGCTTTGGACATGCCCGGTCCATGTTGCCCGGCGCCCGGCGCGCCGCAACCACCGAGCTCGGCTTCCGGGGTTTCGCGCGCGCGGCCCGGCACTGGCGCCCGCGGTGGGCGGAATCGTCATTTGCGGCGCGCCCGAGCCCGCGTAGGCTCGGCGCAGATCCAGCCCACCATGGCCAAATCCAGCCCCCGCGCCAAAGCGCAGCGTTCGTCCCCCGGCTTCGGCACCCTCGCCGTGCACGCCGGCCAAGCTCCCGACCCCACCACCGGCGCGATCATGACGCCGGTCTACCTGACCTCGACCTACGTCCAGGCAGCGCCGAACCAGACCAAGGGCTACGACTACTCACGCACCTGCAACCCGACCCGCACCGCGCTCGAAGGCAACCTCGCCGCGCTCGAAGGCGGCGGTTGGGGCCTCGGCTTCGCCAGCGGCATGGCGGCGATCCACTGCGTGCTCAACCTGCTGCAGCAGGGCGACCACGTGATCGCCGGCAACGACCTCTACGGCGGCACCTACCGGATCCTGCGCACGCTCTACGAGAAGTTCGGCGTCAAGACCACCTTCGTCGACCTGACCGACCTCGACCAGCTCGACGCCGCGTTCCAGCCGAACACCAAGCTGGTGATGCTGGAGACGCCGACCAACCCGCTGCTGCGCTGCTGCGACCTGGCCGCGCTCGCCGCGCGCTGCCGCAAGCGTGGGGTGATGACCCTCGCCGACAACACCTTCGCCACGCCGTACCTGCAGCAGCCGCTGCAGCTCGGCTGCGACTTGGTCGTGCACTCCACCACCAAGTACCTGGGCGGCCACAGCGACGTGGTCGGCGGCGTCTTGGTCGGCAACGATCTGGCGCTGCGGCAGCGCCTCGCGCACTTCCAGAACTCGTGCGGCGGGACCCCCGGCCCGCTCGATTGTTTCCTGGTGCTGCGCGGCACCAAGACCCTGCACCTGCGCATGGAGCGCCACTGCAGCAACGCGCACACGGTGGCGGAGTGGCTGGAGGCGCACCCGCGCGTGGCCCGCGTGTTCTACCCGGGCCTGCCGAGCCATCCGAACCACCAGGTGGCGATGCGCCAGATGCGCAAGGGCGGCGGCATGGTGTCGGTGGAACTGAAGGCCACCGTGGCGCAGGCGAAGAAGGTGGCTGCGGCGCTGCGCGTGTTCTCGCTCGCCGAGAGCCTCGGCGGCGTCGAGAGCCTGGTCGACCACCCGGCGTCGATGACCCATGCCTCGATCCCACCGGCCGAACGCAAGAAGGTCGGCCTCAGCGACGGCCTGATCCGCCTGTCGGTCGGCGTCGAAGACGTGGCGGACCAGATCCAGGACCTGGAACAAGCGCTCGCGCGCCTGCGCTGAACGGCCGGCCCTGGGCGCGGGAACGCCGCCAGCCCGGGCAGCGACCACTCAGTGCAGCCGGAAATCGCGTTCGGTCACCACCGCGGATTCGATCGCCAGGATCTGCAGCATGGTGGTCGGCCGGCGCTGCTCGTCGACGTAGATGCGCCGCCGCGCCAACCAGACGCCGCGGTACTCTTCCCATTCGTCGAACAGCACCGTGCGCGCGCCGCTGCCGGGGAACGCGAAGCGATGCACCAGCTCGCGTGGCCGTCCCCCGGACGGCTCGAAGCACAGCTCGAAACGATCGCGCGGCGGGGGCTCGGCATCGGGACCGATCGCGTCGAGGCCCAGCGGTGGCCGCCGTTCGACCAGCAGACGCTGCAAGCGCTCGTCGGGTCGATCGACCACCCCGCCCGAAGTCGCGGCGAAGGCCGCGGTGTCGGCGAACAACCACGGCAGCCGCAGGTGCATGCCGAACAAAGCCAGCTCGTGGCCCGCGGTCTCGGTCCAGGTCGGCCACGGCCGCCCCTGGCGCTCGGCGAACACCGACGGCCCGAGCCGGCCGTAGCAGCGCCCTTCGCCGGGGAACTCGAGCCGATCGCGGGCCGCGAAGTTCGTGTCGGCGGTGTGCACGACTTCGCGGGTCCCGAGCACCGCGCCCTGCGGGTCGTAGACCGTGATCCGCCAGGTCACCTGCACGCCGCCGAGGCGCTTCCAAGCGCCCGGCGAACCGGTGGCAGAGAACATCGGCAGCAGCGGCGTGCCGGCGTCGAAGCCCGCGGCGGCTGAGGCCGGGACACTCGCTGGCACCGCGGTCGCGGCGGTGGCTCGCGCCGCGGCCTGGTCGGCCACTCGAACTTCGCCGGCGGGCGCGGGCGGTGCCACCGCCGCTCCAGGCGGCAGATCGTCGGCAACCTGCGGAAAACCGTTCTGGTCGAAGGTGACGACGGCAACCCGGCCCGCGTTCTGCCCCCCCGTCTGCTGCTGCGGCACCACGGGCGCCGCGGCTGGCTTGGGGGCTGGCGGCGCTGGCTGCTGCGCCAGCAGGCCGCACGTCGAGACCCACACCC
This sequence comes from Planctomycetota bacterium, assembly GCA_016795295.1. GTDB lineage: Bacteria > Planctomycetota > UBA1135 > UBA1135 > UBA2386 > JAEUHP01. Next base: position 8,625 of record JAEUHP010000205.1, on the reverse strand, counting down.
AGAGCATGCTGCGCATAGGCCCTTGCCATCGGCATTCCACGGCGGCGGGTTGAGCCGAGCCGCCTCGCCCGGGAAGCTGTCGTGGTGCGCTCCTCGCTACCCTGGACCTTGGCCCTGCTCGCTGCCTGCCGCACCGAATCGGTGGAGTTCACCGCCGTGCCCGGGCCGGCCCCCACGGTGCCGATGGCCCTGGAGCTGCCCGCCGGCACCCGCCTCCTGGTCGACCTGGCCCCGGGGCACGGCGACGAACGGGACGACCGCGCGGCCCTGGCCTGGTACCGCGAAGCGCTGGCGCAGTCGCCGCACTTCGACGTGCTGGAAGCCGAGCTGCGACTCGACGGGGCGCTCACGGTGCAGCTCACGGTCGACCTGCGCGCGCGCGCGCTGCATGCCGCCCTGCTGACCCGGGACGGGCCACGGACCCTGGCCGGGACTTCGTGGGCCGCGGTCGACCTGCCCGCCGCCGTCGACCAGCTGGCCTGGGCCACCCGGCATGCCCTCGGCGAACGCTGCCCCGCGCCCGTGCCGGTGGCACTCGCCACCACTCCCGTGGTGGACGCGCTGCTCGCCGCCGTGGACGCCCAGCTCCTGCTGCGGGACGGGGCGTTCTCCGCCGCGGCCCGGGCCCTGACCGGAGCCCGCGAACGCGACGGCGCCAGCCCGTTCGTGCTGGAGACGATCGCGGCCGTGCGCCTGCTGCTCGGCGACCCCGAAGCCGCCGAACGGCTGTGCCGCGAAGCACTCGGCTACCAAAGCCGCCTCGGCCCGCGCACGCAGCATCGTCTCGCCCGCACCTTGTTGCTGGCGCAGAGTTCGCAACACCCCGAACGGGCGCGCCCCTTCGACGCCGACCTGGATCTGCTGGGGGAAGTGGCCCAGCGGGAACGGCCCCACGACCCGCAGTGCGCCTTGACCCGCGCGATCGCCCACAACTACCGCCGCGAGTTCGCCGCGGCCCGCGCCGTGCTCGAGCCACTCGTGCAGCGCCTGCCGAACCAGGCCCTGCCCGCCTACCACTTGGGCTGGGCCTGCCTCGGCACCGATGCGGCGACCGCGGCGCTCGGCTGGTTCGACGCTGCGGCACTCCGACTGCCGCCCCTCTGGCTGGTGGTGCCACGGGCCCTGTCGCGCTGGGGCGCAGGCCAGCACGACGCGCTGCGCGCCGACCTCGACCGCATGCTGGCCGATCCCGACCTCGGCAGCGGCGCCAACGCCCACCACCTGCGCCGCATCCAGGCCGCCCATGCCCTGCTGCTCGGCAAATCGGGAGCCGCCGCCGCCGTGCTGCGCCTGGACCTCGAGTGGCTGGCAGCGCACCCGCAGTTCCTGGCCCTGCGCGCCGGCGAGTTCGCCGAACAGGGTGAAGTGCTGATCCGGCTCGACCAGGGCCGCGAACTCGAGCCGCTGCTCGCCGCCGTTCAGGCGCAACTGCCGGGTTCACCTGTGGCCGACGCAGCGGCGTACCTCGGTGGTCTGCTGCAGATCCGCGCCGAGAAGCAGCGCCTGCCACGGCTCGAAGCGCAGCTCGGCCGGGGCGGTGACAGCCCGTTCGGCCTGCGCCTCGCGGCGTTCGCCCACGAGCTGCGGGGCGAACTCGGCGACCGGCACCTGGCCCTGTCGCGCGCCGCCCGCCTGGCCGACACGCCGCTGACCAAGGCCCTGCTGGCGCAGAGCCTCGCCGCCACCGGCAGCATCCGCGAGGGCCGTCTGCTGCGCGACACCCTGCGCGCCGAGATGCTGGCGGTCGACCTGCGCGGCCGTCAGCAGCACCCCTTGCTCGGGCCGGAGTTGGCGTTCGCCTACCGGCTCGAGTGAGGCGGTGCGCGCCGCCCGCAGGCGCCCAAGGGCCGCGCTGGCGACGGCCGCGCCGCTACGTGGTCACGGCGCGGGTCGGCTGGTGATCTGCTGCCACAGACGTTCCAGGGCGCGGTGCAGTCCATGGCCGTCGAACGGCTTCGCCAGCCAGGCGAGGCACGGGTCCCGCCGCTGCTGCAGAGCGGTGAAGTCCGCGTTGCCACTGACCATCAGCACGGGCAGTGCCGGGTTGGCCACGCGCAGGGCATCCAAGGTCGCCACTCCATCCAGGCCCGGCATCGCGATGTCCAGGACCACCGCATCGAACCGCTGCCCAGCGGCAACGGCAGCCAACAGGACCTCTCCGGCGGGGAACTCCGCAGCGCGCAGGCCGCGCAACCGCAGCAGATTGGCCGCAACCTCGCGCACGCCGCGGTCGTCGTCGACCACCGCCACACACCGCGTCCGCCGCACGGACTCGGGAACTGCCGGTGCCGCGGGCGGCATGGGCCACAGCACCCGGAACAGGCTGCCCACGCCCACTTCGCTGACCACCTGGATCGCACCGCCATGGCGGCGCACGATGCCGTGCACACTGGCGAGACCGAGGCCACGGCCCGACAGCTTGGTGGTGAAGAACGGCTCGAACACCCGCGCCCGCACATCGGGCGGCATGCCCGGCCCGTCGTCGGCGAACTCGAACCAGGCGTAGTCACCCGCCGCCAGCCCAGCACCGATCTGGGCATCGGCCAGGTGCTGGCCTGGCAACCGGAGCTGGCCGGCACGCACGGCGATGGCCCCGCCGCGCGCCAGCAGCGCTTCGGCCGCGTTGCGCAGCAGATTCTGCACCACCTGGCCGAACTGCACCGGGTCGGCGAGCACCGCGAGCAGCGGCGGTTCGACCTCGACCGACACGCTGATCCGTTCCCCGACGAACTCGCGTTCCGCCGCGACGACGGCGGCCAACGCCGGCGCCACCACCACGACCTCCGGAGCGAGCGGTGCCGCGCCGGCACCCGCCAGCAACTGCCGGCACAACGCAGCCACGGCGCCGACCCGGGCTTCGATGCGATCCAGGGCCAGGGCCCGTTCAGCGGCATTGCCCTCGCGGCAGGCTGCCACCCCGCCCAGGATCGCCGTCAAGGCGTTGTTGACGTCGTGTGCGACCCCACCGGCCAGGACCGCGAGGCTCTGCATGCGCTTGGCTTCCTCGACCCGCTGGTCGGCTTCGCGCTGGCGCCGCTCCAACTCGCGGCGCTGGCGCGCATCGCGGCAGACCACCACGACCCCGGTGACCCGATCCCCGTCGCGGATCGGCGCCGCACAGTCGTCGATCGGCAGGCGCGAGCCGTCCCGCCGCACCAGTTCGGCATCGGGCTCCAGATACACGATGGCCTGTTGCTGGAGCGCCCGGGCCGCAATGCACGGCAACGGCTCCTGCGAGGTGCCGGCGACCAGACGCAGCACTTCGCCGACCGGCAAACCCACGGCTTCCCGCAGCGAATGGCCGCAGCAGCGCTCCATCGCCGGGTTCAGGAACGAAACGCGCAGCTGCGCATCGGTGACCAGCACGCCGTCGCCGATGCTGTGCAGGGTGGTCGACAGCCAACGCTCCATGGCGCGCAGCTGGCGGTCGTTCTGATGGCGGTAGACCGCCATCTCCAGCACCGGGTGGATCTCGCGCCGGTCGAACGGCTTCAGCACGTAGCCGAGCGGCTCGGTGGCACGGGCCCGCGACAGCGTGTGCGCATCCGCGTGCGACGTCAGATAGACGAAGCCGATGCGCTGGTCACGCAGCTCCTGAGCCAACTCGATGCCGTCCACGGCCCCCTTGAGGCGAATGTCCAACAACGCCAGGTCCGGCACCTGATCGCGGGCCAGGCGGCGCGCCGATTCGGCGCTGTCGGCGACGCCCACCACTTCGTAGCCGAACTGTTCGAGGCACTGGTGCAGATCCTCGGCGACCAGACTCTCGTCCTCGACGATCATCACGCGGTGGCTCATGGCTCGTTCTCCGGGGATGTGGCCGGCTCGGCGGGCGCCGGCGCGGGCAGAGGAAAGCGAATCGTCACTGCGACGCCGCGGCCCGATTCGGTGCGGCGGTGCAATTCGCCGTCGATCTGGCGCACCAGGCCACGCACCAGCCGCAGGCCGAGGCCGCGCGTCGGGCCAGCCTCGGCCGGCGCCGTAGGTTCGGCCATGCCCCGGCCGTCGTCGGCGACACACAGTTCGGCGTCCGAGCCGCCGACGCAACGCAGCGCCACCCGGACCGTGCCGCCCTGGCCGTCCTCGAACGCGTGCTTCATGGCGTTGGTGACCAGCTCGTTGAGCAGGAGGCCGACCGGAATGGCGGTCTGGATGTCGAGCGGCAAGGCTTCGGCCACCACGTCCAGGCGCACCCTGGCGCGTCTCTGGTCGTAGGAACGCACCAGCATGTGTGCCAGTTCGCGCACGTACTCGCCGGCGTCGAGCTGGGACAGGTTGCCGGAGGCGTAGAGCTTCTCGTGGATCAGCGCCATGGCCCGCACTCGTGCCTGGCACTCTTCGAACATGGCGCGGTAGCGCGGTTCGTCGACGTTGCTGGTCTGCAGACTGAGCAGACTCGACACCACCTGCATGTTGTTCTTGACCCGATGGTGGATCTCCCGAAGCAGTGTCTCCTTCTCGGCCAGCGAAGCGCGCAGCAGGTTCTCGCCGCGCTTGCGCTGGGTGATGTCGATGATCGACGCCAGCACGTAGAGTTCGCCGCGCACCCGCATCGGGTTGAGACCGATCTCGATCGGCACCTCGCTGCCGTCGCGGCGCAGCCCGAACAGATCGCGACCGGCCCCCATGGCCCGCACCGACGGAGCCCGCAGAAAACCTGCCCGGTGCTCCGGGTGGGGCCCGCGGAAGCGTTCGGGCACCAGCATCTCGACCGGCTGCCCGGCCAGATCCTCACGGCGATGGCCGAACAGTTGTTCGAGATGGCGGTTGGCCGTGCGGATGCGGCCGTCCGCGGCCACCAGCAGCATCGCGCTGGGGGCCGCCTCGAACACGTGCAGCAAGAGATCGTCGGCCCCGGCGCCATCGCCAGAGGCTTCGTGCCCGTGATCGTGGATTGGCATGGACCGGTTCCCTGAGACCCCGAGTGTCCACCAGCCCTGCGCAAAAGACCACCCCGCCCCCAGACTTTTCCCACCCGCCCCGGGCGCCACCCAGGTCGGCAGGACCGCGGAGTGCGTGCCTCGGCTGCGCAGTGCCCCTACACTGTTCGCCCTCGATGAGCACCGAACTGCCCGCCAAGTACGACCCGGCGACCCTCGAACCTGCCGCCACCGCGCGCTGGCTCGGCAGCCGGGCCTTCGCCGCGACCCCGGATGCGCGCGACCAGCGCTACGTGGTGATGATGCCGCTGCCGAACGTCACCGGCGCCCTGCACATGGGCCACGCGATGGACAATGTGATGCAGGATCTGCTGGTGCGCTGGCACCGCATGCAGGGCGACAACACCCTGTGGCAGGCCGGCACCGACCACGCTGGCATCGCCACCCAGGCGGTGGTCGAGAAGCGCCTCAAGGAGCTCGAAGGCAAGACCCGCCACGACGTCGGCCGCGAGGCCCTGGTGCAGCGCATCCACGACTGGGCGGCCCAGAGCCAGCAGCGCATCCGCACCCAGCAGCAGGGCATGGGCTGCTCGTGCGACTGGGATCGGGCACGCTTCACCATGGACGACGTGTGTGCGCGTGCCGTGCGCCACACGTTCTTCGCCATGTTTCGCGACGGCTTGATCTTCCGCGGCAACCGCCTGGTCAATTGGGATTGTGCCCTGCAGACCGCGGTCGCCGACGACGAACTGTACAAGGCCACCGTCCAGGGCAAGTTCCACTACCTGCGTTACCCGGTGCTCGACGCCGGCCCCGGCGAACCGACGCACGTCCTGGTGGCGACCACCCGCCCGGAGACCATGCTCGGCGACACCGCGGTGGCGGTGCACCCGGACCCCTCCGGTGCGCTGCGGGCGGCGATCGTCGACCAGCAGGTCGAAGTGGCCAAGGCGAGCGGCGCCGAAGCCGCCGCCGCCCAGCTCGAACTCGACCGCCTGCTGGCCCGCGAACGCGACCTGCTGCCGACCCTCGAGGCGATCGCACGACTGGCCAAAGCCGGGCGCAAACTGCGCCTGCCGCTGGTCGACCGCACCATCCCGCTGATCGTCGACGCATGGGCGGACCCGACGCTCGGCACCGGCTGCGTCAAGATCACACCGGCACACGACCCCAACGACTACGCGGTGTGGCAGCGCCACCCGCAGATCGGCGCCGTGTCGATGCTGAACCCCGACGGCACCATCAGCCAGGCCGGTGGCCGCTACCAGGGCCAGGACCGGTTCGCCGCGCGTGCGGCGGTGCTGCAGGACCTGAATGCTCTGGGCCTGCTCGAACGCATCGAGGACCGCGTGCTGGAGGTCGACCACAGCGACCGCAGCAAGACCATCGTCGAACCGTTCCTGAGCCAGCAGTGGTTCGTGCACATGGGCGACGTGCCCGGCGGGGTGCGCATGGGCCGCGGCACCGCGCAGGAATTCGTGGCGCCCGGGCTCGCCGAAGTGGCCCTGATGGCGAGCGCTGGCACGCTGCCCCCGCGCCCGGACGGCTCGCCGCGCGCGCAGGTGCGCTTCCACCCGGACCAGGAGCGCTACCGCAAGATGTACGACCAGTGGCTCGCGGAGAAGCGCGACTGGTGCATCAGCCGCCAGCTCTGGTGGGGCCACCGGATCCCGGTGTGGCGCGGCGAACTGCCGGTGCAGCACCTGCTGATGCTGGAGCCGATGCTCGGCGCCCAACTCGCCCGCGACGACGTGGCGGCGTACGTGGTGCTGCCCGACGGCCAGCGCCTGCCGCCGCAGCAGGCCTTCGCGCACCTGCGCTCGCCCAATGCCCCGACCCGGGTCGAGGTGCAGATCTGTTTCCGCGACAGCGCCATGGACCAGTCCTTGGGCCCGGTGCTGCAAGGCGCCGGCCTCTGCCTCGATCCGGACGTGCTCGACACTTGGTTCAGTTCCGCGCTGTGGCCGCACAGCACGCTCGGCTGGCCCAACCCGGACAGCGCGCGGGTCGATCCGGGGCAAACCGCGCTGGGCGGCGCACCCGGCCGGCCGGACTCGCTGTCCTACTACTACCCGGGTTCGTGTCTGGTCACCGGCCGCGACATCATCACGCTGTGGGTCGCGCGCATGGTGCTGACCGGGCTCTACAACCTCGGCGACGTGCCGTTCCACGCCGTGTTCCTGCACGCCACGATCCTCGACGGCAAGGGCGAACGCATGAGCAAGAGCAAGGGCAACGGCATCGACCCGCTCGACATCATCGCCCGCTATGGCGCCGACGCCCTGCGTTACGTGGTGTGTGAACTGCAGACCGGCACGCAGGACATCCGGCTGCCGGTGCAGGCGATCTCGCCGTTCACCGCGGCCGGTGCGCCCGAACAGCTGATCGACCTGGCCACGGCCAAGCCGGGCCCCTACATCGGCACGTTCCTGGACCCGACCACGGGCCGGCCGATCGACCTGATCGGCCAGTACGGCAAGGAGGGCATCACCCCGGCGAAAGCCACGTCCGAACGCTTCACCGTCGGCGCGTCGTTCTGCAACAAGCTGTGGAACGCCGCGCGCTTCGCGTTCCTGAATCTCGACGGCACGCGCTTCGCCCCGCTCACCGCCGCCACCCTGCCACTCGAGGACCGCTGGATCCTGTCGCGGCTCGCGGCGGCGCGCACCGCCGTGCACGAGGCCCTGCTGCGTTACCAGCCAGCCCAAGCCCTGGCCGCCGCCCGCGACTTCTTCTGGAACGAGCTGTGCGACTGGTACCTCGAACTGAAGAAGCCCTGCTTCAAACCCGGCGCCGACCCCACCGCTGCCGCAACGGGCAAACAGGTGCTGGCACTGGTGCTCGACCAGACGCTGCGCCTGCTGCACCCGTTCGTGCCGTTCGTCACCGAAACCCTGTGGGCACGCCTCCAGGAGCTGGCCCCGCAGCGCGGCCTCGAGGCGCCGCTGCCGAGCAGCGACCTGCTCGTGCTCGCCGCCTGGCCGGCCGCACGGCCCGACTGGATCGCGGCCGACGTCGAGCAGCAGCTCACCGCCATGCAAGGTCTGTGTGTGGCGATCCGCGAGGCCCGCGCGCGCTACCAGGTGCCGCCGCGCGACCGGCTGGTGGCGCGCATCCAGGCCAGCGGTGCCACAGCAGAGGTGTGCGAGGCCACCAAGAGCCTGCTCGCGGCGATGGCTGGGCTCGGCGAAGTTTCGGTGGGCCCCGACCTGCAGCGCACCCCCGATGCGGCGACCGTGGTGTCCGGAGCGGTGAAGTGTTTCTTGCTCGGCGTGGTCGATCTGGCGCAGGAACGGCAGAAGCTGCAGAAGGAACGCGACCGGTTGCAGGGCCAGATCCGCGGCATCGAGCAGAAGCTCGGCAACCCCGGGTTCGTCGCCAAAGCGCCGCCGGCCGTGGTGCAGAAGGAGCAGGCGGCCTTGGCGGCGCTGCAGCAGCAGCTCGCAGCGGTCGAGCAGAGCCTCGGTGAACTGGGCTAGCCGGGAACTGGGCTAGCCGGGTACTGGGCTAGCCGGGCCGGCTGCGCCACCAAACCCGGCTAGTGCCCGACGCCGGCCAACGCCGCCGTGATGCTGACATGCTCCGGCCGCGCCGGCAGCACCACGTCGCGACCGCGCGAGCACCGGGTCGGCAAGGGCCGCACCCCGCCGCGATCCCACAGCTCGCGGCAGTAGCCGTTCGCCCACAACCGCGCCGTGCCGCGGCCGCGGTGGGGCGCCGGCGTCTCGTCCAGCAGAGCGCCGTA
>JAEUHP010000203.1 GCA_016795295.1 Planctomycetota bacterium | reverse complement strand
ACTCCAGGGGGCCCACGGCGGCCGTGGCGCCGCCGCCGGTGGCCTGCACGGAGTGGCCGAGCAACACGCCGCCGAGTTCGGCACCGGCGCTGCTGCGCCAGGAGCAGGACGCCTCGACCCCGGGGGCGGGCGTGGCGTTGAGCCGGCCGGTGGCGGCCAGCGGGCCGGCCGGCGCCGAGGCCGTGGCCGTCTGGCCCGCCGTGGCGCTGACCACCAGCGGCTGCACCGCAGCGAGGTCGATCTGCAGAGTCTGTGCCGGGAGGGAGGGCAGCAGCAGCAGAGCTGGCAAACAGCCTAGAGACACGATTCGGTTCATGGGGAGCCTTTGGGTTCGAGCTCTTCTGATAGCCCGCTCGGGTGGGGCCGTAACCCGCCAATGCGGTAAGCCCCCTGGGGTGCCGTGGGGCGGTCGGTGGAGCCCGCTTGATGAGTTCTTGACACCCCATCGTGCGCGGCACGTAGCCTGCTCGTATGCTCGATCCGGGCGCCAAGCGAACCCGCAGCCTCACGCGCGCCCTGGCCCTGCCGGTGCTGGGCGCGGGGGTGGTGGTGGCGCTCGCCGTCCAGCTCTGGCGCGGCGTTGGCCTCGAGCGCGCGGCTCGCACTGCCGAGTTGGCGCGCGCGCTGGCGGTGGCCGAGGCCATCCTGCGCGAAGCGCCCGCTTCGGCGGTGGCGTTCGCCAGCCGGTCGGCGGCGGTCGTCTGGCAGACGGGTGCCGACGGCATCGTGCCGGACGCCGAACTCGGCTGGCTGTGGCCTCTAGCGTCGCCTCTCGACGACGACCCGGTGGTCGCCTACCGGCTCGAGCGCGCCGCCAGGGCCGAGTTCGCCGCGGGCGATGCCGAACGGGCGCGTGCCGAGTTCGACGAACTGTTGGCGGGCACCATGCTGCCGGTGCCGCGCCTGCAGAGCTTGGCTGCCGCGGCCTGGCAGAGCGAACGGGCCGGCGCGGCCGAGCGCCTGGCGGACCTGGCGAGCCGCGCCGACGAACTGCTGGCCACCTTGCAGCCGGCCGACTTGGCGCGGCCGGCGGTGGCGCGGTCGGTGGCGGCGGTGCTGCGCTTGCCGCGGCCGGTCCCGCCGCCGTGGGCCAGCCGGCTGGTGCCGTGGTTGCCCGCCGAAGCACTCGCTGGCCTGCCCGCCACGGCCGACACCGCTGCCGCCGAACGGCGCAGCGCGCAGCGGCTCGCAGCGCAAGCACTCGACCGCGCGTGGCAGGCGGCCCGGGTTCCGGCGGGCACCGCGGCGTTGCTCCCGTTCGGCGAGCGGTTGCTGTGGGCCCAGCCCGAAGGCGCGCACCATCGGCTGCAGGCCTTGACGGCTGCCGAGTTCCTCGGCGCGCTGCAGCAAGCGGGCGAACTCGGTGCCCTGCCCCGCTGGCCGTGGCTGGTCGCCGCCGAATGGGGACCGACGGCGACTGCGTGTGCCGGCATTCCCGGGCTCCGCGCCCTGCGGCCTGCCGACGATCTGCCAGTCTGGTCGCCCTGGCTGGCGCCGGCCGCGACCGTGGTGCTGCTGGCGGCACTGGCGTGGGCGATCGCGGCGCGTCTGCGCGCTTCGGCGCGCGAGGGCGAAGCCCTTGCGGCGCAGGCGGAGTTCTTGACCAACGTCACCCACGAACTCAAGACACCGCTCGCGGCGATCCGGTTGCTCGCCGAGATGCTGGCCGAGGGCCGGGCGGTCGGTCGCG
>JAEUHP010000200.1 GCA_016795295.1 Planctomycetota bacterium | reverse complement strand
AACGCCATCGACCTCGGTGAAGCGACCCGCCACGTAGATCCTGCCCGCCGAGTCGACCTCGACGGCGGCCGGACTGTCGTTGAAGCCAGCCTCGGTCGGCACCATCGAAGCACCGACCTGCCGCAGCGGCCACGCGACCTGGGCGCCCGCCAGCACCGTGGTGGTGCGCACGTCCATCGGCGACGACGACCAAGTCGCGCCGTTCCAGACCGAGCGAGGACCAACCCCCTGGCCGCCGATCATGAAGAACTGGCCGCGGATCAACAGGTCGCCGTTGGGCAGCAATGCCGAGTCGAACACGAAGTGGTCCGCGTTGCCGCCGAGCAGCGACCAGTTGGCGCCGTCCCACTGCGCGATGTAACGCGCGATGGCCCCACCGGCCTCGGAGAAGAAGCCGCCGACGGCGAGGTTGCCGTTCGGCAGGCGGGTGATCGTCGACACCGGAGCATCGGTGCCGAGCCCGAGCGGCGCCCAGCTGCTGCCGTCGAAGCGGGCGATCCGGCTGGCCGCGACGCCACCAATCGCCGTGAAATCACCACCGACCACCAGATGGCCGGCGGCGTCGATCTCCAGGCCGCGCACGCGCGCATTCGGTGCCACGCCGAACCCCGACCACTGTTGGCCGTCCCAGCGCGCCAGGTACGGGATCGGCGAACCGCCGATGGACGTGAACCGACCACCGACCACGAGGCTGCCGTCGGCGCGCACCAGCACGCGGTCGACGGGTCCGTTCGGCGCAGCACCGAGGGCCGACCACTGCCGGCCGTCGTAGCGGGCCAGGTAACCGGGCCCACCACTGACCGAGGGGAATTCCCCGGCGGCCAACAGTTCGCCGGTCGGCAACACCGCCAGCGCGCGCACCAACCCGTTGACCTGGCCGAGGGCCACCGCGACACCGGTGGTGAAGTCGTAGGTGAAGATTCGGCCTTGCAGCGGCACGGTGCTGAAGCCCGGGAAGGGCTCGGGAGCACCAGCCGCTACCACGATCGGGGCCTGCGGCCCTGCGGCGTCCGGATCCCAAGCCGTGATCGCCACGACCCCCACCCGGGTGCTGGCGATGCCAAGGCCAGAGGCGACGGTCTGACACTGCGCGGTGAGGCTGGCAGCCAGCGACGCGCCGACGCAGGTGGCGAGGATCTGGAACACTCTTGGGCAAACGGCCATCGGAGGACTCCGGGGTTGCGAGGTGCAGCGGGAGAGGACCGCCGGACGGCGGTCGCGACCCCGCTCAGCAAATGCCATGCCATAATCTTCCCGGCGGGGCGGCACAGCCCTCGGCGACCCAACCGTTACGCCAACGTTACGCACCAGACCCCGGAACGGCGCAACGGCGCTCGGCCCCGGGCGCTGCGGCTTGCTTGGGGACGTTGGGCAGCCTGCTGGGCGCGGCGTTTTTCGGGCCGACTGTGACGCCGATGGCCCCTGGCGCGAATCATCAGGCGCCTTGAGCGATCCCCTTGCCGACGCCTTCCTGCGCCACTGCGAAGAGCACCGGGGCATTCCGGCGCGGGTGGCGTTCGCATGGTGCCGGTCGGCGAGCGATCGGCAGGACCTCGAGCAGGAGATCCTGCTGCACGCCTGGCGTGCCTTCTCGCGCTTCGACGGCCACGGCAGGTACTCGACCTGGCTGTATCGAATCGCGCTCAACGTGGCGATCTCGTGGCGACGCCGCGAACAAGTTCGCCGCCGCCATGTGGTCCCAGACCTGCCCCCCGAACCCGTGGATCGGCGCGCCGAGCACGCCGCCGAGCAGCGCGAACTCGCCGAACCGCTGCGCGCGGCGATCGACGCCCTCGACGACGCCAGCCGCGCGCTGCTCTTGTTGCACCTCGACGGTCACGAACACGGCGAGATTGCGGCGATCCTCGGCATCTCGACCAGCAACGTCGGCACCCGGCTGCACCGCCTGAAGGAACTCCTGAAGCAACAACTGCGATGAACCTCGACGACCTGCAACCCCTGTGGCGCGCAAGCACCGCTTCCTTGGCCGCCTGCCCCGCACCTGAGCGCCTCGGCACCGGCCCGCGCCTGTTCTGGCGCCGCTTCGGCCTGCGCTCCCAACTGCTCACCGATCTGTTGCTCGTCGGGGGCTTCGCCATCTACGTGGCATGCTCTGGAACGGCTTGGCAGTTCACGTTGCCGGGCATGTTCCTGCTCGGCGGCGCCCTGGGACTTGGCATGGCGCATCTTCGCCAGCTCCTTGCGACCTTCGGCATCG
>JAEUHP010000173.1 GCA_016795295.1 Planctomycetota bacterium | reverse complement strand
TGGACGACTCCGGCCACGCCGAGTTCCAGAATCGCAGTCCGGGCGTCTACAGCGTGCACTGGGCCGGCGACGACGGGCCCGGGCGCCAGGTGCGGGTGGCGGCTGGCGAAGCGCGCGTGCGCGTCGCCCTCTGAGCGGTCCCGCCCGCGGTCGGCGAGGTGCGTGCGCGCGGCCGTGTGCCGCCGTTCAGCCGGGCCGCCCCCGGCTCACGGTGGCGGCGTCGTGCTGCAGGCCGTGGGACAGGCAGGCGTGCGCGGGGTCGATGGTCAGGTACTCCGGTTCGGCGGGATCGAACTCGGGCACCAACACGCAGCGGTCCTGCGTGCTCACCGCGGCGATGCGCCGCGGCCGGCCCTCCAGGGCACTGCCGACGACCAGTTCGTCCGGCGCGTCGGCGGGCAGTGCCGCACCTGCGGCGCCGGTCAACAGGCGCACCATCGGCTCGTGCGGTTGGTGTCCTTGGCGGACCACCAGGGCTTCGGCGCCGTCGTCGAGCAACACGCGGGTGCCGTTCGGGAACAGCCCGAGGGTGCGCGCGAAGGTCCGCAGCCAGGTCGCGTCGAAGTCGTCGGTGTTGCGGAACATCACCGCGTAGGCCTCGACCGGGGTCAGCGCGCGCTTGTACGGGCGCACCGCAGTGAGCGCTTCGAACACGTCGCACACTCGGATCAGGCGGCTGGTGCCACTCGGCGCAATCGGCACGGCGGCCTTCGGATAGCCGATGCCGTGCTGGCCGAGGTGGTGGCAGAACGCGGCCCCGATGGCGCTCGGATCGACTTCGCCGTGGTGTTCGATCAGGATCTGCGCGCCGAGCCGCGGGTGCTGCGCCATCCAGTGCCATTCTTCGGCGTCGAGGCGGCCGCGCTTCCACAGGATCTGCTGCGGCACCTTCGACTTGCCGATGTCGTGCATCAGTGCGGCGCTGCCGACGTGCACCAGCTGCTCGCGGGTGGCGCCGACCGACCGCGCCACCTGCAGCGCCAGCAGCGCCACCCGCACCGAGTGGCCGACCGTGAAGCGGTCGACCTCGTCCTGGGTGGCCAGCGCCAGCAGGGCGCTCGGTTCCTCGAACTGGGCGAGGGACTTCTCCACCGCCGCCTGCACTGCGTCGACCGGGATGTCCTGGTCGCGATGCGCACGCGCGTGGCTCTGCTGCAGCGTCTCCGCCAGGTCTTGATAACGATGCAGCGCTGCCGCGTCGGCGAGCGGGGCCCGGCGGTCGGCGGGATCGCCGGGCGTGCGCAAGCCGAACGTGAGGTGGCGGATGCCGAGCGCCAGGAGGGCCTGGTCGCGGTGGCCGCGCCGCAGCGCTTCGGCGTTGTGGGGCAGCAGCAGCAGGTCCAGCCCGCGGTTGAGCTCCTCCGCCGTCAGCGCGGCGTCGAACCCGACCTGGGCGACTTCCCGCTCGGCGCAGGCGCGCAGCAGGGTCGTGGCCTGCAGACTCGGACCGCGCAGCGGTTGGCCGTCGTGGTGGATGCAGTCGTCGGCGATTTGCAGGCGCAGCGGCATCTCGACGCCGGCCGCGGCGGCACGGCGCAGAGCGCGGAGCAGTTCGGCGATGGCCTCGGCCACGAACGCCGAGTCACGATCGTAGAGCCGCCGGTACATCGCCACGTTGACCAGTTCGTGCACGAACTGGAGCACTGCGGCGCGGCGGGTTCGGTTCATGGTGGCGGTCACTGGGGGCGGCTTTCGGCCGGGGCCAGGGGGGCTTGGGCGCTGGCGAGCGCGGCGGCGGCCAGGCGTCGGCTGGTCGCGGCCAAGTCCTTGGCGATGGCGTCGTCGCCCTGGGCCGCCGTCAACTGTGCCGTCAACAGCGCCGCCAGCGCGTCGAGGTCGAGGGCCGAAGTCACGCCGAATTCGCCTTGCAGGCGTTGGTGGGCCGCGGCGCGCACGTTGGGTTCGCCGGTGACGCAGGCATCCCCGAGGATCGCCAGGTACTCGGCGGCCAGGCCCGGCTCGAGGTCGGGTGGTTGCTGGGCGCCGCTGGCGAGGTGGACCGTGAGCTGCCGCAACTCGTCGCGCGACACCGCCTCCAGGCGCTGCTCGCCCACGGTCGCTTCGCCGGCCAGTTCTGGCGGCGGTTCCTGCAGCCGCAGCAGCATGGTCTCCGCGGCCTCCGCCAGCCGCGCTTCGAGCATCGGATCCGCCGCGCCGAACATGGCCGTCGGCAGCGAGGAGGCACGCTTGCACTCGGTGTGCAGCGACAGCCGCCATTGGGCAATCGCCGTGCGGAAGTGCGCCACTGCGGCTCCATCGCGCGCGTTCCTGCGTTCCGGCGTGTGCATCCAGTCCGCCATCGGCAGGGGGCTGCATCGCTCCTGAGATTTCTTCGCCGGTGGCGCCGCCGGACGGCACCGCTACGCTGTCCGCCCGCAACCATGGAACGTATCGCCATCGTCGACGCCGTTCGCACCCCGATCGGCAAGTTTCAGGGCGGCCTGGCGCCGCTGTCCGCCGTGGCCCTGGGGGCGCACGCCGTGCGCGCGCTACTGGCCCGCACCGGCGTGTCCCCGACCGACGTCGAAGAACTGTACATGGGCCAGGCGCGCCAGCTCGGTTCGGGACCCAACCCGGCGCGGCAGGTGGCGATCCAGGCCGGCTGTGGCGACGGCTGTGTCGCCACCACGGTCAACAAGGCCTGCGGCAGCAGCCTGAAGGCCATCGACCTCGCCCGCGCGGCGATCCAGCTCGACGAGCGTGCGGTGGTGGTCGCCGGCGGCATGGAGAGCATGACCAACATTCCGTTCCTGCTGCCGAACTTCCGCCAGGGCTACCGCCTGGGCCACGTCGAAGTGAAGGACGGCAACTACCAGGACGGGTTCACCTGCGGCATCCTCGGCGAGCCGATGGGCATGACCGCCGAGTACCTCGCGGACGACTACCACATCGACCGCGCGGCCCAGGACGACTACGCATTGCACAGCCACCAGCGCGCCGAGGCGGCGCAGCGCGCCGGACGTTTCGCCGACGAGGTGGCCCCGGTCGTGATCCAAGGCAAGAAGGGCGATGCCACCATCGCCCAGGACGAACACGTGCGCCAGGGCGTGCAGCTCGCCGACCTGCAGAAGCTGCCGCCGGTGTTCCGCCCGAAAACCGGCACCGTGCATGCGGGCAACAGTTCGGGCATCACCGACGGCGGCGCCGCACTGCTGCTGATGGCCGAACGCGAAGTGCGCCGCCGCGGCCTGCCGGTGCTGGCCTGGCTCGGTGGCTCGGCGTCCGCCGGTGTGTCCCCGCGCATCATGGGCATCGGCCCGGTGCCCGCGGTGCAGCGGCTGCTGGCGCGCACCGGCCGCCAGCTCGGCGACTACGATCTGGTCGAGCTCAACGAGGCGTTCGCCGCGCAGATGCTGGCCTGCCTGCGCGACCTGCCGATCGCCAGGGACCGCCTGAACGTCAACGGCGGCGCGATCGCGCTCGGCCACCCGATCGGCGCCACGGGCGCCCGGATCGTCGTCACGCTGTTGCACGAACTGCGCCGGCGCGGGGCCCGCCGGGGCCTCGCCACGCTGTGCATGAGCGGCGGCATGGGCATGGCGGTCGAGTTCGAGCGCGACGGCGGTTCGTGACCGGCTGGCCGGCCGATGGCGGATTCTGGCCGGGTCGGCTTGGCGGTGGGGGACGGCTGGCGGACCAGGTTCGCCCGAACCAAGTTCCCCCGAACTAGGTGCCCCCGAGCCAGGTGCCCCCGAACCAGTTTTCGCCCGACCCGGGAGTTGTGGGGTCGCCCGACCCGGGAGTTGTGGCCGGGCGCCGCCGTTGCGGGGGATTCGCCTCCGGGGCCGCGCTGGACCGTGTTCCCGAGTGGTCCAGCCGGTATATCCAGGCCCTCCTTCCCTACTCCATGGTCATGTCCCGCTTCCTGTCCCTCCTCTTCGGTGCAGCCCTCGCGACGGCTGTCGCCGCCCAAGAAATCCCCGGCGTGCGTGCCACGCTCCATCCGGTGCGCAGCATCGTGGCGGCCGGCGGCAACGTCGAACTCAAGCTGTTGCTCGACGTCAAGGCCGACGCCGACCTGCCGGGCGAGTTGCTCAGCGGCACCGCGTTGACGGTGACCGTCGACGACAAGCCGGGCCCGCAGATCGCCGAGAAGGGCGCTGCTGGCGCCGTCCATCTGCTCGCCGGCACCCGCATCGAACGCACCATCACCCTGCCGGCGGCTCGGCTGGTGCCGAATGCCGCGCCCGGCGGCTTCGCCGTGGTCGGCCTGTCCTGGACCGGCCTCGCCGGCAGCAGCTGCGTGGTCAAGGTGGCGCCCGATTCGAGCAATGTCGATCTGGCCCAGCTCGACTTCGCCAAGACCAAGGTGGTCCTGGTGACCAGCAAGGGGGAGATGACCGTGTCGTTCCGCCCGGACAAGGCGCCGGGCCACGTCGAGAACTTCCTCAAGCTGTGCAAGCAGGGCTTCTACGACGGCACCAAGTTCCACCGGGTGATCCGCAACTTCATGATCCAGGGCGGCGACCCGAACACCAAGGACGACGCCAAGCAGGCGCTGTGGGGCCAGGGTGGCCCGGGGTATCAGATCAACGCCGAATTCAACGACATCAAACACGTGCGCGGCGTGCTGTCGATGGCCCGCAGCAGCGACCCGAACTCGGCCGGTTCGCAGTTCTACGTCGTGCACAAGGACAGCAACCACCTGGACGGCCAGTACACGGCCTTTGGCCACCTGGAAGCCGGGGCGGATACGCTCGACGCGATCGCGAATACGCCCTGCGCCCCGGGCGACCGGCCGATCGAGCCGGTGGTGCTGCACGCCGCGGTGATCCTGCCGGTCAAGAAGTGACCCAGGCCGCCCGGCGGCGCCGTCTGCAGGCGCCGCGGGTCGCCCGATTGCCTCTCGCCAGCGGGCCGGGCGCGCGGCAGGATGGTGGTCCAGCATGGACCTCGACCAGACCGACCCCGCGACCATCGAAGCCGCCGTCGTCACCGACCGCGGCACGATGGTGGTGACGTTCTTTCCCGAGCAGGCGCCGAAGCACGTGCGCAACTTCCTCGAGCTCGCACAGCGCGGCTTCTACGACGGCTTGACGTTCCATCGCATCGTCAAGGGCTTCGTGATCCAGGCCGGCTGCCCCCATTCGCGGCGCGGTGCCACTGGCATGGTCGGCACCGGCGGGTCCGGCCAGCGCCTTCTGGCCGAGTTCAGCGACCTGCCGCACACCCGCGGCACCCTGTCGATGGCCCGCGGCACCGATCCGAACTCGGCCAGCTCGCAGTTCTTCGTCGTGCACGGCGAACACGCCAGCCACCTCGACGGCAGCTACTCGGTGTTCGGCCGCGTCGAAGAGGGCCTCGAGGTGCTCGACCAGATCGCGTCGGTCGAATGCGGCTTCGGCCCGAACGGTGGCCGCGACCTGCCCGCCGAACGCATCGAGATCCGCCGTGTCGAGCTGCGGCCGCGCCAAGAGCGTGCGCCGGCCGCCGAGCCCCAGGGTCGTGAACAGCAAGGAGAAGCCTGAGATGAGCACCGATTTCGCCAGCCTGCAGAACGTCCTGGTGGCCCGCGACGGCCACCTGGCGATCGTCACCGTGAATCGTCCGAGCAAGCTCAACGCGCTCGACAACCAGACCATTTCCGAACTGCACACCGTCGTGGTGCAGCTCGAAGCCGACGACACGGTCGGCGCGATCGTGCTCACCGGTGCTGGGGAGAAGGCGTTCGTCGCCGGTGCCGACATCTCCGTGCTGGCCAAGCAGGGCGTGCTGGACGGCAGGGACAACGCCCGGCACGGCCAGGTGATGATGTCGCGCCTCGAGAACTGCGTGAAGCCGGTGCTCGCGGCGATCAACGGCTTCGCGCTCGGCGGCGGCCTCGAACTGGCGCTGGCCTGCGACGTGCGCTTCGCCGCCAGCACCGCCAAGCTCGGCCTGCCCGAAGTGTCGCTCGGCATCGTGCCAGGCTACGGCGGTACGCAGCGCCTGCCGCGGCTGATCGGCACCGGGCCGGCCCTGCAGCTGCTCCTCACCGGCGATCACATCGGCGCCGACGAAGCGTTGCGCCTCGGCCTCGTGAACGGCGTGTTCGCGCCCGAGGAGCTGCTGCCGAAGGTCAAGGAGATCGCCCGCCGCATGGTGTCGCGCGGCCCGACCGCGCTGGCGCTGGCCAAGCAGGCGGTGCGCCGCGGCGCACACCTGTCGCTCGAAGACGGCCTGCAGCTCGAGGCCGATCTGTTCGGCATGATCAGCAGCACCGCCGAGATGAAGGAAGGCATGGCGGCCTTCCTGGAGAAGCGCAAGCCGTCCTGGTTGCGCAGCTGATGCAGCAGCCGTTCGAAGCGCTGCTGGCGGCGAAGCGCGGCGAGCCCGTGGCGCTCTTGCACAGCGGCGGCCAAGGCCCCGCGTGGTTGTGCACCGAGCCGGTTGCAGCCCTTTTGCTGCCGGCCGGCGGCTGGGCCTCTGCCTTCGCCAAGCTCGAGGACTTCTTGGCGCAGCACCGCGCGCGCCGCGTGGTCGGCTGGCTCGGCTACGACCTGGGCCTCGACGTCGAAGCGTGGCCGCTCGCGCTCCCCGACGACTTCCCGGTGCCCGTGCTGCACCTGGCCGCGTTCGCGCGCACCACCGAATGGGCCGCGGCGCCGCCGCCCACCAGCGCGCCGGCCGTGGCGCCAGCCCGCGGTCTTGCCGCTCACCTGTCCCGCGCCGACTACGAACGGCGCACCGCCGCCGTGGTCGCGGCGATCCGTGCCGGCGAGCTGTTCCAGGCCAACCTCACCCAGCCGTTCACCGCGGCGTTCGACGACGATCCCCGGTTGCTGTTCTGGCGGCTCTGCCACGTGAGCCCGGCGCCGTTCGCCGCCTACGTCGAAGACGGTGCCGGCACGGCGGTGCTCAGTGCTTCGCCCGAGGAGTTTTTGTGGCGGCGCGGGGACGCCGTGCGCACCCGGCCGATCAAGGGCACGCGGCCGCGTGGGGCTGTGGCGGCGGCCGATGCAGCACTGCTGGCCGAACTGCTGGCCAGCGAGAAGGATCAGGCCGAACTGGCGATGATCGTCGACCTGCTGCGCAACGACCTCGGCAAGGTTGCGGCCACCGGTTCGGTGCGGGTTGGGCCGTTTCCCGAGCACGGTTCGTTCGCGCAGGTGCACCATCTGTTCGCCACGGTCGAAGCCACGCTGCGGCCGGGCACCTCGACCGCCGACCTGCTGCGCGCGACCTTCCCCGGCGGCTCGATCACCGGCTGTCCCAAGCTGCGCTGCCTCGAACTGCTCGAACAACTCGAAGTGGCGCGGCGCGGCGTCTACACCGGCGCGATCGGCTGGTTCGGTCCCGGGGACGCTCTGCACCTCAACGTCGCGATCCGCACCCTGGTCTGCCACGGCGGCCGGGTGCGTGGCAATGCCGGGGGTGGGGTGACGGCGCGCAGCGAGCCCGCGGCCGAATGGCTCGAGACGCGCCACAAACTGGTCGGCCTCGAACAGGCGCTGCAGGCCACGGCCACGACTCCGGAGGCATTGTGATCGTCTGGTGCGCGGGTCGCTGGCTGCCCGAAGACCAACTGCCCGCGCGCAGTGGCTGGTCGCCGTTCGAAACCCTCGGCGCCGTGGCTGGGCAGTGTCCGCTGTGGTCGCGGCACCTGGCGCGCCTCGCCGCCGCCGCGGCCCGCCTGCAGCTCGTGATGCCCGATGCCGCCACGCTGCGCGGGCCCGCGACGGACCTGCTGTTGCGCAACGGGCACACCGAGCACGTGCTGCGCCTGCAATTGCGGGTCACCGCGGCCGGCGCGCTGCCGGTGCTGCAGAGCCGAACGCGTTCGCCGGTGCGCAAGGTGTTGCTCTTGCCGACCGTGGTCGAACGGCGCGCCGACGATCCGCCCGGCGACCTGAAGGCCGAGCCCCGGCGCTTCTACGATGCGGTGCGGCAGCAGGCGCAGGACGGCGGCGCCGACGATGGGGTGGTGGTGGCGGGCGATGGGGCCGTGCTGGAGACGGCGACGGGCAATCTGTGGGCCTGTCTCGACGGGGTCTGGTGCACGCCGCCGCTCGATGGGCGGGTGCTGCCCGGCGTGGCGCGGGGTCTGTTGCTCGAGCGTGCTGCGGCGGTGGGGATCCAGGTGGCGGAGCGCCCCCTGGCCTTGGCCGATCTGCACGCCGCATCGGCCTTGGCGGTGAGCAACGCGGTGCACGGTGTGCGGCCCGCGGCCTGGCTCGGTACCACCGCAGCCGTGGCGCAAGTGGCGGACACTCTGGGGCGAGTCTGGACTGGTGCGGCTACGCAGTAGGGCTGTGGCGGCTGCGCCGATGCCGAGGTGGCCAGTTCGCGGCCCATCGGCGGAAGGTTCGGTGTAGGATGCTGGCGCACGCGCGCCTGCGCTCTGGCTTCAGAGTGGCTCGCAGGAACGTGCCCAACCCGGTTCATTCGAGTGTTCGATCGACACCTCCGTCTGCGCACTGGGGAGCGCCTCGCGCTCACCCGGGCGCAGTATGACGCCGGCCGGCCACGGCGCGGCTGGCGTCAGTTCCGTTCGGTGTGTTTCGCGCCGTATCTCAGCATGGACTTCGACGCCACCGGCGCGATCCGTCTGTGCAACCACTCGCACACCGAAGTCGGCAACATCGCCCGCGGCGACTCGGTGCTCGAAGTGTGGCGCGGTCCAGTCTACGAACGCTACCGCCGCGAATTCGCCGACTACACCCTCGACCGCGCCAATTGTCCGCACTGTGTCCGCCAATGCGAGACTGGCGCTGTGGGCCATGTGTTCGCGCGTCAGCAGTTCGATCGATGGGCCGGCAGTGAGGCGCAGGCGCGCTATCCGAAACTGCTGATCTTCCGCCTGAACAGCACCTGCAATCTGGCCTGCATCATGTGCGACGGCAACACTTCGTCGCGCATCCGTCGCGAACGCGATGGGCTGCCGGTCGCGCCGTCGGCCTACGGTGAACCGTTCTTCGCCGAAATGGAGGAGATCCTGCCGCACACGGAGCGACTCGAGTTCTATGGCGGGGAGCCGTTCCTGGTGCGCGAGCACCAGCGGATCTTCGAGATCCTGCAGCGGGTCGGCGCGCGTTGTGCCATCTACGTCAACACCAACTGCACGGCCTTGGGACCGCGGGCCCGGCAGGCGCTGGAGACCCTCAACTTCGTCGACATCGCCGTGTCGATGGATGCCATCAGCGGTGCTCTGCACAGCCAGGTGCGGCGCGGCATCGACCACGAGCGCTTCCTCGAGAACTTCGCGTACTTGCTGGACCTGCGGGCCCGGCGCGGGATCCGCGTCATGCTCAACGTCACCGAGCACCGCAAGAACTGGTTCGAGCTGCCGGAGATCTTTCGCTTCGCGGAGCAGCACGAGGTGTACGTGCACATCAACACGTGCATCCACCCCCACAACGTCACGCTGTACACGTTGCCCGACGATCAGTTGCGCTACGTGCTGGACCATCTCCGCGAGCAGCGTGCCGCGTTGTTGGCCGAACGCCCGCAGATGCGGAGCCTCGGTGACTACGACTATCTGCTCTCGTTGATCACCTCCGAACTCGCCCGGCGCGGGCCGGAATGGGCGCCGGTCGTGCAGAATCGCAACCTGCACTCGGACGGCCTACTCGCCGCACCGGTGCCCGGGGTGCCGCCGTTCGACGACCCGGCACGGGTGCTGCGGGAGCAGGCGCGCATGCGCCGCTTCCTCGCTCCGGAAGTGGCCGCGCGGTTGGCGCGGGAGCTGCTCGTGGGCTGTGAGCGGCTGGCGGCCGGCGACGCGCGCTGGCAGGCGGTCGTGGCCGCGCTGCGCCCGGATGCCGTGGCGATCGCGGAGCGCCTGCCGCCCGCGGTGCGCGAGGCTGGTCCGCAGCCGGAAGATGGAGCGGTGAGCGACTCCTGAGTCGGCGGGGTGCGCCCTGCCGGGGTCCGGCCGTCCGCACGCTCTCCAGTCCCGGCCCCCGATCCGCCGATGGCATGGGCATGGCGAAGACGCTCCCTGCCCCCGTGGTCCAGTCACCTCGCGAGGTGCGGCCGTTCTCGTTCCTCGAACCCGCCCGGCCCTCCGGGCGCCTGCCCGAGCTCGACTTGCAAGGCTGCGAACGGCTCGCCGAGGCTCTCACCGACAGCATCCCGATGCTGGTGCGTGCGCTGGTCGACTGGTCGATCGCGCGCCAGCGCCGCGACCGTTGGTCGCAGGCCAGTGCCCAGCCGATCCAGCTCGCCGTGCTGAACCGCCGCCGGCGCGCTGCGCGTGCCTGGTGCAATGCGATTGCGGAGGCGAGGGTCGACGAGCCGGTGCAGCACGCGGTGGCGCAGCAGTGGCTGCCGATCCTGTGCGGCAGCGGCACGGCGGGTGCCGACTTCGCGGCTGGGCGTTCGTTCGTGGAGTTCGTGCGGGGGTTGGCCACGGCGTGTCTGTTCGACGCGCCCAAGGCGAGTCTGCTGGGCGAAGCGCGGGGGCTGCACGTGCTCGAGACGGTGCTCGCGGTGCATCTCGGTGCGCTGGAGCGGGCGGTGCGGCGGAGTCCGGCTCCGGCCTGATCGCCGCCGCCCCTGGCGCGTCTGCGCCTGCTGGGCTGTAGTGCCCCCATGCGCTGCAGTGGTGTCGGCTGGCTGTTCTGGACGGTGGTGCTGGCAGGCTTGCCAGCCCAGGAACCACCCGCACCCGCCACTCCAACCCCTGCCCCCAGCACCGCCACCGCCCCCAGACCGCCCGCAAGCGACGGCATGGTCTGGATCCCCGCCGGCGAAGCCGTGCTCGGCAGCCAGACCGGCGATCACGACGCGCCGCTGCACCGCGTGCGCCTGTCCGGCTTCTGGCTCGACGCCACCGAAGTCACCAATGCTCAGTTCGCAGCGTTCGTCCAGGCGACCGGCTACGTGACCGACGCCGAACGTGTCCCGACCGCCGCAGAACTGCCCGGCGTGCCCGAGGCCGAACGGCGCGCCGGCGCGCTGGTGTTCCGCGCGCCCACCGAACCCGTGCGGGCCGAAGAGTACTGGCGCTGGTGGCAGTTCGTCCCGGGTGCCGACTGGCGCCATCCCGAAGGCCCCGGCAGCAGCATCGCCGGCCGCGAACAGCATCCCGTGGTGCAGGTGAGCTGGCGCGATGCACAAGCGTTTTGCGCCCACCACAAGAAGCGCCTGCCGACCGAAGCCGAATGGGAATACGCGGCGCGCGGCGGCCTGCTGCAACAGCGCTACGTGTGGGGCGCGGCCGCTCCGGCTGCGGGCCGGTATCCGGCCAACATCTTCCAGGGCGAGTTCCCGTACCAGAACACCGCGGCCGACGGCCATCTGGGCACCGCACCCGTGCGGGCTTTCGCAGCGAACGGCTACGGCTTGTTCGGCATGTCCGGCAACGTGTGGGAGTGGTGCCAGGACTTCTACCGGCCCGACAGCTACGGGGACGGCGCGCGGGTGCTGGTGGATCCGCAGGGCCCGGCCACCAGCCACGATCCGGCGGAGCCCGGTGTGGCGAAGCGGGTGATGCGCGGCGGCTCGTACCTGTGCAGCGACAGCTACTGCCTCGGGTACCTGCCGGGCACGCGCATGAAGTCGACGCCGGACACGGCGTTGTGCCACACCGGGTTTCGCTGTGCCTTGACCGCGCCTGGGCCGGTCACTGCTTCGCGGCAGTAGCCGGCGGCTGCAGCGCCAGCAGGCGCTTGCTCTCGGCCAACAGCCACTCGAACTGCACGAACGGCTCGGCGCCGACGTCTTGCCAGCGCACGCGGCCTGCGCCGTCGACCAAGAACGTGCCGTGCAGCGGCACCGACTCGAAGTCGTCGTGGCAGCGCCAGGTCCGAAACGCCTCGAGCCGGGGATCGGCCAGCAACGGGAACGGGGGCCGTTCGGCTTCCGGCAGTTCGGCCGC
This sequence comes from Planctomycetota bacterium, assembly GCA_016795295.1. Lineage (GTDB taxonomy): Bacteria > Planctomycetota > UBA1135 > UBA1135 > UBA2386 > JAEUHP01. Next base: position 15,597 of record JAEUHP010000173.1, on the reverse strand, counting down.
ACCGGCACTCGCCTTGCTCGGATCGTCGGTGCCGATGGCGACCAGATCGATGCCCGCCGCGGCGAACTCGGCAGTGCGCGGCGCCAGGGCCCGCAGTTGTTCGACGCAGTGCATGCAGCCGAACCCCAGGTAGAACACCACCAGCGTGGGCCGGCCGCGCTGGTTGGCCAGGGAGTACTGGCCCCCCGTGGTGCTGGGCAGGTCGAGCGTGGGCGCTGCCCACGGCTGCCAGTGCGCGGGGCCGAGCGTGGCGAGCGGTGGCCGGGTGCCGAAGTCGTCGCCGCAGCGCGCGGTCTCGGCGGAGGCGCCGGCGGCGGGTTCGGTGGCTGCGTCGGCGCCGAGGCTGGCCAGGCCGCCTAGGCGCACGAACAGCGGCGACGCAGCCAGCGCGGTGCAGTCGAGTGCCGTGAGGCAATCGGCCCGCAGGGTGCGGGCTGCCTCCTGGTGCGCTGGTTCCGCCGCGGCCGCGCCGTAGGCGGCCAGCAGCCGCAGCATGATTGCGGCGCGGTTGGGGTGCGCCTTGTGTTCTGCGGCCAGGATCTCGATCGCCTTCGCCGGTTCGCCAGCGGCCAGCCAGGCGTCGGCCAGCAGCGTCTTGGGGAAACCTTCGAGCGCCGCGAACAGCGCCGCGGCGCCTTTGGCGTCGCCCTCGGCGAGCCGGCGTTCGCCGTCGAGTTCCTTCTGCAGGTCGAGCACGGCGCGCACCACGTCGGTGCCGCGGCGGGTGGCTTCCTCCAGCGAACGGTCGAGGGCCGGCCGGTCCGCGCCCGCGGTCATGCCGCGGTCCTCGGCCTGGTCGAGCTGCTTGGCCCGCTCGGCCCGCGCTTTGGGCAGCAGGTCCTTCACCGCAGCGGCGTAGCGATCGGCTTCCTGCCGGCGGCCGAGGCGGTAACACGCGCGCGCGAGCCCGCCGAGCCGCACCACTTCGGCGGCGGGGGCTTCGCTGGCCTCGAGGTGGCCGTCGGCCGCCAGTTCGAGCAGCGTGGCCCAGGCTTCGTGGTCCTCGCAGAGCGACACGAGGCGGGTGCGGGCGTAGCCGGCGATGCTGTCCTGGTTGCCGAGGTCGTTCCACTCCGGATGGCGCGGCAGCTCGGCAAGGTTCTTCGCCACCGCCAGCGCCGCGTCGAAGCGCCCCACGTGTGCGAGGCTGCGCGACAGCCACTCCTGGTTGTGGCCGTAGTTGTGGATCAGGAACGGCATCACGCGGTCGCGCAGCTGGTGGGCGTGGTCGACGCGGCCGCTCGCTTCCTGCTGCCACGCCGCGGCGAAGTGCCGATGCTTGCCCGCGTAGATGTGGCCCGCCATGTGCCACTGGTGGGCGATGCCCGGCGCGGTCTGGCCGATCACCGCCGCCGAAGGCAGCGCGCGTTCGCCCCGCTCCTGATCCCACAGGTGGACGCGGTAGTGGTGCGCTGGGTGCAGCGGTGCTTTGGCGAACACCTGGTCGAGCAGGGCGTCGACGGCCACGTGCGACACGATCGGCACGCCGCCGCCCCAGTCGTAGAGGTGCCAGATCTGCACGGCGAGCAGCGCTTTGGCTTCGAGATCGTCGGGAAACTCGTGCACGACCGCGCCGAGGTCCTTCACGAACTGCTTGCCGAGCCGTTCGCGCAGTTCTTTCGGCCGTTCGCGGTTCTTCTGCACCAGGGCCTGGATGGTGGTGTCGGCCTTGCCCGGCTCGGCACTGCGCAGGTCGCTGCGCGCTGTGTCGTCGATCTGGTAGTAGCCCGCCAGCGCATCGACGTAGAGCTGTTCGTGCCGCGGTGCGGCGGCGCTGCGCGCCACGGCGCGGGCGGCGAACCCGGCGGCGCGTTCGGGCGCTTCGGCGTTGCACATCGCCATGCCCCAATAGGCCATCGCGCACTCGGGATGCAGTTTGGCGACCTGCCGGAACGAGCGTTCGCCTTCGAAGAACCAGAAGCCGTGCAGTTGGCAGAGGCCTTGGTCGAACAGGACCTGGGCTTCGGGCGACAGTCCGGCGATCGGCAGGTGTACCTGCGCCGACATGCCGGGCATGGCGAACGCCGCCTGGCGCGGTCCTGCGTCGAAGGTGGTGCCGTGCTGCGAGTGGCCCGGGTCGGGAGCGCGATGCTGAGCTGGGGCCAGGGCTGCCAACAGCAGCATGGAGAACGGCAGGCGCAGGGCGGCTCGCATCGGGGAATCATGGGGGATCCCCGGGTGGGGGGGTAGCGCGAGGGCCTGATTCAGCGCGCCGCCACAGGTCTTGGCACCCACACCATCGTGGGTTCCTGCGGAATCCCCGAACGGAGATCGCCCTACGCCATCGCCTCACCATGGTCCGCGAGACCGTCGAACGACAGCCCATACCGCACCAGATACTTGCGCAAACGATCGGCATCGTTGGTCGTCACCCGTCTGGTGCGCGATACCGCGAACAGTTCGCGCCCCACAGCCGACAGGGAACGGTGCCTCCGGCACGCGCGCACGACCTCGGCGAGCTGCACACGATCGAAGCGATCGACTGTGGCCAGCTTGACGGGCCCGAGCACTGCTTCGAGCAGAGCGTCGTCGTCTGCGGCGGTTCCCGCGGCCGCTGGCCGGCCTTCACCACCACGTCGCCAATCCGCCCGCAGCCGCTCGATCTCGCCCCGCACATCGTCGTCGGTGATGCGTCCCGCGTTCGCCAGAGTGCCCAGACGGGTGATGCTGGCGTTGAGGTCGCGGAAGTTGCCGTACCACTGCCCGTCGGCCGAAGTGGCGAAGTCCAGGTAGCGCCGCCGTGCCTCGGCGCTGAAGTGCACGCGCCGTCCAAGCCGCGCCGAGAAGCGTTCGAGTTCGAAGTCGACGTTCGGCTCGAGGTCTTCGATGCGTTCACGCAAGCCAGGCAAGCGGAACGTCCACAGGTTGATGCGCGCCAGCAAGTCCTCGCGGAACCGTCCCTGTGCCACCGCTGTGCTGAGATCGCGGTTGGTGCCGGCGATCAGTTGGAAGCTGCTCTCGACCTCCTGGTCGCTGCCGAGCGGCAGGAAGCGCTTTTCCTCCAGAGCGCGCAGCAGCATCGCCTGTTCGTCTCGGCCGAGTTCGCCGACTTCGTCGAGGAACAGCAAGCCACCGTTCGCCGCGCGCAGCAGCCCCGCACGATCTTGCAGGGCACCAGTGAACGCGCCGCGTTTGTGCCCGAACAGGGTCGAATGCGCACCGTCGCCGCGGATCGTCGCGCAGTTGACCTCGACGAACGGCCCGGCGAGCTGGTGGCGCTGCTTCTTCAGCTCGTAGACGCGCCGCGCCAGCTGCGACTTGCCGGCCCCCGTCGGCCCCATCAGCAGGATCGGCGCCGTCGATGCGGGGGCGACCCGTTCGAGCTGCGTGATGAGCGCGTTGAATGCGGCATTGCGCGTGGCGATGCCCGACTTCAGCAGCGATTCGCCCTGCCGATGCTCCTGCGCGAAGCGCTGCGCGAGCCGGTCGAAGCGCGACAGGTCGAGGTCGATGATCTGCCAGGTGCCGACCACGTCGGTGCTGTTGCTCGGCGGCGGACCCGTCTGCAGCAACCGCGCCGGGAAGTGCCGCGTCTCGGTGAGCAGGAACAGGCAGATCTGGGCGACGTGCGTGCCCGTTGTCATGTGCACGAGCAGTTCGTCGTCCTCGGGGTCGAAGGCGAGCTCCTTCGCCTTCTGGAACAGCGCGTCGAACACCTCCTCGAAGTCCCACGGATCGCGCAGGGAGATGTCGAGGCGCTCGACGACGGTCTCCGGCGAGACGGTGGCGATGTCGGCGGCGACCTGCTCGTAGAGCTTCGAGTAGCGGCGCTCGGCGAGCAGGATGAGCCGCTTCACCAGCAGGTCTTCGTGCTGGCAGATCGAGACGTTCGGCCGCCAGTGCTCCCAACGGTCGCGGCCGCTGCCGCGGTCGAGGGAGGTGCCGAGGAAGCTGACGACGGTGTGGCCGGCGGCTTTCGCCATGGAGATGGGTTCTTATCCCATGGGCGCGGTGCGCCGCCATGGCAACCCGAAGGCGCCACATGGCTCCCAGGATCGCGGCCGAGACGGCTCGAGCGTGGTCTCGCGAGGCACCGTTGCCACTTGGCCCCCTGCTCTGGACCACCCCGTTCCTCGCTGTGCCGGCAACGGTGGCTATCCCAGGAGATATGAGGTTATCTCAGGGGATCATCGCGGCGCCCCAGGAGAGCGAGACCGGCCGCCATAAGGCAAGCGCAAGCGTCTTGCAGACAATAGCTTCTGTCATTCTCGTGGAATCTGGCGCCGCCGGCACGCCGTCTGCTCCAGCACAACCACTACCTTTCCCTGCGCCATTCCGATGAGCAACTTCGAAACCCTGGGCACGCACGGCGTCCCCATCCAGGCCTGGATCCGCGGCGTCGTCGCCGACGAGAAGGCCCTCCAGCAGCTCCGCAACGTCGCGCAGTTGCCGATCGTGCACCACCACGTCGCAGCGATGCCCGACGTGCACTTCGGCATCGGTGCCACCGTCGGCAGCGTGATCCCCACGCTCGGCGCGATCATCCCCGCCGCGGTCGGCGTCGACATCGGCTGCGGCATGATGGCGGTGCGCACGTCGCTCACGGCGAGCGACCTGCCCGACGACCTGAAGGGCCTGCGTGCGGCGATCGAACGCGCCGTTCCTCACGGCCGCACGCAGAACGGCGGCAAGGGCGACCGGGGTGCTTGGAGCAATCTGCCCGCGCGGCCCGAGGATGCCTGGAAGAAGCTCCGTACCGGCTACCAGCGCATCATCGACAAGCACCCCCGGCTCGACCGCGGCTCGACGGCCGAACACCTCGGCACGCTCGGCGGCGGCAACCACTTCATCGAGGTCTGCCTCGACGAAGCCCAGCGCGTCTGGGTGATGCTGCACAGCGGTTCGCGCGGCGTCGGCAACCGCATCGGCCAGCACTTCATCGACCTCGCCAAGAAGGACATGCAGAAGCACATCCACAACCTGCCCGACCAGGACCTCGCGTACTTCACGGAGGGCGCCGAGCACTTCGACGACTACGTGTTCGCGGTGGATTGGGCGCAGAAGTTCGCGCGCACCAACCGCGATCTGATGATGGCGGCGATCTTCGAAGTGCTCGTCAAGAGCAAGCTGCTGCCGAAGTTCACGCACGGCGAAGTCGCGGTGAACTGCCACCACAACTACGTGCAGAAGGAGGAGCACTTCGGTGCGTCCGTCTTCGTCACCCGGAAGGGCGCGGTGCGCGCGGGCCTCGGCGACCTCGGCATCATCCCCGGCTCGATGGGTGCGAAGTCGTACATCGTGCGCGGCAAGGGCAGCGCCGAGAGCTTTCATTCGTGCAGCCACGGCGCTGGCCGCCTGATGTCGCGTGGCGAAGCCAACCGGCGCTTCACGGTCGAAGAGCACATCGCCGCGACCGCTGGCGTGGAGTGCCGCAAGGACCAGGATGTCATCGATGAGACGCCGATGGCGTACAAGGACATCGACGCGGTGATGGCTGCGCAGAGTGACCTCGTCGAGATCGTGCATACGCTGAAGCAGGTCGTCTGCGTGAAGGGTTGACCCATGTTGTACCTCGATGGTTCGCAGGGCGAAGGCGGTGGCCAGGTGCTGCGCACGGCACTCGGTCTGTCCCTGGTCACCGGCACCGCGTTCGTGATCGAGAAGATCCGCGCTGGCCGCGAACAGCCGGGCCTGAAGCGTCAGCACCTCACCGCGGTCCTCGCTGCGGCCGAGGTCGGCTCGGCCCAGGTCGAAGGTGCCACGCTCGGTTCGATGCGGCTCGCGTTCAAGCCGAAGGCCCTGCGCGCGGGCGACTACCGCTTCGCGATCGGCACGGCGGGCAGCACCACGCTCGTACTGCAGACGATCCTGCCGGCCCTGCTGGCTGCCGACGGTCCGTCGACCGTCGAACTCGTCGGCGGTACCCACAACCCGATGGCGCCGCCGTTCGACTTCCTGCAGCACGCGTTCGCGCCGGTGCTGCACCGCATGGGTGCGTCGCTCGGACTGCAACTGCGCACGCACGGCTTCTATCCGGCCGGCGGCGGCCAGTGGCGCGCGACGATCGCCAAGGCCGCCTGGACACCCTGCGAACTGCTCACCCGCCAGGAGAAGCCGCAGTTCCGTGCCCGCATCGTGCTGGCGAAGATCCCCCAGCACGTCGGCGAACGCGAAGCGGCGACGCTGCGCGCGCGGCTCGGGCTGCGCGGCGACGAGGTGACGATCGAAGAGGTCGCGTCGGTGGGCCCGGGCAACGTCGTCATGCTGCGGCTGGGCTTCGGCGCGGTCACCGAGGTGGTCAGCGCGCTCGGCGAACGCAGCGTGCGCGCGGAGGACGTCGCGGCGCAGGTGGCCGACGAAGCGGGAACGCTGCTGGCCGCGAACGTGCCGGTCGGCGAACACCTCGCCGACCAGCTGCTGATCCCGATGGCGCTCGCCGGCGGCGGTGCGTTCCGCACGTTGCCGCCGAGCCGGCACACGACGACCAATGCACAGGTGATCGAGCAGTTCCTGCCGGTGCTGTTCACCATGCGCGAAGACCAACGCCAGCCGGGTAGCTGGGTGGTCAGCGTGCGGCCGCGCTGAGGGTCGAGCGACAACACCCGCCAAGGGCGAAGCGCAGCGCCTTGGCATCGGCCGGCAGTTGCTCACGCTCGCTAGAGCGTGGGTGCGTACTGCCTGGTCCCGGTGCCCGCTACGGGCCCGGCGCCAGCCGTTCGGCGCCGCAGTAGACCGTGTGCCGGTCGCCGCGCGCAAAACCGACCAGCGTCGCCCCCGCACCTTCGCACAGGTCGAACGCCAACGCACTCGGGGCCGACACCGACACCACCACCGGCAACCGCAGCCGCAGGCACTTCACCACCAAGTCGAAGCCCGCGCGCCCCGACAGCACCGCGACCGCGCGCGCGAAATCCGCCCCGGCACGCGCCGCCTGCCCGATCGCCTGGTCGAGCGCGTTGTGCCGCCCCACGTCTTCGCCAGCGCCCAGCACGGTGCCGTGCGCATCGGCGATCAGGGCCCCATGGCAGGCGCCGGTCGCCGCGAACAGCGGCTGGCGTCGCGTCAGTGCGTCGACCAGGGTCGCGATCCGCGCGGCTGGCAGGCGCGGCACGCCCGGCAGCAACGGTGGCAGGTCGTCGAGGATCGCTGCGGCATCGGTGAGCCCGCAGATGCCGCACGAACTGCGCAGTTCGTGGGTGCGCGCCAGCCGCGCGCGCGCCAGCGGCCCAGGCGGGCGACGCAGGGTCAGGTGCAGTTCGTCGACGCGCTGCAGTTCGGCGCAGCCTGGCACGGGGCGGGCTTCGAGCAGCTCGGCCGGGTCGGTGACGATGCCTTCGCCGAGCAGAAAACCCAGCGCCAAGTCGGCGTCGCGGCCCGGGGTGCGCATGGTCAGCAGTTGTTGGTCCGCGAGCACCAGCAGCAGCGGTTCTTCACGTACCAACAGGTCCTGGCGGCCGTCGGCGCGGCGGCGTCGGGCTGCACCGTCGGGAGGCTTCGGCGCGTCGCTCATCCCCACGCCTGCTTCAGGCAGCGCGCCACGAACTGCGCGCGCAGTTTGCCCAGGTCGCGGGGGGCAGGGCGCCCGGTGATGGTCAGGTCGGTGAGCAGCGGGGGACTGCCGAGGCGCAAGAACAGCCACAGCTCCCCGCTGGTGAAACCCTGGGCGTCGACATTGGCCATGGCCTTGCCGTTCACGGTGACCACCAGGGACTTCTCGCCATCGCACTCGAACTGCAATTTGTTCGGCCGGTCGGTCGCCAGCATCGCGCCGCCACCGATCGGCCGCGGATCGATCTCTGCGTCGTTGCTCTGCAGCACCTGCACCGATCCAACCGGCGTGGCGAACAAGGCGCCGCCGGCATGGGCGCCCATGGCGACGAAGAAGTCGAGTTCCTGGGCGGTCTGCACGTGCAGGTCGAACGCCACGGATTGCCGGCCGGCCATCGGCACGATCCAGCGCAGCAGGGCCGATCCGCCGAGCTGGTAGCCCTTGCCCCAGGCGGTGATGCCGGCTGGGCCGCCGTAGGGTACGCGCCCGCCGCGGTTCAGCCACTTGCTCTCGTCCTCGGGCACCGGGGTGAAGTCCGCCGTCGGCGCTTTGCTGGGGTCGTCGTAGACCACCTGGATCCGGCCATCGGCCAGCTTGGTCACCTTGCCGGTGATGCCGAGGCCGTCGAGATCGTCGGCGCGGAAGCAGCGTTCGGCGTAGGCGCGCACCAGTTCGTCGAGCGCTGGCCGGCGCTGCTGCAGCAGGGGCGAACCGCGGTGGTCGGCGAGCAGTTGCACGGCGCGTTGCAGGCAGCGGCTGGCTTCGGCCGCATCGTTGGTGCGCGGGAGCCCTTGCAGTTCGGCCAGAGCCTCGGCGCCGCGCGCCTGCTCGGCATCGAGGTCGGCCACCAGATCGGTGCGCAGGCCTTCGTAGGTCGAGTAGCCCTTGTCCAGCTTGTCCTTCAACTTGGCCAGTGGCTCGCCTTCGAGGTAACGCAGCCAGACCTCGATCCAACCGGCTTTGCCGTCGAACGGCGCAGGCTTCAGGCGGTTGCCGGCGGTGCGCAGCTCGGTCGGGGTCCACGCGGTCAGTGGCACTTCGCGTTCTTCCTTGCCCACTTGCAGCACGAAGCTGCCGCGGTCGGTGCGGCGCACGAACTTGCCCTTGGTGCCGCCCACCGCCACCTGCCCCTTGCTGCGCTCCACCTCGGCGAGCACCTTCTCGCGCAGCTCGAGCAGGGCCAGGATGCGCTGCCGTTCGCGTTGCAGCAGCGCGGATTCCGCCGGGGTCCGGCATTGGCCCTCCGCGGGCAGCATGGACAGCGCGCTGTCGTAGTGGCCGCGGCCGCACAGCCGCCGGGCTCCGGCGAAGCGATCGGGGAAGTCGTTGGGCTGCCACTGCAGACCCTGGTCGGCGAAGGCGATGGGCGGGGCGAGGTTGGTGTCGCTCTCGAGCTCACCCGGGGGCAGGTCCGGGCTCTTCTGCCGGATCAGGGCGTCGAGCCAGGTGGTCCATTCCTGGTCCAGCGCGGCCACGGCGTCCGGCCGTTCGCAGGCGAACACCTCCTGGAACAGGGCCACGCCGCTGCCGCCCTTCTGCACCCGGTCCAGGTAGCGCAGGAACTGCGGCAAGCGACTGCCGTTGGCGCCTTCGTGGAGAAAGCGCACGAACAGTGCCGACTGGGCGTAGAACACCGCCAGCGCCAGTTCGGTGCGCAAGCCGCCGGGGGCCCGGCGCTGGGCCGCTTCGAGCACTTCGCGGTACGAGTTCGCCGCGACCAGGTCCACCAGCGGGGCGAAGTACGGCTTGCCGGCGCGCTGGAACCTGGCGAAGCGCAGCGCCGCCACGTGGTCCGCATCCACCTGGGGATCCGCCAGGGACGAGGCCACGTTGGTGCAGCCACTGCGGAACTCGGCGAAGCCTTCGTTGTAGAACACCGGCCGCGTCATCTGCCCGGTGGGCGAGTGCGCGTGCTGCAGCGCATGCACGAACTCGTGCAGCAGCGCGTGCAGGTCCTCGGTCTTGGTGTTGTGGCGCGCGAATGCATCGAGGTAGGTGACCGCCAGCTGCAGGTCCGGCGTGTAGTGCGCGCGCATGTTGGCCAGCGACGGATCGCCGACCGCAGTGCGGAAGTCCATGTAGCGGCCGGCGCTGCTGAGCACCGCGATGGCATAGCCACCGCAGTTCGCGTGCCGCTGCAGCGCCGCGGGCTGGCGGTACTTGGCCTCGAACTGCCGGGTCAGTTCGTGCAGGAACGGCAGGTAGCCGTTCACCACGCCCAGCTCGTAGTCCGAGGCGTCGTCGGGGGCCTTCTCGACGTAGAACAGGAACGGCGGTCGCTCGACGCGGATGGTCTTGACCTTGCCGAAGAACGGGTGCGCCTTCAGCCGTTCGTCCATGCGCTGGCGGAATGCGGCGAACTCCTCCTGCGCTGGCATTGCCGCCAGCAGGGCCGCAGCAGCGCAGAGTGGCAGCGTGGCGGAGGGCAGCTTCATGGTCGGTGCTGCGCCAATGTCGACGGCCTCCATACCCCAGTCAATGCCGCGCCGGGGAATCGCGGTGCGGGCGCGCGCGGTTGCGTTCAGCGGTGCAGAGCCGGCACCGGGTTGCTCGGTTCGAACGCTGCATTCGGCAACAGCCCGACCCCTTGCCAGACCAGTGTCACGCCCTGCACCCAAGGTGCGTTCGGCACGGCATAGCTGGCCGTGAGTGGCAATGCCCCAAGCGCCAACACGCTCGCCGTTCCAGGCAGCAGCCACACGGGATGGCTCGCCCCCGCCGGCAGATACGCGGGGCCCGGCGCGCCGATCGCCAGGGCCCCCAGCAGCGCTGGGCCGGTCAGCGCAGCCATCGCCGTGCCGCCGAGCGGCCCTGCCGTGGCGGTGAGCCCTGGCAGAGTCGACGGGTTGACCACGATGCCAGCCGCGAACGGCTGCGTCGGTGCGTTCTGCAACACCACGCCCGCACCGAGGTCGAGCGAGCCGGAGCCCGACGCAATGGCGCCCTGGCCCGAGGACGCCACCAAGATGCAGGCAGAGCGCAGGTCGAGGTGGCTCTGGTGCAGCGCAAGCGTCGGCGCGACGATGCCGGCGCGGATCGTGCAGTCGGTGCCGTCCACGGTGCTGTTCGCGATGGACATCGGCACCGCCAAGCCTGCCGCAAACGTGCTCGAGGTCAGGGTGGCGGCGCACCGTTGCAGCTGCAGCGCGCTGTCGAACAGGCCGCTCGTGGCGAACGTGCAGCGCTGCACGTGCAGGTTGGTGCAGTCGGTCGCGACGAGGCGACCGCCGACGGGGGAGGTGCTGCTGTCGCTGCGGCAGCCATCGAGCACGAGGGTGCCGGTCGAGTTGGTGCAGTGGACGGTGGCGACCACCGAGACATGGGCGAGTTCGAGGCCGTGCAGCACCACGTGCTGGGCACTGCCGATCGCGTCGATCCGGATCGGCGGGTTGCCCAGGTCGATGACGCGCACGCCTGGGCGCCCGAGAATGGTCAGGCTCTTGGCCGCGATGCTGAAGCCGGAATAGAGGCCCGGCCGGACGTCCAGCACCGCGCCGCTCGGCACCGCGGCCACGGCCGCGGGGAGCGAGGTGAACTGGGTGCCTGGGCCGGCGTTGGCATCGACGACGAAGGTCTGGGCGGGCAGGCAGGCGGCCAGCCCGCCGGCCAAGCTGGCCAGCGCGAACGTTCGCATCGGGGCATGGTAGCCGCGGCGGGGGTGGCTGCGATGGGGGAGGCGGGCCCAGGGGCATGGCGCTATGGTCGCCGTGCGCCATGCGCATCCTGCACACCGCCGACTGGCACCTGGGCCACAGCCTGCGCGACCACTCGCGGCAGGCCGAGCACGACCAGTTCCTCGCCTGGCTGGTGCAGACCCTCGCCGAACGCGAAGTCGACGCCCTGCTGCTGGCCGGCGACGTGTTCGACAGCGCCAACCCGCCACCGTGGGCGTGGCGCCAGTGGTTTCAGTTCCTGGGCGCCGCCCGCACCGCCCGCCCCGGCCTGCAGATCGTGGCCATCGCCGGCAACCACGACTCCGCGGCCCGCCTCGATGCACCGCGCGAACTGCTGGCGCCGCTCGGCGTGCGCGTGGTCGGCGTGTTGCCGCGCAGCGCCGACGGTGCGGTGGCTCCAGCCGACCTGCTGGTGCCCCTGCGCGATCGCGATGGGCGGCCGGCGGCCTTGGTCGCGGCGATTCCGTTCCTGCGCGGTGGCGACGTGGCCGAAATGGCACCCGGCGAAGCCACCCCAGCCGACGACCGCATCCCGCGGCCCGGGGACGGCGAGGCCCACGACGCGGTCGGCGACCGGCTGTTCGCCGGCATGCGGGCGCTGCACGAACGCATCTTCGCCACGGCCCGCGCCGAGCGGCAGCTGGGCCAGGCGCTGGTCGCGCTCGCCCACGGCTACTTCACTGGTGGCCAGACCAGCGAACTCAGTGAGCGCAAGGTGCTCGGCGGCAACCAGCATGCGCTGCCGCTCGACCTGTTCCCGGAGGCGTGCGACTACGTGGCGCTCGGCCACCTGCACCGCCCGCAGCGGCTCGGGGGGCGCGAGCACGTGCGCTACAGCGGCTCGCCGTTGCCGCTGGCGATGCCCGAACGCGAATACCCGCACCACGTGGTGTTCGCCGATTTCGCGGCGGGGGCCCTGCAGAAGGTCTGGTCGCTGCGCGTGCCGCGGCCAGCACCGCTGCTGCGCCTGCCCGAGCACGGCGAGTTGCTGCCAGACGCAGCGCTCGCCGCGGTCGCGGCACTGCCGGCGCGCGATCCCCTGCGCGCCGAGGGCCTGCGCCCGCTGCTCGAAGTGGCGGTGCGGTTGCCCGAGCCGAGTCCAGCACTCGCCGAACGCATCGCGCAGGCCTGTGCCGACAAGGACGTGCGCCTGGTGCGCGTCGAATTGCTGGCCGGTGGCGTGGATGCCGCTGCGTCGGCCGCACCGGTCGAACTCGCCTCGCTGAGCCCGGAGCAGGTGTTCGTGCGCCGCTACCAGCGTGTCCACGCTGGGCCGGTGCCGGAGTCCCTGCTCGGCGCGTTCCGCGAACTGCTCGAAGCCGTCGAGCACGGGGAGCCGGCATGAAGATCCTGGCGGTGCGCGGCCACAACCTGGCGAGCCTCGCCGGGCGCTTCGAACTGGACCTGGCGCGCGGACCGCTCGCCGGCGTGGGGCTGTTCGCCATCACCGGGCCGGTGGGGGCGGGCAAGAGCACGCTGCTCGACGCGCTGTGCCTGCCGCTGTTCGACCGCACGCCGCGGTTGTCGGGCCGCGGCGGCACGCCGATCGGCGAGGACGGCGTGCCGGAGAGCGACTGGCTGCGCGCCCACGATCCGCGCACGCTGTTGCGCCGCGATGCGGCCGAGGGCAGTGCCGAAGTGGACTTCGTGGGGCGGGACGGCCGGCGCTACCGGGCCCGCTGGTCGGTGCGGCGCGCCCGCCTGCGCCGCGAAGGCCGGCTGCAGGACCAGGAATTGGTGCTGTTCGACCTCGAGCGCAACACGCCGCTCGCCAGTGGCCGCAAGAGCGAAGTGCTCCTGGCGATCCAGCAGCGGCTCGGCCTCGACTTCCAGCAGTTCTGTCGTTCGGTGCTGCTCGCGCAGGGCGAGTTCGCCGCGTTCTTGCGCGCCGCTGCCGACGAACGGGCGCGCCTGCTCGAGACGCTGACCGGCGGCGACGTCTACCGGCGGCTGTCGCGCGCCGCGCACGAACGCCGCCGCAGCTTCGAGCAGCGCCTCGTGCAGTTGCGCGGCACTCTCGCCGGCCTCGAAGTGCTCGACGCCGACGCGCGTGCCCGGATCGCCGCCGCCACCGCCGAACTGCAGCGCGAACGCGATCTGGCGCAGACCGGTGTCGACCTGGCGAGCCGGTACGTCGCCTGGTACGGCGAACTCGCCCGGCTGCGCCAGCAGGAGAGCGACGCCACGCTGGCGCTGCAGGCGGCGATCGTGGCCGACGAGGCGGCGCGCGCGGAGCGGGCGCGGGTGGCGCGCTTGCAGGCGGCGCTGCCGCTGCAGCCGTTCGCCGAGCAAGTGCAGGCGCGGCAGCGCAACCTGGTGGCGGCGACCGGCGCGCAGGTGGCGGCCGAAGCGCGCACCGGCAGTGCGCGTGCGGCCCTGGCCAAGACCGAGCAACGGCTGCGCGACGACTGCCGCAGCGAACTCGGCAGCGACGCGGTGCCCACCCTGGTCACCGCGTTCGCCGAGTGGCGGACCGCGCTGTCGCATTGGCAGCGGGCGCGCCAGCAGCTCGCCAGCCTCGAACAAGCGCTGCCACGGCTCGCCACCGCCGCCGCCGCCGCGGCCGCTGCTGCCACCGCTGCGGCGGCGACCACCGCCACCGTTGCGGCGGCCCATGCTGCCGCACGCGCGCAGTTGGCCCAGGCTCGCCAGGCGGTCGAACGGCCCGAACTCGCGGCGCTGGCGGCGCAGCGCGGCGAGTGCGCGCGGCAGCAGCGCGAACTCGCCGCGGCGGAGCAGAGCCTGCGCGACCTTGCGGCGTTCGAGCTGCGCGCGCACGAAGCGACGGTGGCCGCGCAGGAGGCCGACACCGCCGCGGCGCGCCTGGCGGCGGGCCGCGCAGCCGGTGAGGCGGCCGTGGCCAGCGCGCTGGCGCACCGCGAGGCGGCCGAACAGCAGGCCGAAGCCTTGCGCACCCGGCACCACGCTGCGCAGTTGGTGCCCCACCTGGAGCCTGGCGCACCGTGCCCGGTGTGCGGTTCGGCCGAGCATCCCGCTCCGGCGCACGACGATCCGCTGGCGCGGCGCGCAGCGGCCACGGCGCTGGCGGCCGCGGATGCCGCGCTGCAGCAGGCCCGCGACGAGCGAGCTGCGCAGGCCGCGCGGCTCGCCGCGGCCAGCGCGGCTCGGGAGCAGGCCCAGCAACAGCTCGCCCGCCTGCAAGAGCGCGTAGCCGCCGCCACCGCGGCCGCAGCGGTGGCCCTGGGTCTGCCGGCCTCCGCGACCGCTGCGGACTGCCGCACCGCCCTCGCGGTTCGCCAGCAGGAGTGCCACGCCGCCGGTGCCCAACTGGCCTTGGCCGAACAGCAGCGCGACGCGGCGCAGACGAGCTTGCTGGCGGCGAGCCAGCGCGTCGAACTCGCCGCGGCCCGGGCTGCCAGCGCCGAACGCGAACAGGCTGCCGCCGCGGCCGCGGCCGCCGCCGCCGCCACCGCCGTGCAGCGGGCCCACGACGACCTCGCGCAGGCTCGTGCTGCGCTCGCCGCGGCCCGCACCGACCTGCAGCCGGCGCTGGACAGCGAGGGTTTGCCGTGGTCCCGGCTCGAGGCTCTGGGCGAAGCGGTTCTGCCGACGGTGCAGCGGCTCGCCGCGCTGGCGGCGCAAGCACGCGCCGAACACGAGGCCCGGGCGGCTGCCGAAGCCGCCGCCGCGACCGCCGCCACGGCGCTGGCCGCCGCGCGCAGCGAACTGGCGCTGGCCAACACGGCGTTCCAGTGCGCCCTGGCCGATCGCGGCGTGGCGCCGAGCGATGTGCAGGACGCCACGGCACTCGGCGCGCGCGCCCTCGACCAGGCCGCGCAGCGGCTCGCGGCGCTCGAGCAGGCGGTGGCGACGCAGCGCAGCGCGGTGCAAACGCTGGTGCAGGTGCGTCGGGATCGGGAGGATCGCGACCGGCCGGCGATCGCCGAGAGCGACGCGCAGCAAGCCCTCGCCGATGCGCGCAGCGCGCTGGCCGCGAGTGCCGCGCAGTTGCAGAAGTGCCAGGCGCAGCTCGCTGCGGACGATCTGCTGCGGGCGCGGCGCGCCGAACTGGCCCCGGTGCTGGCCACCGCCGAACAGGACGCGCGGGTCTGGCAGGCACTCGACGAACTGATCGGCAGCAGCACCGGCGATGCGTTCGCGGTGTTCGCGCAGGGGCTGACGCTGGATCTCTTGTTGGTGGAGGCGAACCGCCGCCTGCGGGATCTGGCGCCGCGCTACGAACTGCGGCGCAACCACGGCACGGATCTGGATTTCGTGGTGGTGGATCGCGATCTGGGCGGGACGCGGCGCAGTTTGCAGACGCTGTCGGGAGGCGAGACGTTCTTGGTGTCGCTGGCGCTGGCGCTCGGGTTGGCGAGTCTGGCGGCGCCGCGGGCGCGCATCGAGACGCTGTTCTTGGACGAGGGCTTCGGCACGCTCGATGCACAGAGTCTGGAGCAGGCGCTGGGGGCG
>JAEUHP010000168.1 GCA_016795295.1 Planctomycetota bacterium | reverse complement strand
AAGGTCCACTTGGCCTGCTCGTCCTTGGCCACCGTGAGCTTGTCGCCGGGCGTGGTCTCCCGAGTGACCTGGTCGAACTTGTAGTTGTCGAACACGATCTGCTTGGTGTCCCAGGCGGTCACCTTCAACAAATCGGTCTCGATCCAATCCGCGAACTTGGTCGACAGATCGCCGGTCAGCTTGCTGACGTAGACATGGCGCTTGCCGGGCACCCGCACGTAGCGCTGATCGAACTTGCCGTCGACTTCCTTGCCGACGATCACGTCGGACAGCGTGTTGCCGGTCTTGTCCTTCAACGTGACGCGCACGCCGCGCCCCTTGGTGTCGACGCTGCCCTGGTCACCGGGCTCGAGCACACCGAACTTGGCGTGCTCGTCGTTGCGGTCCCCGGCGATCCGCCCCTTGGTGAGGCCGATGAACATCGTCGCCGCCTTGCTCATGCGGGACGTCGCGTCGGCGGGATACCCACCGTGCGACGGGATCGTCCACAGGCCCTTGTCGTCCTTCTTGACCTGGAAACTCAGGATGCGGCTGGTCGCCTCCTCGAACTGCACCACCGACAGCTCGGTGGCCGCTGCCGGGTCTTTGAACTCGGGGAAGAAGGCCTGCCCCTCGTCGAGCGCCAGCTCGTGGCGCTGCGACTTGGGACCGACCACTGCGGCGAGCAGCGCGAGCAGCGCGGCGCCGCCGACGAACGAACCGGTCTTGGCGAACTCGTTCACGATGCACCTCCGACCACCATGCGATTCTTCGGGACGATGCGCGCCTGCTGGCCACGGCGCCGCACCAGGGTGTAGAAGCCGAACAACAGCGCCGGAATCGGCGTCAGCAGCAACGTCAAGAAGCGGAAGCCGTTGTGGATCGACCGCCGATCCTGCTCCCGCTGGTGTGCGGCGCGTTCGATCGCGCGCTGCTTCTTCTGCTCGATCTGTGCCTTGGCGAGGGTCAGGCGGTTGTTCTCGTTCTCCTGGGCGATTGCGATCTGCATCGCCTTGGCTTGCTCGTCGAGACTCTGGTCGTCCTTGACCTTCTGCACCGCTTCGTCGAGACGCGCCTGCGCGGCGTCGAGCTCCTTCTTCGACTCCTCTTCGGCCGCCTCGCGCTGGCGCTGCCATTCGTCCTCGAAGCTCTTCTGCGCGGCTTCGACCGCCGTCAGCTTGCGCAGCACCGGCTGGCGCTTGCGCAGTTCGAGCAGGCTCTCGTCGCCGGCCAACTGGTCGATGCAGTTCAGGATGAACGGCACGTTGTCGAACTGCAGGTTCATGTTGCGCATCTGGCGCCGCATGTCGAACATCTGGTTGCTGATCAGGTCGAGATCGGCGACATAGATCAGGTTGACGCCCTGCTTCTGGCCCTCCGCCGGCTTGCCGGTGACCCGTGCGGCGATGGTGAACTCCTCGTTGCTGGGCGTGTGCCGGGCGTTCGGGTTCGGTTGCGGGCGACTCTCCCACGGCGCATCGAACTGGAACGCCTGCAACTTCGGCATGCGGCCGTTGCGTTCGCCGCCGTCGGCCGGGTTCGGCATGCGCAGCAGCGGCTCGAACCGCAGGCCGTCCTTGGCCGCCGGCTTGATGTGGCCACCCCACAGCATCACGATCTGCTGCAGGCCGCGGGTGATCGGCTGGTCCTGGCTGATGCCGGCCCCGCCCAGGAACACGATCTCCAGGAACGGCAGTGCCCCACCGAACCGGGTGCGGGACGAAGTGTCCCAGACCACCTCGGCGCGCTGGTAGGCGATGCCGAACTCACGCAGCATGGCCACCAGGTCACCCTTCGGCTCGCCTTGGTTGCCGCCGAACATGTCCTGCGGGCTGGTGCCGCCCTTCTTGTCGTCGATCGAGGTGCGCCAGGCGTCCATCGGCGCCGGGTCTTCGAGCAACAGGGTCGCGCGGCCGGCCGCGATGTGCGCCTTGAGCCGATCCATCTCGGCCGGGCCGAGCGTGTTGGGCTGCGGCACCAGCAGCACGTCGACGTCCTCGGGATAGTCCTTGGCCGCGTCGACGGCTTCGACCTTGTACTGCTGCTGCAGTTCGTCGCAGATGGCCCAGCGCGGCTTCTGGCGGAAGGTGCCGAAGTCCATCCCGCCCAGCAATTCGACGTCGGTCTTCAGGATGCCGACCTTCTTGCGGCCCTGGTTGGCGACGGTGCGGATGCTGCGCGTGAGTTCGTATTCGAGCGGCAGACCCGGATCGGCGAACGGCACCGACACCTCCTCGGTGCCGCAGCGCACCGAGAAGCCGAGGAACACCGTCCAGGTGCGCAGTTCGCCCCCTTCCTCGGAACGCCGCATGCGCGGCTGGATGCCGTAGTTCTTCTCGGCGTCCTCCGCGTCCGCGGAGAACTGCTCGACGATGCGCACGTCCTTCTCGACCGCAGCGCCACCGATGCGGTCGAACTGGTCCAGCAGGTTGAGCAGGTTGCGCTTCTGCGCCACCAGTTCCTCGGGCACGTCCTTCGACACGAAGGCCGTCACCAGCACGGTCCGGTTCGCGTCGAGCTGGCCGAGCAACTTCTTGCTCTCGGCACTCAGCGAGTGGGTCCGCTCGAAGGTGCTGTCGAGCGGCTGCAACCACTGCACCCCGAGCAGCGTGATCGCCACCGCGGCGACCGCCAGGCTGGCGAACCGCACCGTGCCGTGGGCCAGCTGCGGTGCTGGCTGCTGCCAGTGCCGCCGCGACAGGATCGCCAAGTTGAGGTAGAGGAACGCCACGGCGAGGCCGACGAACAACAGCACGCCCGCCGGGCCGACCATGCCGCGCCCGAACTCGAGGAACTGGCCACGCGGGCCGTTGAGGTCCCACGCCGGGCTGCCGGTCAACACCGCCAGCAACCAGCCCGAGTACATCACGGTCGCTCCGGCGAGGCCGCCGACCACGAACGCCACGGCCAGGTTGTCGAACAGCACCGAGCCGAGCATGGTCACGGCCACCAGCATCACGCCGACCAGCCAGAAGCCGAGGAAGTTGGCGACGATCTGCCCCCAGTCCGGGCTGCCCAGCAAGGACAGGCCGAACGGCACCGTCAACAAGAACACCAACGACGCGGTGTAGACACCGACACCGGCCAGGAACTTGCCGAGCAACAGCTCGGTGTCGTGCGTCGGCAGCGTGAACAGCAGCTCTTGCGTGCCGTTGCTGCGCTCACTGTTCCAGGTGCCCATGGTCACCGCGGCGACGAAGCCGAGCGCGATGGCCGGGAACCAGAAATTGAGCGTGTCGAGGTTGGCGAGGTTGTTGGTGAAGAATTCCTTGCTCCACATCAGCACCCCTGCGCACGACGCGACGAACGCGACGATGAACAGGTAGCCGACGGGATTGCCGAACCAGGAGCGCAGATCGCGCTTGGCGACGGCGAACACGACGTGGGTCTTCATCTTCAGCGGGCTCCGGTGATCGCGTGGAAGGCTTGGTCCATCTGTCCCTGGCCACGGGCCTTGAACTCGGCGGGCGTGCCGTCGAACACGAGCTTGCCCTCGTTGACCAACAGCACGCGGCCGGCCATGGCTTCGACTTCCTGGAACAGGTGCGTCGACAGCAGGATGGTGCGCGTCTGGCCGAGCTTCTTCACCAACTCGCGCACATGGCGGATCTGGTTGGGATCGAGGCCGGTGGTCGGCTCGTCCATGATCAGCACTTCGGGGTCGTGCAGCAGGGCCTGAGCCATGCCGGTGCGTTGCTTCTGGCCCTTGCTGCAGGTGCCGATCGGCTTGTCGAGTAGTTCGTGCAGATCGCACTCCCTGGTGACGAACTCCAGGCGCTCGGCGAACTGCCCGGCACTCATGCCGCGCGCTTCGGCGAAGAACTGCAGCAGCTGGCGCGGCGTCATGTCCGGATACAGCGGCCCGTTCTCGGGCAGGTAGCCGAGCTTCTCGACGGCGCGCACCCGGTCCTGCACCACGTCGACGCCGCACAGGCGGGCCGTGCCGGAGGTCGGCGCCAAGTAGCCGGTCAGCACCTTCATGGTGGTCGACTTGCCGGCGCCGTTCGGGCCGAGGAACGCCACGACCTCGCCGCGGCGGATCGTGAACGACAGGTGGTCGATGGCGGCGAACGACCCGTAGTGCTTGCACAGGTCGAGCGCCTCGATCATGGGTTCGCGTTCGGTCATGGGCGGATCAGCTGAGTGTCCATGGACAGTGTCCGGGCCGGAGCCCGCGGTTCCCCGCCACCGGGCGACGCCCGGAGAAACGGGGGGCAAGAGCCATAGCGAACGGCGCCACGCCCTGCAACCGCGAGCCGGAGCCCGTGGCAGAGAGAGTTGCCGCGGGCGAACCGGCCAGTCGGGCGGGCGTCGACGCGTCCGGGCCCGGAAAACTCCCCGACCTCGGGCCGAAGTGTGGCGCTGGGCGAGGTTTGCCCGTGGCGCGTTGCGCTCGGCCTGCCCCGCCGGGCTGGCCTGGTCCTGCGGCCGACCGTAGCCTCCGGGGATGGCCATCCCACGTCTTCCGTCCGTCCCCCTGGCCCTGGCCGCCGCCGCGATCCTGAGTCTCAGCCGCCCGGTCCAGGCACAGCTCGACCACGACGGCGGCGTGTGGACCGCGCTCAACAGCCAGGGCAAGCTCGACAGCCTGGCCCCGGAACTGAGCCGGGTGCGGTGGTGGCTCGACGTGCACGTGCGGCAGCGCGACGAAGGCGAGCGCTTCGAGACGTCGATCGTGCGGCCGGGGGTCGGTTATGCCCTGACCGACACCATGACGGCCTGGGTCGGGCACGCCTGGGTGGTCAACGACTTGCCGGGCAAGGACCCGTTCGGCGAACACCGGATCTGGCAGCAGTTCTCCTGGAATCCCGACGTCGGCCGACTGGCACCGTCCTTGGCCGACCTGAAGTTGTCGTCCCGCACCCGGCTCGAGGAGCGGTTCGTCGAAGACCACGGCACGGTGGGCTGGCGGCTGCGCCAGATGTTCAAGGCCACCTATCCGTTGCGCCAGGACCACCGGGTGTTCGCCAGTGTCTGGGACGAGCTGTTCTGGGACCTCAATGACGCCACTTGGGGCACCCATGGCACCCAGAGCACGGGCTTCTCACAGAATCGCGGCTTCGCCGGCATCGGTTTCCAGCTCGACGAAGGCCGACACTGGTCGGTCGAAGTGGGCTATCTGAACCAGTGGGTCGACCGCCAAGGCCGCGACGATCGCATGAACCACGTGGTGGCGGTCTGGCTGTTCGCGAACTTCTGAGCCATCCGGCTCTGGGCGCTCCAGTGGGGCGCTCCAGTGCCCCGGGTGGCCCGCTACGGCCGCACCGCTGCCGTGCCCAGCCAATACGCCTGATAGCGCGGCCACGACCACACCGCCAACTCCCGGCCGATGCGCAACCCGACGTCGTTGTCGATCGGGATGTGGTAACCACCCAGCGCACGCGAGCGCGCCGCCATCTCCGCCGTCGCCGAAAACGTCGGCAAGGCGAGGGCCACTTCGGGCCCCGGATCGACCTCGGTCAACACGCAGCAGCGGCGCCGTTCGACCGCGCCATAGTGGTCGCTGCCGGTGAACAATTCGAGCACCTTGGCGCAGGCACCACTGACGGTGGCGTGGCCACTGGTGTAGCCGGGGAACGGCGGCGTCACGAACACATAGGGTGAGTAGGGATACCATTGCTCGGCCGGCACCTCGACCACACCGCCCTGCGGCCCCGCCCAACCCTTCACCACCTGCCCCTGGTAGAAGTGGCGCACCAGCGTCCACGGCCGGGAACTGTCGTAGAAACGCTTGGTCTCCCAACAGGCCAGGAACGCGTCGAACGCGGCGCAGGCGACCGCGAAATACAACTTCACGTCCTGGTCGAGCGTGTGGTGGTCGCGCCGCGACACGTCCTGCGCGAACCGCAGCCAATGGCCGCTCTGACCGGTCGAACGCGGGCCATCGCGCATGAATTCGACGATGGCCTTCTCCTCGGGGGTCAAGTGCTGGTTGTAGGCCAGCACCTGGTCGGTCTGAGCCTTCAGCAAGGCCGGGTCCTTGGCCACCGTCGGCACCGGTTCGGCACGAAACTGCGCCGTCGATTCGAGCGCGAACGGTTTCACCCGATACCAGTGTGGGGTCAGGAACGGCACCACGAACGTGCTGCCGTCGGCACGCCGGAACGGAATCGGCTGCCAGCGGTCGGGATCGACGATCTGCTCGGGCGTGTTGACCGGCCGATAGAACGTGTAGTCGGCATAGGGCGTGCCATCGCCACCGGCTTCGTCGCCGAGCTGGTTGCTGCCGTCGCGCAACCGGTACGCCAACAG
The DNA here is from genome assembly GCA_016795295.1 of Planctomycetota bacterium. Lineage (GTDB taxonomy): Bacteria > Planctomycetota > UBA1135 > UBA1135 > UBA2386 > JAEUHP01. The sequence continues at coordinate 22,022 of JAEUHP010000168.1, read as the reverse complement.
CGCCTCCGCGACGAGATTGCCGATGCCCACCGGGGTGGCCGGGTCGCGCGAACCGTCCGTCGGGTCGTAACCCATGCCCCGCAGCACCGCCGCCAAGTAATCGGCGTCGGCGGGATAGACGCCACACAGAGCGCGGTAGCAGGCATGGCTGATCGCACAATTCTTGTTGGCCAGGGTCCGCTCGCCGACCGGGCGGCGCAGGGCGCCGCCGAACCGCGTACCCACCGCGTGCTCGTCATAGGCGGCCCAGGCGTCGAACATCGCCACGGCCCACACCATCATCTGCCGGGACAGGATGGTCGGCCGCGCGCCGAAACGCTCCACGTCCCGCGCGCCCACTTCCTGCACCACGTCGAGCCACCGGTAGGCGAAGTTCTGCTGCTCCAGCGGCAGCACGTCCTGGTGGGTCAGGGCGTACTCGGCGACAGGGCGAGTTGGTTCGGCGGCGCAGGCGGGCCACAGGCCCAGGGCGAGGAGCAAGGTGCACGACCGCATCATCACGGTACAGGTAGCCGGAGCCGGCACGGAAGCAACCGCAGTGGGCAGATTCGCCTGCCGGCACCGAAAGTCCCACGGTTGCGCTTGGCAGTCTGATTAGGGCCCCGTAAGGAAGAGTGCGCCCAGGGTGCCGTCCACGGCGGCGACCACGCTCTCAGCCACGACCATGCACGACGCTCCGCTCCCCGAGGTCCGCCGCGACCCGGCCCAGGCTTTCACGCCGGGCACGTTCGCCAACCTCAAGTACGATCTACCGGCGGCGCTGGTGGTGTTCCTGGTCGCCACCCCGCTGTGCCTCGGCATCGCCATGGCCTCGGGCGCGCCGCTGTTCGCCGGCATTCTGTCGGGCATCGTCGGCGGCATGGTGGTCGGCCTCGCCAGCGCCTCGCCGCTGGGAGTATCGGGGCCGGCAGCCGGCCTCACGGTGATCGTGCTGCACGCGATCCGCGACCTCGGCTCGTTCCCCGCGTTCTTGCTGGCCGTGCTGCTCGCAGGCGGCATGCAGATCGTGCTCGGGCTGCTGCGCGCGGGCATCATCGGCTACTACTTTCCGTCGGCGGTCATCAAGGGCATGTTGGCCGGCATCGGCCTGATCATCGTGCAGAAGCAGCTGCCGCACGCAGTCGGCCACCAGACGGTGGCCGACCAGGGCGCGGGGACCAGTTGGCTCCACCAGCTCCTGGCAGGCATTTCCCCAGGGCCAGCCTTGGTCGCGGCGCTCTCGCTCCTGGTGCTGATCGTCTGGGAGCGGCCCTTCGTGAAGCGCATCCGGGCCTTGCAGTACGTGCAGGGCCCCCTGGTCGCCGTGCTGCTCGGGATGGCGCTCCACGCCAGCTTCGGCTCTGAAGGGGGACTGGCGCTCGCCCCGAGCCAATTGGTGCAGATCCCGATCCTCGCCGACGGCCAGAGCTGGACCAGCCTACTGGTGGGCCCAGACTGGGCCCAGTTCGGCAATCCCAAGATCTGGACCACGGCGCTCACCCTGGCGGTGGTGGCGAGCCTGGAGACCCTGCTGTGCGTGGAAGCCGCCGACAAGCTGGATCCCTACGGCCGCACCACGCCAGCCAACCGGGAACTGCTCGCGCAGGGGCTCGGCAACGTCGTCGCGGGTCTGCTCGGCGCCCTGCCGGTGACCCAGGTGATCGTGCGCAGCTCGGCGAACATCCAGTCGGGCGGCCGCACCAAGACCGCGGCCGTGGCCCACGGCGCCCTGCTGCTGGTGGCCGTGATGGCGATTCCCGAACTGCTGAACCGCATCCCGCTCGCGGCCTTGGCGGCAGTCTTGCTGATGGTCGGCTACAAGCTCGCGAAGCCGAGCCTGTTCGCCGAGATGTTCCGACTCGGCTGGCTGCAGTTCGCCCCCTTCCTGGTCACCGTGGTCGGCATCCTGCTCACCGACCTGCTGGCCGGCATCGCCATGGGCCTCGCAGTGGCGGTGTTCCACCTGCTCTGGGTCAACCTGCGCAACCCCTACTTCCTGGCCGAAGAACGCCACGACGAACGGGGCTGCACCTACACGATCCACTTGGCCGAGGAAGTGACGTTCTTGAATCGCGCGGCGATCCTGCAGACCCTGGCGGCGATCCCGCCGCACACCCGGGTGGTGCTGGACGCCACGCGCTGTGTGCACCTCGACTACGACGTCTACGAGATCCTGACCGACTTCGTGACCAAGGCGCAGCGCAACGACATCGACGTCACCGTGCAGGGCACCCTGCAGGGCCACCGCAACGACTCCGTGGCGCGCGCCCGGCAGGTGTTCGGCAACCAGAGCCTGGACGAAAAGAGACCCGGCGGCGGCAGCTGAGACGGGACCGGCGGTCGAGGCGCTTCAGAAGTTGACCTGGACCTGAAAGCCGACCCGGTCGTCGCCACGCGCTTCGCGGTACGGGGCCGTGGTGGTGTCGGTGCGCCAGAACGTGTGGGTGTACTGCACGGTGATCTCCACTTCCGGCCACGGGGACCACTCGAGCCCCAGATCGAGTTCGTTCACGTTGTGGCTCGGCGCATTGCGCGCGAACTTGCGCGAGCCGTCGAAGTAGTTCCAGCGGGCGAATGGAAACCAAGCACCTCCTGCGCCGTTCTGCAGCCAGCTCGCTTGCACGTATCCACCTTGCAGGTACTCGTCGGTGATACGGGTGTTGTCGCTGCTCGACTGTGGACCGACACCCCAGTTCCACTCCGCCTCGAGCCCGAACGGCTGCGGATACCACACGGCAGTCACGCCGACGCGCTCGTCGCGCACCCCCCGCGGATTCACCGCCGGGGTCGTGCCGGAGATCGCCTGGGTGTTCGGGCGGAACCGACCGGTGTAGGCCTGCACACCGACTTCGAACACCTGGTGGTTCGGCAACTCGAACGGCCACGATGCGCGGGCCAGCGTGTGCACTTCGCCGTTGGTGTCGGAACGATTGAGGCCCTGGCCAGTGAATGCGCCGACCGCCAGGACACCGTAGTCGCCCGAACCCTTGCGGCCGGATCGAACCAGATCCCGGAACCGATCGCGGATCTCGCGCGGGGCCCACATGAAGTAGGCGCCGAGGTCACGTTCGCCCTCGGCCGCCGAGTTCAGTGCATCCGGGCGCTCGATGGGTCCGCGATTCTGGCTCGACTGCAGGTTCACCCAGCCGAACGGCACCTTGGAAGTGCCGACGCGGAAGCGGTACTCCTTCGCGGCATCCAGGCTGATGTCCCCGTAGAAGTCACGCATCTGCAGCGCCTGGTCGGCCGCCCCGGTGGAACCGGCAAAGTCGAGCTGCGCATAGATGTAGAGATGCTCGGCGACGTCGCCGAACAGGATCACGCGCCCACGGCGCAGGATCAACGACTCGGGTTCGTTGACACTGCGGTCGTTCGGCACGTTGAGATCCGGCGTGTTGTTCTCGCCGAGCAGCGAGGTGTAGCGGATCTGGCCATAGCCGCGAATCGACAGCCGGTCGTACCAATGGCTGGTCTTGGGCTTCGTGTCGGCGGCGGCTGGTGACGGTTGGCGGAGCTTCTGCAGCTCCGCATCCTGGGTGGCGAGCCGTTCCTCGAGGCGTCGCAAGCGCTCCTCGAGGCTCGGGGTCGGATCCTGGGCAGGCGGTGCCACCTGGGCAACCGCAGCATGGGAGGCGAGGAGGGAGGCGGCGATCAGGAGTGGCTTCACGGACGGTCGAGAGGGACTCGCGGGCCCGCGCAGGCAACCCACGCGGCGGCTCGATGAAGAACCGAGCAAGTTGGCGGGAACCTAGAGTTGTCTTTCCGTGAAGACCAAAGAAGCTACGGCAGTCTTTTGGTTAAGGATTGGCGAAGGTGGCGCGGGGAATCCCACGACAGGATCTCCATAAAGCACTTTTCAAACAGTGCTTACGTTGCCATGGCGGCGCTCTCCAGCCGATGTGGGCGCGCCGCGCCCGGGAACTCAGCCCGCCGCCCCGCCGTGCAGCGGCCCGTCCAGGAACTCCACCGTCCCGGACGCGACGTCGTACATCGCGCCGACCAGACCAATTCGTCCTTCGCGGAGCATGCTGGCGAGCACCGGGCTGTGCTGCACCACGTGTTGGATGGTGTTCCGCACGTTGAGTGCCGCCACCCGATCGACGAACTCCGGATTGTCGGCCCCCCGCCGGTCCACGGTGGCGGTTTCCTGCCGCACCGCCTCGGCGATCGCATCGGTGATCGGGCGCAGGTTGGTGAGCCCGGTGGCCGCCTCCACGTCCAGGTGTTTGTGCACCAGATCGCAGGTGGCCTTGACCGCGCCACACTTGGTGTGGCCGAGCACCACGATCAGCCTGGCACCGGCCACCTTGCAGGCGAACTCCATGCTGCCGAGCGATTTCTGGCGAGCCACGTTGCCGGCGATGCGCACGCTGAAGACGTCGCCGATGCCCAGGTCGAACAGGATCTCGACCGGCGCCCGCGAATCGATGCAACTCAGCACCACCGCCATCGGGTGCTGCCCGGCCGAAGTGGCCCCGACCTGCCGCGCCAGGTCGCGGCGCAGGCGGTGGCCACTGACGAACCGTTGGTTGCCGGCCTTCAGGATCTCGAGCACCTTGGCCGGTGTCAGGGTGGCCTGGACTTCGCGCGAGGTGAAGTCGATGTACTGCACGACGTCGGCGAACTCGTAGCGGTTGCGGAAGCCCACCAGACTGAGTTTGACGCCGCGCGCCGGAGCCACGTCCATGGCGAATTCGCGGATCGTGACCAGCAGATCCGGGTCGATGTACTCGGTGTCCGATGCGTCGATCGCAACCTGGTCCCCGGCCCGAAACCGGCCCAGCAGCCCAACCAGCCGCGCGCGGTGCAGGAAGCCGATCTGATCGGCCAGTTCGATGCGATGCACCACGCCACCCACGTGCTCCTCACGGAGCAGCCGCATGCCCCCGCCGAGGCTGCGCGCGAAGACGAACAGCAAACTGATGCCGAGCCCGAGCAGGATGCCGGTCAACAGATCGGTGAAGACGATCGCCACCACCGTGGCCAAGAACGGCAGGAACTGCGCCGGCCCTTCGCGCCACAGCGCGGCGAACCGCCCCGGCATGGACAATCGCCAGCCCGTCGACACCAACACCGCAGCCAGGGCCGCGAGCGGCACGCGATCCAAGAGGCCTGGCAGAGCGACCACGCCGAACAGCAAGAACACGCCATGGCTGATCGCCGCCAGCCGCGTGCGCCCGCCGGCCTCGACGTTCACGGAGCTGCGCACCACCACCGACGCGATCGGCAGTCCGCCACTGAGACCCGCCACCACGTTGCCAACGCCCTGGGCCACCAACTCGCGGTTCGGCGAAGTCGGCCGGCGCAGCGGATCGAGCCGCTCGATCGCCTCGCGGTTCAGCAAGGTCTCGAGCGACACCACCAACATCAAGGTCACCGCATCGATCCAGACTTGCAGTTCGCCGAGCCGGCCAAAGTCCGGCGTGACCAGAACTTCGCTCCAAGCGCTGCCGCCGCGGCCGATTTCGGGCACATCCACCAAGTGGCCCGCCCCCACCGTCCAGGCCGCACCCGCCGCGCGCATCAGTTCGTTGGTTGCGGTGCCGACCAGGACGGCCACCAACGAACCCGGCACGCGGGTGGCGCGTCGCGCCAAGCGATCCCAGAGCAACAGCGCCACGAACGCCAGTCCACCGACCAACGCCGAACCTGGCACCACCCGGTGCAGCGCGGTCCACAGCGCGGAGAACGTGTTCTCGCCGTCGGCTTGCGCGAACGTGTCGTCACCTTCCCAGTCGCGGTCGTAGCCGACGAGGTGCGGCACCTGCTTCAGCACCAACAGCAAGCCGATCGCCGTCAGCAGTCCGCGCACCACGCTGTTCGGCACGAAATGCACCAGACGCCCGCCGCCGACCAGGCCCAGCGCCACCTGCAGGGCACCCGCCAGCACCACCACCAGCAAGAATGCCTCGAAGCTGCCGAGGCCATGGATCTGGCCGACCACGATGGCGGCAATGCCAGCACCCGGCCCGGCGACGCCGATCTGGCTGCCGCTCAGCCTGCCGACCAGAACGCCACCGATCACCCCGGACCACACCCCGGACCACAGCGGTGCTTCGCAGGCGTGGGCCACGCCGAGGCACAGCGGCAGCGCCACCACACAGACGACCAGACCGGCGAGCAGATCCCGCCATGTGGGACGAACTGCGGCGGCCGCTGGAACCTGTTCGGGCAATGGCATGGTCATGACAGCGCAGCGCCGCACCATAGACATGGCCCCAGAGCCCGCCAGCGAAACCGCCCCGACTCGGCGCGATTTCCCGAGCGACCGCGCGGTTCCGGTCGGGCCGTGCTGGCGTCGGCCCCCGCCCCCCGCCCATCGGCGTAACTCGGCCCCCACTCGTGACGCAGATGCCGAGGAACCAGTCCGCAGCAGGGCAGGTAGGCGAAAGTGCGGCCCTGCTGAGGCCTTGGGCAAGGACCATGGCTTCCCTCTCCAAGCTCCCCCGCACCATCCCCACCCTGCTGGCCGCGGCCGCCCTGTTCGCGGTTTCTGCCAACGCCCAGGACACCGCGCCGAAGAGCGACGGCGGCCTCCTGGTCGGCTTGAAGGGCTTCGAACACTTCCACGAGCCGGTCGGCCAGCCGATCTACTTCGAGTCGCCGTTCAACGACTCCGGCCTGCGCGCGCTCTACCTGCGCCACGAGTTCGGTGACAACTCGGCGCTGCAGGGCGGCAAGGTGACGATCTACGCCCTCCAGGCGCGTTTGGCCCTCACCGAACGCTTGGCGTTCATCGCCACCAAGGACGGCTACTCGGAGTTCGACTCCGGGCTGATCAAGGACGAAGGCTGGAACGACATCGCCGCGGGCTTCAAGTACGTGCTGGTCGCCGACCAGGCGAACAACTTCGTGGTGACCCCGGGCATCCGCTACATGGCCGAGAACGGCACCCGCGGCATCCTGCAAGGTGGCGTCGACGAGTTCAGCCCGTTCGTCAGCTTGGCGAAGGGCTGGGACAACTTCCACTTCGTGGGCAACACCACGCTGCGCGTGCCCACGGATCGCAACGACGGCAACACGGTGGGCCACTGGGACCTGCACTTCGACTACTCGATCAACCCGAAGTCGGATGTGGTGTTCGCTCCGGTCGCCGAGTTCCACGGCGTGCACTACCTGACCAACGGCGACGTGAACCTCCCGGTCGGCGGGCTCGACTACACCAACCTCGGCTCGCGACCGGACACGCACTTCGTGGCGTGGATGGGCGTCGGCATGCGGGTCGAAATCGTGAAGCAGTTCGAATTCGGTGCCGTCTACGAGTTCGCCCTGACGGACCGGAACGACGACATCATGGACCGGCGCATCACGGTCGACTTCATCGCACGCTTCTGACCCATCGTGGGCCTGGCGGCCTGAATGCGCCGCATCCGCCGCATCCGCCGCCGCGGGTGCGGCGAAATCCCCAGTGTGAAGTTCTGGCGCTTGCAGTGCTCCCAGTGGCTGCCGAAGCCTCCGGCAGAGGTGTTTCCGTTCTTTGCGGATGCCGGCAACTTGGCGGAACTGACGCCGCCGTGGCTGTCGTTCCGCATCCTCACGCCGCGGCCGATCCCCATGGCCGAAGGCACCCTGATCGACTACCGGATCGGGGTACGGGGCCTGCCCATGCGCTGGCGTACGCGCATCGCTCGGTGGCAGCCGCCCCACGCCTTCGCCGACGAACAACTGCGCGGCCCCTACTCGCTCTGGCACCACACCCACACCTTCGCGGCGCAGGGCGGCGGTACGCTGGTCGGCGACGAAGTGCGGATGCGGCCGAAAGGGGGGCCCCTGGCGGGTCTGCTGATGCAACTGTTCGTGCGCAGGGACGTCGAGAAGATCTTCCGCTACCGCAGCGCCGTGTTGCGCCAGCGGTTCGGCGGCGGCTCCGAGCCAGCCCAGCTGCGCTGGTCGATCGCGGAGGACGTCGTCACGACCGCAACCGCCACACCGTGACCGGCAGCGCCCCGTCGCGCCGCGCCACCACGGACGCGCCCCCCGCGGTGAGCAAGGCGGCTGGACTGCCGAACGCCGGCGCGAATGCGGCGTCCCACGGCGTCTCCAGCACCAGCACTTGCTGCACCTCACCGCGACGCCGCAGTTCGCGAACTTCGGTGGCTCGGCGCAAGCAGGCTGCCGGCGGCATGGCCGCCAGCCCCTCGACCACCAACGCCTGCGCGGCAAACGTCACCCACAGCGTGCCCGGAGCCTGGTGGCGGCGCGCCACGGCGACCACTTCGGCCACCGCCTGCGCCGTGGCCTGCGGCGCAGCCAACCGGCCCAGTGCGAAGTCGGCCCCGCGCCACAGCGCACAACCCGCGGCGAACGCCAGGACCACCAACGTGCGCCAGCGTTGCGGCAGAAGCGGCGCCAACGACAGGGGCGCCAACGAGCCGAGCAGCGCCACGGGCAGGTAGAGCCGCACCGCGCCAGGTTCGCGCACGTCGCCGAAGAACCAAACCAGTGCCAGCCCCGTCGCCAGAAGACCACCGCCCACGACCAACAGATCGAGGCGCTTGGCCTGCCGCTGCCAGCAGCGAACGACTCCCGCGACCACGCCGAGCCACGGCAAACCGATCGGCCACGGACCACCAGCCAGGAACAGGCCGTGCAGCAGTGGCGGCAAGTTCGTCACGGCGTGGTCGAGGGCGACCAGCGGGCGGCCCAGCGCCTCCGGATAGAAGTCCGGGCGCTGGGCATGGCTGGCCAACCACCAGAGTGGCACCAGCAGCGGCAGCATGAGGCCACCGATGCCAACGCTCGCGCGCACCACGCCCGGCACGTGCCGGGTCCACCACCACACCGGTCCGGCGAGCACCAGCGCCAGCGGCCCGGTTTCGTAGCGGCTGGCCGCGGCCAGACCAACCAGCGCCGTCAGCTGCGCGGCGCGCGCCGGGCTGGGCGCCGCCAGATGGGCGCGCGCCACCGTGAGCACCCCGAGCAGCAGCAGCAGCGCGAGCAACTCGAAGCCGCCGCTGGTTGCGGACAACACTACGGCGGGGCACGCCAGGACCAACAACGGCGCCGCCAGGGCACCGACCGGACCGAGCCCGGGCACGAGCCAGCGATGGAGGAGCCACAGCAAGGCGGCGAACAGCAGCAGGTTCACCGCGAAGGCGTTGGCCGGCCGCGGCCCGGTCGCGTCGTGCAGCAGACTGACCAAGAACGGGAACAGCGGTGGGCGCTTGTCCTGGGTGCGCTCCACACCGAGGACTTCGCCCGCGAACGGCACCGCCGCGGTGGTCATGGTCGCGGCACGATGCCAGTGCATGTCGAGCGCGGTGCCGGCGAGGCTGGTCTCGTCGAACTGCATGCGCTGGGTCGGCGGCGCAAGGCTCGCGGCCAGCCACGCGAGTGCCGCAGCGGCGACGAGGCCGATTCCCGCTTCACGCCAGGGCCCCGAGCTGGCCGTGCGGCGCAACCACAGCCAAGTACCGAACCACACGGCAAGCGACCCGGGCAGAACCCAGTAGGCGGCCACGGCTGCGAACTCGGCCGGATTGGACGACTCGGCGCGCCCCACACCCAACGCAACCATGGCCACTGCGCCCAGGGCAGGAACAAGCCATGCCATGGTTCGCGTGAGCACTGCACCGCCTGCCATGGCAGAGATGTAGCGGTTCTGGCGCCCGCGCTCACGGCTGCTGCCTGGGTTCTCCGCATTGCGCGGCCAGAACCTAGGGCTGGAGGCTCTCGGATGGCTGAAGTTCGCTCCAGCGCAATCGGAACAACCGCCGGTGGGAAACGCCAAAGTAGGGGGGGGATGTTTCCCTGTTCTTGGCCGCGGCTACACTTGGCACGAACGGCACGGCGCCACTTCGGTGCCGGGGCCGCTCGTTGTTCGTCCAAACAATCCCATGAAATCCCTGCTCCTCGTTGCTGCCGCGGCGACCCTCGCCGCCTCGGCGTCCGCCCAGAACGCTCTCGGCTTCTCCCACGGCTACAGCACCTCGTACACCGCCCGCCTCGGTGCTGGCTCCATGAATCCTGGGGTCGTGCTCAACCACTACGACACCCGCGACTACCTCGATTGGATGCTCGATCCAGCCGACCCGACCGGCGGCACCTACCTGTGCACGGGCTGCCGCTTGGTGGTCCAGGACCAGGTCGGCACCACGGCCGACAGCTTCAAGGTCGTCGCCTACAACGAAGGCTCCACTCCCGGCTTCCCGGACCAGTCCGCGTTCTGGATCCGCACCGCGGACATCAACCTGCCGGCCAGCACGGTGACGACCGCGGTCGCTTGGATCTACACCGTTGGCTTCGCCGCGACCCCGGTGGCCAAGGGCCCGAAGTTCTTCGGCGTCGAAATGAACCTGGCGAACGGCGCCTGGCCGGCCGACGGCATCTCGACCTGGATCGTGGGTAGCTACGGCCCGCCCGCGACCACGGCCGACTTCCCGAGCACGGCGATCAGCCAGATGCCCCAGACGAACATCACCTGCGCGATGCCCGTCGATGCGACGACCGGCATCCCGACCGCGGCCGCGGCCTACACGGGCGGCACCCGCAACCAGATCTGGTTCGAGATCCGCGCCAACGTCGCGAGCGGCGTGCCGGTCACGATCACCAACCAGACCACCTTCCTGGTGAGCAACCCGGGCGGCGCGAACAACCTGATCCCGGCGGGCACGGTGCCGCTCGGCGGCTCCACGACCGCGCTCTCGGGTCTCTACCCGGACGTGAACAACACCACCAACAACAACCGGTTCGACGACATCGGCTTCCTGGTCAACGACAGCACCGTGCCGAACGGCCTGGTGTTCGTGCTGGTGGCGTTCGGCGGCAACCCGCTGGGCAGCGTGCCGCTGACCTTCCTGATGGGCTCGCAGGCGAACCCGGCCACCAAGGGCAACGTCTGCATCGACTTCACGACGGCCGCCGTGTTCCTCGGCGTCGCCAACGCCGCGGGCAACTACCAGCACATGCTGAACCTCAGCACGCCCACCCGCAACGCGCTGACCAGCCTGTCGCCGCTCGGCCTCTGGTACCAGGGCTTCGTGGTGAACACGAACACCACCCCGGGCCTCGAAGTGCACGCCACCGGCTGCGGCATCCAGCACTTCTGATGCGTGGCGCCCTGATCGCTGCCGCGGCACTCGCCGCGGTGGCAGCAGTTCTGTTCCGCTGGCTCGCGCCGAGCGAGCCGGCGCGGACGGAGCCCCCGCAGTCCCCTGCGGTGGCTGCCAAGCCCGAACCAGCACCGACGCCGGCCGCGGCGCCAGTGCCGGCAGCTCCGGCTCCGGAGAAAACCCCCGCGCCGGCGAAAGAGCCTGGCACGATGGTGTTTCCAGACGGCTCCAAGCTGCCCGCCCTGAACGGCGTCACGGGTGAGGTCAAGGTCGACTGGGGCGTGCGCCCCTTCACCAAGGTGGTCGGCATCGAAGACGGCCCCGGCGGCTGGAAGTGGTACGTGCACGAGAACGGCACCCGCTCGACCACGGCGATGAACACCATGCACGGTGTCACCGCCCCGATGAGCATCGTCGCCGAACCCGAACGCGCCGCTCCGCTGGCCCCTGGTAGCGAGCCTCAGACTGGCACCGGCACCGGGCCCAAGTGACCCAGCTGGCGTGACGCGGACCGGGGCCGCTCCGCCGCACCACGAGCCGAGTCGGTGGGCGCCCATGCCAGGGCACACCGGCAGCTACGGACGCGCGCAGTGGTTCCAGCGCTGGCCGTGCCGCCTGCCTGCCGATACTGTCGCTCGATTCGCGACCACCGGCCTGCGCCTGCTCCAACCCAATGCCCCGCATCACCCTTCCTGACGGCAAAGTACTCGAGTTCCACGACCCCGTGACCGGAGCCCAGGTCGCGGCAGCGATCGGACCCGGCCTCGCCAAGAAGGCGATCGGCGTCAAGCTCGACGGCACCGAGATCCGCGACCTGCACCGCCCGATCGAGCGGGATTGCGCGCTGCGCATCCTCACCGCGAAGAACGACGACCCCGACGCGCTGTACCTGCTGCGCCACAGCGCCGCCCACGTGCTCGCCGAAGCGATCTGCAGCTTGTTCCCAGGCACCCAGCTCGCCTACGGCCCACCCGTGGACGACGGCTTCTTCTACGACCTGAAGCCGCCGCGCCCGCTGGCCGAAGGCGACTTCCCGGCGATCGAAGCCAAGATGCAGGAGATCATCGCGCAGAACCGGCCGTTCACCCGCTGCGAACTGGACGCCGCAGCCGGCCTCGAACGCACTGCAAACGACAAGTACAAGCGCGACAACGCCGAGCGCGCCTTGGCCAAGGGCGACGCCAAACTGTCGTTCTACGTCAGCGGCGAACCGGGCCGTGACTGGGAAGACCTGTGCGCCGGCCCGCACGTGCCGTCGACCGGCTGGCTGAAGGCCAGCAAGGTGATGGCAGTGGCCGGGGCCTACTGGCACGGCGACCAGAACAGCGACCAGCTGACCCGCGTCTACGGCACCTGCTTCGCCGACGACAAGGCGCTGGCCGCGCACCTGTTCCGCCTGGAAGAAGGCAAACGCCGCAACCACCGCAAACTCGGCAAGGAACTCGACCTGTTCCACGTCGAGGAGGACAACCCGGGCCAGGTGTTCTGGCACCCGCGCGGCTGGTCGATCTACCTGACGCTGATGGAGTACATGCGGCAGAAGCAGCGCCGCAACGGCTATGTCGAGGTGCACACCCCGAGCGTGATGTCGCGCACCCTGTGGGAACGCAGCGGCCACTGGGAGAAGTACCGCGAGAACATGTTCACCACGGAGTCGGAGAAGCGCGACTTCGCGATCAAGCCGATGAACTGCCCCGGCCACATCCTGATCTACAAGCAGGGGCTGAAGAGTTACCGCGACCTGCCGCTGCGCATCGCCGAGTTCGGCTCGTGCTGCCGCAACGAAGCCTCGGGCGCCTTGCACGGCATCATGCGCGTGCGCGGCTTCGTGCAGGACGACGCCCACATCTTCTGCACCGACGACCAGGTCGGCGCCGAAGTGGCGTCGTTCTGCCGGATGCTGATCGACGTGTACCGCGACTTCGGGTTCGGCACCGACCGCATCGCCGTGAAGCTCGCCACCCGCCCGGCCCAGCGCATCGGCGACGACGCCACCTGGGATCGCACCGAGAAGGCGCTCGGCGACGCGGTGGTGGCCGCTGGATTGCAGTACACCGTCTCGCCCGGCGAGGGTGCGTTCTACGGGCCGAAGCTCGAGTTCACCCTGGTCGACGCGCTGGGCCGTGGCTGGCAGTGCGGCACCATCCAGCTCGACCCCAACCTGCCCGGCAAGGACCGTCTGGACGCCACCTACGTGGCCGAAGACGGCGCGCGCCGCAACTGCGTGATGCTGCACCGCGCGATCCTCGGCAGCCTGGAGCGCTTCCTGGGCATTCTGATCGAGCACTTCGACGGCAAGTTCCCGCTGTGGCTGGCACCCGAGCAGGTGCGCATCCTGCCGATCAGCGACGCGCAGCTGCCGTTCGCCCAACAGATCGGCCAGCGACTCACCGAGCTCGGCGTGCGCGCCACGGTCGACGAGAAGGCCGACATGTTGGGCGCCAAGATCCGCGAAGCGCGGCTGGCACGGGTCAACTACTTCGCGGTGGTCGGCCAGAAGGAAGTCGAAGCGAACGCGGTGGCGCTGCAGAACCAGGCCGGCGAGAAGCTCGGCACTTTCGACGTCGACACGTTCGTGCAGCGGCTGCAGCAGGAGATCGCCGAGAAGCGGCTGCCGGCAGCGATGAGCTGACGCGGCGCGGACGGGTTCGCCGCGACCGAAGCCGCGTTGGCGTAATCCGGCGCCAAGGGCTACCGTGCCTGGGATGCAGCGCTCGTTCCCGGCCTTTGCCGCCTGCCTGCCCGGCCTCGAACCCCTGCTGCACCGCGAGCTCGCGGGACTCGGCGTGGCGGGCACCCAGCTCCAAGGTGGGGTTGCGTTCCACGCCGAAGTGCCGCTGCTGCTGCGCTGCGGCCACTGGCTCGGCACTGCGAGCCATGTGCTGCTGCGGCTCGCCGAGTTCCCCTGCCGCGCCCTCGGCGAACTCGAACGCAAAGCCGCCGGCCTGCCTTGGGAGCAGTGGCTGCGCCCCGACGTGGCCTTGCAGGTCCGCGCCACGACGCGCAAGAGCCGGGTCTACCACACCGGGGCGGTCGAAGAGCGGGTCGGCAATGCCGTGGCCCGCGCCTTCGGCCGCGCCCTGCCGGTCGCCCGCCAGGACGGCGAACTGCCCACCGCCAACCTCGCGGTACGATTCCACGCCGACGTGTGCACGATCTCGCTGGACGCCACCAGCACGCCGCTGCACCGCCGCGGCTACCGGCTCGCAGGAGCCAAGGCACCGCTGCGCGAAGACCTGGCCCATGCCCTGTTGCTGGCGGCTCAATACCAGCCTGGCGAAGCACTGTGCGATCCGTTCTGCGGGTCGGGCACGATCGCCATCGAAGCCGCCGGCCTTTTGCTCGGGCTGCCGCCGGGCCGCTTGCGGCCGCCGCCGCTGCAGCATCTGGCACTGTTCGATGCCTCGGCTTGGCGCAGTGTCGCGGCCGAACGCCGAACGGTCCCGCCGCCGGCCCCGATCGCGGCCAGCGACCGCGATGCCGGCGCCGTGGCCGCCGCCCGCGCCAACGCCGAACGCGCCGGAGTGGCCACTGCGATCACCTTCACCACCGCTGCGTTCACGGCCCAGCCCTGGCTGGCCGAACCGGGCACGGCCCCGAAGTCGGGCTTGCTCGCGTGCAACCCGCCGTTCGGCCACCGGATCGGCAAGGGCCAGGATCTGCGCCCGCTCTACCAGACGCTGGGCAACCGCACCGCCGAACTCGGCCCCGGCTGGCGCGTCGCGCTGCTCGCCCACGACCCCCGGCTGGCGCGGCGCACCGGTCTGCGGCTGTCGATGCAGTGCAGCACCCGGCACGGCGGCCTGCCGGTGACGGTTCTGCTCGGGCAACTGGGAACGGACACGGCCACGCCGAGCGACGGGGCCTGAGCGGCAGAACCGGCCCTGAGCGGCGAAGCAATCCAGGTCGAGAGTCCGTGGCCAGCGCGGTTTTCGCGTACCAGCTCTGTATCGACGGCCCGCCCGGGGGCGCACCACGCGACAATCCCGCCAGTCCCGCCCCCTTGCCACCACACCCACCATGACCCCCTTCAGCCGTCACGCTCTCACCGCCGCCCTGTTGTCGTCCGCGCTGTTCGCCCAAACCCAGATCGCGCACGCCAACTTCGACAACTTCACGTTCGACGACAACATCAGCATGGGCGGGCCCAACCTGCTGGTCGCCATCCGCACGCAAGTGCCGGCCACCACGGTCGCCACCCGGATCGAAGTGTGGACCGGCGAAGGCGTCGGCACCAACAGCCTCGCGCTGTGGAGCCACGACCCGGTCAACAACCGCCCGCTGGCCCAGCTCGGTGTGGGCACCTGGTCGATGGGCCAAGTCAACGGCTGGCAAGGCGCCCCCCTCACCACGCCGGTCGTGCTGCTGGCCAACGACGACGTCTGGGTCGTCTGGGGACCGACCAACGGCGCCCAGAGCTCGGTGGCCGGGTCGGGCCCGGGCGCGCAGCCCTACCGGGGCAGCTTCGACGGCGGCAACAGCTGGAGCGGCCCGTTCCAGTCGCTGCAGTGGAAGTTCCGCATCTGGACCGGCACGCCTGGGCACTACGAAGTCTACGGGACGGCGTGCCCTGGCAGCCGTGGCGCCGGCACCCCACAGTTGGGCTGGTTCGGCACACCCGAGATCGGTTTCTCGTTCGACATCCACTTGCAGCGTGGCCTGCCGGGCAGCTTCGCGTTCCTGCTGTTCGGCGATTCGGACAGCACCTTCAACGGCACGCCGCTGCCATATTCCCTCACCCCACTCGGCGCCCCCAATTGCTCGGTGCTGGCCGCTCCGGTCGGCAACCTGCTGCTGCCCATCGATCCGGCCAACGGCCAGGCAGGTTTCACCATGAGCATTCCGGTGCTGCCGGCAGCGATCGGCTACCGCATGTTCCACCAGTGGCTGTGCCTCGATCCGGCGGCGAATCCGCTGGGGCTGACCACCAGCAACGCTGGCGCAGCGACGATCGGCGGCTGAGAGACCGAGGCAAAGAGCGCGTTGGCGCTGGGTCGGCGACGGGGTTGCTGGTGGCGGCGGGTTGCTGGCGCAACACGACAGGCCGCTGGCTGCAATACTGCCGCCAGATCGCGACCAGCGAATCCGCACCGCAGGACCTTGAGGCCTGCGGTGCCCCATAACTTCAGTCGAGGGCTGCGCGCACCATGGTGTGGATGCGCTCGAGCGTCGCACGCAACTGCGTCCGCTGCTGCTCGCTGTTGCGCACGGCAGCGATGATGCCAGACAAGCCGTCCAGACCAGCCGGCATGGCGGCAGCAGGCTTCTTGGCCGCGTTCTTGGAGCCCTTTGGCCGCCCGGGACCACGCTTCGTGGCCATGCCCATGCGCGCCTTCACGTTGTAGACGAGGGCGGGGCGGCAGCCCAGCTTCTTGGCGATGTCACCCGCGCTCATACCGGTTTTCAGCAGCTCGCGGATTTTCCCAGAAGTGGAACCGGCATCCATTTGACGGCCGCGTTTGCGGCCCGCATTGCTCGAGGTTTCGGACATGGTGAAGAAATGTGCCATGGTGAGAAGGTCGAAGGCAAAGAAAATCCCGATGGCACGGCCCACACCCATTCTTCGCACATTGCCTTTTCTCGTGACAGAGCTGCCGGCACATCGAGTCTCCTGGCTCAACCGCGGACGTTCTGTGCCGAAGCAGTGTTCTGCACCGCGCGTCGTGGCGATAGCTGGGGCACCACCCATGGCTGCCGCCATTCTGTTCGCCACCCTGTCCGCCGCGGCCCTGATGCCCCAGGCACCCGAGCCGGCTGCACCACAAGCGCCCGTCGTGCTGCAGATCGGCGAACCGGCACCCAATGCCTGCCAAGCCACGGCCAGACCAGCCGCCTGCGTCGCCCAGTTGGTGGCGAGGTGGCCCGGAGACGCTGCCCAGGTGGCCGCCGCGGCCCGCGCCGACGCGCCAGCCCTGGCCCACGGTGGCAGCGATGGCCTGGCCTTCTGCCTGCTCGTCGACTCGCCACCAGGAGATCTCCCAGAACCCTTCGCCAGCGCGACACGGGTGGTCGACGCCACCGGGGAGCTGGCCCGACAACTCGGCCTTCAGGGCGGCGCCTCCGGTCTCACCACCGCAACTCCGGCGCGTTGGTGCGTGCTCACTCCCGATGGGCGGCTCGCCTACCGCGGCGACTTCGGCATCGGCCTGGAAGATGCGTTGGCGCAGCTCCGCGCCGGCACCTTCGATCTGGCGCGCAGCCAGCGCCATCACGAGTGGACTGCCGGCCTGGACCAACTGCTCGACGACCACCCGCCGCAGCAGCTCGCGGCGCAGGTGGCCGCCGCGCTGCGGGATTGGCCACGCGATGGCGCCTTGCACGCCTTCCGCCTGCTCACCGCCGAACGCCGCAATGCGGCCGAAGACGAGCTCGCCGCCGTCCTGCAAGCCGCTCTCGCGGCCCTGGCCGAGGCCCCCCGCGGCCTCGCCACCTTCACCGATCTGGTGCTGCGCGGCAGTCCCGCCGCCGTCCACCACAGTGCCCGCCTCGCCGAGGCTTTGGCCCGCACCGGCGGCATTGGCAGCGATCCCGTGGTGCAGCTCGCCTGGCTCGCGGCACTGGGCCGCACCGGCGACGACCGCGCCACTCTGGCCGCCGCCAGTCGCACCGCGCGCCTGGTGCGCGGGCACGCCGAGCTGTCCCTGCAGTTCGCCACCGTGCTGGCCGCTGCCGCCGAGCCCACCCGCTTCCGCGATCTCGCCGAACGGTCCCTGCAGGACGCTGCCGCCCTGGGCGCACCCGCCGACCGCCTGTGCGCCGTACGGCACGAAGTCCTGCGCCGCTGCGCCCGCGACCCCGAAGCCGCCGCCGCGGTGTTCGCCGCCTATGCAGAAGAACAGCCGCCCGGCACGTCCTGGAACGACCTGTGCTGGAGCCTCGCCACCAGCCCCTGGCTGGTCGGCCACTACGACCAGTTCGCCGCGGCGATCGCCGAGCACCTGCTGGCGCAACGCACCGGCCTCGACGCCGCCGAATACGACACCGCCGCCCTGGCGATGTTCCGCGTCGGCCGGCACCAGCAGGCGGTCGAACTGCAGGAACTCGCGCTGGAGAAGGGCGGCCGCGGCAACCAGGAATACGAACGGCGCTATGCGCGCTACCGGGCGGCGGTGACGGGTGTGACGCCGGGGCGGTGAGTGGCTGGCGCGTCAACGCGCCGTTGGCCCGAGTGCCACCATCGGCTCGGGAGACTGAAGCAGCTCGAGCAGGCGATCCACCTGACTCGGCAACCGCGTGGTTTCGAGATTCTGCAGGCGTATGGCTGCCAAGCACCCGGCGCACGAATTGCGGTAGATCTCCGTCGTCGCCAGATACCCTGTGTCGTCGCGATCCAGGCGCACGGCGAAGGTCTCACTGCGGAACGGATTGACCGCACAGTTCGGCGAGGAGATGTGGATCGTGCAAGACAGCAGATTGTCCACCTTGTCGTAGCTGAACAGGAACTGACCGCTGAGCGGCTGCTGGTTGTAGTCCAGGAACTGCTCGGTGACTTGAAACTCGTTGCTGGCGGTGGTCGGGAACCGAATCGGTGCATCGATCACGTCGAAGGAAGCGGTCTGGCAGCGAAACCGAAACCGCCAATCTCCCGAGATCTCGGCGAAGATGCGCACGACACCGCCCACGGTCAACCCAGAGGAGCTGAAGAACGTGGTTGCCTGCTCCAAGCGCAGGGTTCTGGGGCCTCGGTTGGGACCTTGATTCCGTTCGCACTGCTCGGCGTCACAAGAGCTGCTGCCGTTGGACTGGTAGATCGCGCCACCGAGGACCACACCAATGTGCTTCGTGCGCCCAGCGGCATCGTTCCAGTAGATCACGTCGCCAGTCTCCAACTCGTTGACCGCAAGCACCCCAACGTCCTCGGCATAGAGCCTGGAGAAGGTGCTCTTCGCCTTGATGGCGCGGGTCAAGACGGCGGCCGAACGCTGAGTGCTCGCCGGCCCGACCGGCAACACCACGCCGGCGGCGGCGAACACCTGAGCCAGGAAGCCCGAGCAGTCCAGGCCGTACAACCACGGGCAACAGTTTGCCTGGTATCGGCTGCGAGCTTCAACCCCCTTGCCGCCGAACACGTAGGCAAGACCCGTCTGGGCCGGCCGCCCAGCCCCCTCGTCGGGCTTGATCCACTGCGAGCGATCGACCAGCTCGTTGGCCCGGGAACACATCCACGCGATCATCAGGTTCCGCGCGTCCTGGGGCCCAATCTCTCCGGATGCGCCATCGACTCCGCCCCAGAGGGCCAGGAAGTCCTCCGCCGAGTAGCCATTCGGCAAGACGATCTGCGCCAGTGTCTGCGGGAAGTGTGGCACTTCGTCCAAACCTGCCAGAACTTGGTCTGGTAGGGAGTCCCCGGTGGCAACTCTGGCAGCGGAAGCGCCGCCTCCAGACCCACAGGATGCCGTGGACACGGCGATTCCCAAACCAACGAGAAGGGACAGGGCATAAGCGCGGCAACACAACTTCGACCAATGCATGGATCACCTCGAGGCGCGGATGGGGCTCTGCCAAACAACGCCGAGCCATTCCTGGACGTTGCAGGAATTCCAACACACCCCCTACGCTCCCGGCCATGCGCCCCTCCCACCTCGTCGCGGCCCTGCTGCTCGCCGCCTGCTCGAGCACCGGCCAATCCCCGGATCCCGCCGCCCCCCCGTCCCCCCAGGACCAGCGCATGGCGTGGTGGCGCGAAGCCCGCTTCGGCATGTTCATCCACTGGGGCCTGTATGCGATCCCGGCGGGGGAATGGCAGGGCAAGAAGGACTACGGCGAGTGGATCCGCGACAGCGCGCGCATCCCGGTCGACGTGTACGACCAGTTCCAGCCCAAGTGGCAACCGGCGCAGTTCGACGCGGACGCGTGGGCGAAGCTGGCGGCCGCGGCCGGCATGAAGTACCTGGTGTTGACCAGCAAGCACCACGACGGCTTCGCGCTGTTCGACAGCAAGGCCACCGAGTGGGACGTGATGAACACGCCCCACGGGCGGGACATCTGCAAAGAGCTCGCCGCGGCCTGCGCGCGGCACGGGGTGCGCTTCTGCACCTACCACTCGATCATGGATTGGCACCACCCGGACTATCTGCCGCGCCGGCCGTGGGAAGCGGCTCAGCGATCGGCCGAGGGGGCCGACTTCGAGCGTTTCGAACGCTACCTGCACACGCAGGTGACCGAAGTGATCCAGAACTACCGCCCCGCGGTGATGTGGTTCGACGGCGAATGGGAGCACACCTGGAGCCACGAACGCGGCCTGCGGCTGTTCGAACTGTGCCGGCGCCTCGCGCCCGACATGATCGTCAACAACCGCGTCGACGTGCACCGCGGCGGCATGGCCGGGTTCAACGGCAGCGACGAAGCCGTCGGCGACTTCGCCACTCCGGAACAGGAGATTCCCGCGACCGGCATGCCAGGGGTCGATTGGGAGTCGTGCATGACCATGAACCGGCACTGGGGTTGGAACCAGGCCGACACGCAGTGGAAGTCCACCAAGGAGCTGCTGCGCAATCTGGTCGACATCGCCAGCAAGGGCGGCAACTACCTGCTCAACGTGGGGCCACGTGCCGACGGCACGTTCCCGCCGCTCGCGGTGCAACGCCTGATCGAGATCGGCGCCTGGATGCAGCGCAACGCGGCCTCGATCCACGGCACCACCGCCAGTGTGTTCGAGCACTTGCCGTTCGGGCGCTGCACGGTGCGCGCCGGGGAACGCACCAGCACGCTCTACTTGCACGTGTTCGAACGACCTGCCGACGGCGTGTTGCGCCTGCCGGGCTTGGGCAACGCCCTGGTTCGCGCCCACCTGCTGGCGGAGCCGCAGCGCGAATTGACAGCGCTGCCGGCGACGGGTGCGGCCGGGCTGGCGCTGCAGATGCCCCACGGCGGCCTGGACCCGATCGACACCGTGGTCGCCGTCGAGATCCAGGGCCGCCCGATCGTCTACCGCGCGCCCGTGCTCCAAGCCGAAACCGACGAGTTCGTGCACGAGCTCGCGGTGCACGTGCAATCCGGCAGCCCCGGCCTCGACGTGCGCTGCACCACCGACGGCAGTGCGCCCACGGCGAACAGTGCCGCAGCCGGCACGCTGCGGCTCACCCGCACCACCACGGTCCGCGCGCAGGCCTTCCACCGCGGCCAGTCGGTCAGCGCCATCGTCGAGCGCACCTTCCGCGCCGTGGTGCCACAGCCCGCCGCCAACGTGCCGCAGAGCGCACCAGGGTTGCTGTGCCAGCGCCTGGCCGTCGATTGGCAACGTGTTCCGGAGGACCGCGCTGCGTTCCGCGACGCACCCGCCGAGGTGGCGGCGCAGCCCAGCGCCGCAGGCCAAGGCGAACGGGTGGCACTGCGCTACCGCGGCTTCCTCGACGTGCCAGTCGACGACGTCTACCGATTGGCGCTGACCAGCGACGACGGCAGCGTGCTGTGGCTCGACGGCAGCGCACTGGTCGACAACAACGGCCTGCACGGCGCGGTGACCGCCACCGGCACTCGGGCTCTGGCCAAGGGCCTGCACCCACTCGAACTGGTGTGGTTCAACCAGACCGGCGGCGCCGAACTGCGCCTGTCGTGGGCTCGCCCGGGTGGCAAACTCGAAGCAGTGCCAGCCGCGGCCCTGCGTCACTGAGCCGCCGACCACCCGTGCGCCGCGCAGCCACGGCCGGCCCGGCTCCCGCGGTGACGGTGCAGCGGCCTGGATGCTCCCCCTCGCCCCCGGCCGTTCCCCGCGTTGCAGCGGCTCCTGGGTGTTCGTGAGCGATGCCGCCCGCAACGCGGGCGGGACCGCTGCCGTGGAGACGCTGCAGCGGCCTGGATGCGCCTCCTCGCCCGCGGCCGTTCCCCGCGTTGCAGCGGCTCCTGGGTGATCGTGAGTGGTGCCGCCCGCAACGCGGGCGGGACCGCTGCCGTGGAGACGCTGCAGCGGCCTGGATGCGCCTCCTCGCCCGCGGCCGCTCCCCGCGTTGCAGCGGCTCCTGGGTGATCGTGAGTGGTGGCCCCCCCCCCGGC
>JAEUHP010000160.1 GCA_016795295.1 Planctomycetota bacterium | reverse complement strand
CAAGCTCGCTGCCAAGGCGACGCTGCAGCGGGCTGGCTGGAGCGTCTTGCCCCAAGCCGTTCCCCGCGTTGCAGCGGCTCAAGCGCGATCCGCTGCGGTGCCGCCCGCAACCGCGGGCGGGAGAGCTCATGGCTGGAAAGTGAGCTGCAAGCCCTGGCTGGCAGCGAACTGGGTCAGCGCGCTGTTGCTGGTGAGGGCGTGGTAGACCAAAGACATCGGCGGCATGTTCGGGGGAATCTGGACCGTGAGGTCCCCGGAACCGCGCCGGAGCGAGCCCAGCAGGAACACCGCAGTGTCGGCTACCAGCAAGGGACAGGGCAACCCGAGTTGCACCGCGCCAGGCAGAGTGCCGATGGCAATGCCCAGCAGGGTACCGTTGCCCTGAACCTCCAGCAGCAGGTTGCCGCCGCGGATCGGATGCCCTGCTGCCGCGAGGTATGGAGCTTGCCCGCCCAAGGTGCCGGCGCAAGCCGTGCCAAAACTGCTGACCACTGGATACGGAGTGAAGATCACGTCGTCGAATCTGGCGTCGAGCGGGCCACCGTAGCCCCCCCAGATCGACGGTTGGTTGTAGACTCCCATCCAGAAGCCGCCCTGCTGCTGGCGGTTGTCCGTGAAGACCAGCTGTGGAGCCAAAGGCTCCTGGTTCGCGGCGGTCCAGACTTTGAGTGCCATGCGATCCGCCATGCAACTCGCTTCGAGTATGTAGTCGGTCTGGGAAGCGATCGGGAACGGGCTGGCGGCGAGGTTGCTGCCGCCGGTCGCGGTCAGGATGCCGGCAATCAGGTAGTTCTCGTGGTTGTTCAGCGCAAAGAAGTATCCCTGCCCGTTGGCTTGGTAGCGCAGCAGGATCATTGCGTTGGTGGTGTCGTTCTCCATGCGCACGAGCATGCGCACGAGACCGTTCGCGTACTGCACCGGGTCCGCTTGCGAAGCCGTGAACCAAGAACCCGTGATCACGCCCTGGGGCAGAGGTGGCAGGCTGGTCGAGGAAGCGATCCGGTACCTGCCGGCCAGGACGGAGTATTGGGTCGAGCCCAATTGCGCTGGCTGTAAGTTGTCGTTGCGGGTCCAGGCGGCATCGCTGCCGGAAGCGAAGTTGTCGAGCAGGCGCTGCTGGCACGTGGCCGGAGCTGCGGCCAGCAGGCCGGTGAGCGTGAGGATGAGGAGAGAGCTCTTCATGGGGGGTGTCGGTTGCGTGGCTCTTGCGGGTTCAGGAACTTCGAGCGCCAGGAACCCGGCGCGACCGCACGTGTGGCAAAATTTCCTGACTCGGTCTCAGGTCAGCGCGAGCCAATCGTCATGCGGTTGCTCGCAAGCAGTTGGCCGGACTGGAGATCCAACAGCAGTGCCTGGGTGTGCAACGCAAACGGCGCCGTCAGGTTGTGGGTGGAGCAGTACACCGGCGTGCCAGCAACTTCGGCTGGCGACAGCCAGCGAACCACCAGGGGATCGGTCAAGCCATGGCATTGGGGTGGGAACGGCAGCGGCACCATGCTCAGGGTACTGCCGAGGATCAGGGCACCGAGGGTGGATGGGCTGGCTGGGGCGGCAATCTGGAAACGGATGCGGCGGTCGAAGTCCACGTCCGCGGCGAGCGCCAGCGGGATGGGTGTGCCGCAAACGCTCGGCGTGCTGCTCAAGATCATGGTGCCAGGGTTTGGTGTCAGGCGGATGTGTAGCTGCCCGGTGCCTGATATCTGTCTGGACTTGACATTGGCGCGGCCGGCCAGCAGGGTGCGCACCCGGATTGGAAGGGACCCGGGTCCGAACGCCAGCGGCAATGTGACGACGACTGGAAAGATGGAGCCGTTGAGTTCGAACTGCCCATCGTCGAAGACGTCTACCTGGGCGGTGACTCCGGCCATGGGGAAGATGTATGCCAAGAAGCGCCAATCGATGGTCAAAACCGCGAACACCGGAGCTGTTGCGGTCAGCGTCAGCATCACCTCTGCTGTAGCTTCTACCAGCGGGCCCACGAAAGCGGAGCTGCTGCCTGGCAGGACCGAATTGACATAGAGGCTGGCGTCGAAGGACAGGAGCTGTGGCCCCGAATCGAGGCTGCTTTGTACCCATGAGGTGCCGATGCCGCCGATCTGCGTGGAAGCGCTCCTGTACAGTGGGCTACTGAGGATTGGAGTGCCCGCAGGTGCGGTTTGCAGGTCGGGGCCCGCAGAAGCCTGGAACTGGATCGTCGACGCGGTCATGGTCAACGACTGTGCGGCAACGTGGATCGTGGTGATCCAAGCGGCCACGAGCACATGTTGCATGGCGAGGTGGGGCATCGGTTCGTGTCCTGCGGGTAGGGCGTCCGATCTACGGCCTTATGTTGGCAAGGTCAGCCAATTCGCAGTCTAACGCTGTCACAGCCCCTTCGGCAAGCACATACCAAGGGTGCAGCATGCCAACGTGAAGAAGCAGTCATTCCTTGCGCATGCAATTACCCCGGCGCCGGCGAAGTCTCCCCCGCCGCTGCGCTGGCCGATACCGGTGTCGAACGCCGTCGATCACCGCAGCCGTGCGCGCAGGACTTCGACCTCGGCAGCTTGTAGCGCGCCGTGCTCGGCAAACGCGGCGAGCAGGTGTGCCGCGAGGTCGCCGGCGGCTTGCCGCAGGGCGCGGTCCGCGGCGATGGTCTGCGGCATCTCTACGCTGGCAGCGGCAAACGGGAGCCCTTCGACCTCCCCGAAGACCGCCGAGGCACCGACACGGCCGAGGTTGGTCCGGCCCTCGAGGGTCGCCAAGTCCACCGGTAGCGCCTTGCCTGCGGCGTGAGACCGAGCGAACTCGTCGTGCTTGACGGTCACGGCGGCCGCACGCAGCCGTTCGATCCGAGTGGCCCCGTCGCGCGCCATCGCGGCGATGGCCACCCGGACGGTCGGCGACAACCACAGGTCGCGGGGGTTGCACTGGTGGCTGCGGTAGAGCTGCACGGGGTCGCATCGCTGCGTCTGCAGCAAACGCCCCAGGACGTCCTTCGTCACCCGCGGCAGGCTCGCCCACTCCCGGTCCGAAGCGGCATCGACCGGGGATGCGGGTTCGCGTGCTGCATCCCGAGCTGCTTCGTCCGCAGTCGCTGCGGCACCAGGCGTCGTGGCTCCACCTACAGGTGCGCCAGGATCTGCCGCCGCTGCGAGGCAACGCGGCAGCGACTCGCGTTCGAGCACCGCGCATGGTGGATCCTCGTGCCATAGGACAGGAAAAGCGAGGGCCAGGGTGATCGCAAGAGCGCCCATCCCCACCACGGACTTCGGGCCAAGTCGCTTCACCGGACCGCAAACTCGTGGCGTGGGGAAGCCGCGTAGTCCAGCGTAGACGGATCCAACAGCAGCCACTGGGCGGCGAACGGAATCGTGCCGGTCGTCTGCGTGCGCGGCAGGATCGCGGGGACGTCGACGCTGGCGTAGCCAGTCGGCATGCCGGTCGTGCCGGTAGTGCGGTTGCAGACCCAGGTCGGCACGACGAGCAGGTCGCAGCCGGAGAAGCCGAGGGGATCGAGAGGCAGCGGCGTGCTCGGCGCAGCGGGGCTGACGATGCACCAGGCGAACGCACCGGGCAGGCCGGAGCCCAGCGTGATGCGGCAGGTCTCGCCGGTCGGTGAGGTGACGCGGCGCAAACCGATCGTCGGTGGCCGGCCCACACTGCTGCAGCCGGTGCCGAGCACGCGTGTACCGGGCGGTGACAGGCGCCAGGCCTGGATACGTCGGACATACGCACCCGGCGGCGACGGCACCTCCGTGAACGCGATGACCGGATACGGATTGCCGGGCTGCGTGCCCAGCGATGCCATTGAGGCGGCGTAATCCGGCCGGTAGTTGTCCATGTAGGGTTCGACGTAGGCGAGCACCTGCTGGTCCATCGACGAAAACGCCTGCACCCGGCCG